>WRMB01000019.1 GCA_009777345.1 Micrococcales bacterium | reverse complement strand
CCGGAGGACGCCCAAACCCGGCACAGGAGGGGGGGGCTCCCCCGGGAGGGGGGGGCTTCCACGCCCCTCTCTCGCGGGGACCCCCACCTCTCACTACCCTTGCCAGCGGAGACTCACTCGGCGGACGCGACAGGCTGAGAGGAGCACAACGACGTGGCCAGCCTCCGCCAGTGGAAGAGGGTGATCCGCATCAGGCCGCCGACGATTGCTCCTCCAACAACCGTAGCTGGTACCGGAATCCACATCAGCCACGAATAGGCATCAAAGTCGACCGGGTCGCGACTCATCGTGACGAAGGAGATCCACTGCAGCAGCATGCAGAGCAAGAACACTGCCAGCAGCACGAACAGCGGGACGGACGACCTCCGCGCCGCCTCCAGGTGGTTGAGAGCCCTGCTGGCGTCGTCGGAGAAGATGTCGTCGTCGGCGTCCGGGCGCATCCGCACCAGGTACTGCATCGGGGCGAGCCTCCCCCACCAGCCCCACCCGCGAGGAAGCGGGCCGTTGACCAGACGCCAGCCGGCGTCGGCCATGAGAGTGCTGTACTGCTCCCGGTCGTCAGCGCTGGTGAACACCCGGTTGTCGATCCGGACGACAGTTTCGCCGGGCTCGTCGGCGACGAACTTGTGGTACCACCAGAATATGGACGTCCGGTCCAGTCGCCAGCCTCGGCTGGCCATCGTGTTGAACCATCGTTCCTCGTCGACCTTGTAGATGAGGGTGTACTTCGTACGCGTCATGATGCGCTCCTTGTCGGGGTGGATGCGGCGTCGACCATGCGCTGGAGTCGGTGGACGTCGTCGGTCAGCACGGTGCTGCCCGCAGCGGTGATGGCGTAGACCTTGCGGCGAGGGTCGGGGTCAGGGACCGCGGCGATCAGACCCTGCGTGCTGAGGTTCTCCAAGATGCCGTACATCGTTCCGGCGGCGATGCGCACGGTGCCGTCGCTGAGTTCCTCGACCTGCTCCATGATGCGGTAGCCGTGTGCTGGCTCCCGCAGCGCCACCAGCGTGTAGAACATGGTCTCGGTGAGCGGCGGACGTCGTTTGGTTCGTGCCATAGACACCTCCCTTCGAGTCAGCAGTACTGTACAGCAACACTGTATGTAGCCCAACACTATACAGAGCCACTGTGTATGTCAACAGCCGCAGGACCTACCTCGGGTGCGGAACTCACGCCTGGGCGCGGCACGTCTGTACGGTCACGTGACCTGTACGAAGAACGGTCCCCGCCGTCTATGTGAACAGGCAGCACACAGCGTCAGCGAGCCCGAACACGTCGGCGTCGGCGGCGGGCAGGTCTCCGGCGTAGGCCTCCGAACACCAATCGGCCCAGCCCCAGGCCAGCAGTCGCAGCCAACAGCCCCCGGACACCAACCGGTCGGGTCTCAGTTCGTCGGACGACGCCAACGGATCACGAGGTCGTCGCACTGCTGCCCCCTGCGTGCTCGGCCGCTGCCGCAGCGAGCGCGGCACGTTGACGGGCCCGCACCTTGGCCACGGCACGGGCACCACCTGAACGACGGGCGGCCTGCATCGCCCGGACGTACTCCCGGTCGTCGAGAACGTCGACGGCGGCGACCTGTGCCACCTCATGGTCGACGCGCTCACGGTCGGCACGTGCAGCAAGCAGCGTCTCGACCTCGCTGAGCCGAACCATCCGACGGTTGCCCTGGTCTACCCGGTCGAGCGCACCCGAGTCCTGCCAGGCGTACACCGTCGGCCGGGACACACCCAGCAGCTGCGCGGCCTCTTCGGGGGTGAGCAGCTCGGGAACGATCTCCACCCGTGCACGACGCCCGGCAAGATCCTCGACGACCAGTGCGTTGATCATCGCCAGCAGACCGTCACCTGCCTCCAGCTCGGTGCCGTCCTCCAGCGTCACGACCGTGCGCGCCACCCTCTGGTGGGTACCTCCACGCCGCCCGCGCAGCAGCTGTGACGACGACGTCGTCCACGGACTGACCACAAGAGAACTCACCGCCACCACCTCCACACTGTAAATAGTGTAACCCAAGAACGGGCATCACGGCGATGAGGATGCGAGGCACGACGAAGGGCCGGACGCTAGGCGTCCGGCCCTTCGGGTGTGCCCTACAGGCTCACTTGAGGATCTTGGTGACCCGGCCTGAGCCGACGGTGCGGCCACCCTCGCGGATGGCGAAGAGGAGGCCCTCTTCCATGGCGATCGGCTGGATCAGGTCGACGTGGATCTCGGTGTTGTCGCCGGGCATTACCATCTCGGTGCCCTCGGGCAGCGTGATGACGCCGGTGACGTCGGTGGTGCGGAAGTAGAACTGCGGCCGGTAGTTGGTGTAGAACGGGTTGTGCCGCCCGCCCTCGTCCTTGGTCAGGATGTAGACCTGGCCCTCGAACTGGGTGTGCGGGGTGATCGAACCCGGCTTCACCACGACCTGGCCGCGCTCGACCTCTTCACGCTTGGTGCCGCGCAGCAGCAGACCGACGTTGTCACCGGCCTGCACGAAGTCGGTCGTCTTGTGGAACGACTCCATGGAGGTGCAGGTGGTCTTGGTCGCCTTCTCGCGGATACCGACGATCTCGACCTCCTCGTTGACGTTGAGGCGGCCCCGCTCGACCCGGCCGGTGACCACGGTGCCACGACCGGTGATGGTGTTGACGTCCTCGATCGGCATGAGGAACGGCTGGTCGACGTCACGAGCCGGCTCCGGCACGTTCTCGTCCACCGCCTCCATCAGTTCTTCGACCGACTTGGTCCACTCCGGGTCGCCCTCCAGCGCCTTGAGCGCGGAGACCCGGACCACCGGGGCGTCGTCGCCGGGGAAGCCCTGCTTGGTCAGCGCCTCGCGGACCTCCAGCTCGACGAGCTCGAGAATCTCCTCGTCGTCCACCGCGTCAGACTTGTTCAGGGCGACGAGCAGGTACGGCACACCCACCTGACGCGCGAGCAGGATGTGCTCGTGGGTCTGGGCCATCGGGCCGTCGGTCGCCGCGACCACCAGGATCGCGCCGTCCATCTGGGCGGCCCCGGTGATCATGTTCTTGATGTAGTCGGCGTGACCAGGAGCGTCGACGTGCGCGTAGTGGCGCTTGTCCGTCTGGTACTCGACGTGAGCGATGTTGATGGTGATGCCCCGGGCCTTCTCCTCCGGCGCCTTGTCGATCTCGTCGAACGGCGTGAAGGGATTCAGCTCGGGGTGCTTGTCGTGCAGCACCTTGGTGATGGCGGCGGTCAGCGTCGTCTTGCCGTGGTCGACGTGGCCGATCGTGCCGATGTTGACGTGCGGCTTGTTCCGCTCGAACTTCGCCTTACCCACTTGGTGGTCCTCCTCGGACTGTGTGCCAGTGCCCGGTCACCGGGGACCTGGCTGGTCCCCGTTCCCCGGACGATCCTACGGGTCGTGCTGTCTTGCGGGTTGCGACCCGCTGGGGCTCACTCGCCCCGGGTCTTCTTGATGATCTCGTCGGCAACACTACGCGGTGTCTCTGCGTAGCTGTCGAACTGCATCGAGTACACGGCGCGGCCCTGCGTCTTCGAACGCAGGTCCCCGACGTAGCCGAACATCTCGGACAGCGGCACGCGCGCCTGGATCACCTTGACCCCGGTCGCGTCCTCCATGGACACGATCATGCCGCGCCGAGAGTTGAGGTCGCCGATAACATCGCCCATGTAGTCCTCCGGGGTGCGGACCTCGACCGCCATGATCGGCTCCAGCAGAGCCGGGTCAGCCTTGCGGACTGCTTCCTTGAGGACCATCGAACCGGCGATCTTGAACGCCATCTCTGACGAGTCGACCTCGTGGTACGCCCCGTCCAGGAGCGTGGCCTTG
Organism: Micrococcales bacterium; assembly: GCA_009777345.1. GTDB lineage: Bacteria > Actinomycetota > Actinomycetes > Actinomycetales > Cellulomonadaceae > Cellulomonas. Next base: position 57,295 of record WRMB01000019.1, on the reverse strand, counting down.
ATACCGACCAGCGGGAAGCCGGCCAGCACACCCAGCTGCATGGCCGACTGGATACCAGCGTCCACGCTCGGGATGTACTCGCGCGGGATCCGCCCGCCGGTGACCTTGTTCTCGAACTGGTAGAGCTCACCCTCGCTGATGTCGAGCGGTTCGAAGGTGACCTGCACCTTGGCGTACTGCCCCGAACCACCGGTCTGCTTCTTGTGGGTGTACTCGACCTTCTCCACCTTGCGGCGGATCGTCTCGCGGTAGGCCACCTGCGGCTTGCCGACGTTGGCCTCGACCTTGAACTCGCGGCGCATCCGGTCGACCAGCACGTCGAGCTGCAGCTCGCCCATCCCGCCGATGATGGTCTGACCGGTCTCGTCGTCCAGGCGGACCCGGAAGGTCGGGTCCTCCTCGGCCAGCTTCTGGATCGCGGTGGAGAGCTTCTCCTGGTCGCCCTTGGTCTTCGGCTCGATCGCCACGTCGATGACGGGCTCGGGGAAGGTCATGGACTCCAGGATCATCGGGGCGTTGACAGCGCACAGAGTGTCGCCGGTCTTGACGCCCTTGAGCCCGATGAACGCGTAGATGTGCCCGGCCTGGGCCTCCTCGACCGGGTTCTCCTTGTTGGCGTGCATCTGGAACATCTTCCCGATGCGTTCCTTCTTGCCCTCGGTCGCGTTCAGCACCTGCGTACCGGTCGCGGCCCTGCCGGAGTAGACCCGCACGTAGATGAGCTTGCCGAAGAACGGGTGCGCGGCGACCTTGAAGGCCAGGGCCGCGAACGGCTCGGCGGCGTCAGCCTTGCGCTCGACGCTCACCGACTCGTTCTTCACGTCGTGGCCCACCACGCTCGGGGTGTCCAGCGGGGAGGGCAGGTAGTCCACCACCGCGTCGAGCATGGGCTGCACGCCCTTGTTCTTGAAGGCCGAGCCGCACAGCACCGGGTAGGCCTCGGACGCGATGACCAGCGCCCGGATACCGGCCTTGATCTCCGCGACCGTGAGCTCTTCGCCGCCCAGGTACTTCTCCAGCAGCGCCTCGTCGGTCTCAGCCACCGCCTCCAGCAGCTCGGCCCGGTACTCGGCCGCCTGTTCGACCAGGTCGGCCGGGACCGCCTCGACCTCGTACTTCTCGCCCAGCGCGGTCTCGCCGCGCCAGACCAGAGCCCGGTTCTCGACCAGGTCGACCACGCCGACGAAGTCGCTCTCCGCCCCGATCGGCAGCTGCAGGACCAGCGGCTTGGCCTTGAGCCGGTCCTTGATGGTCTTGACGGTGAAGAAGAAGTCGGCGCCGAGCTTGTCCATCTTGTTGACGAAGCAGATGCGCGGCACGTCGTACTTGTCGGCCTGGCGCCACACCGTCTCGGACTGCGGCTCGACCCCTTCTTTGCCGTCGAACACCGCGACCGCACCGTCGAGCACCCGCAGGCTGCGCTCCACCTCGACGGTGAAGTCCACGTGCCCCGGGGTGTCGATGATGTTGATCTGGTTGTCCTTCCAGAAACAGGTCGTCGCGGCCGACGTGATGGTGATGCCGCGTTCCTGCTCCTGGGCCATCCAGTCCATCGTGGAGGCGCCGTCGTGCGTCTCGCCGACCTTGTAGTTGACCCCGGTGTAATACAGGATCCGCTCGGTGGTCGTCGTCTTGCCGGCATCGATGTGGGCCATGATGCCGATATTGCGGACCCTGGTCAGGTCCGTGAGCACGTCGAGTGCCACGAGTCTTGTCCTTGTCGCTGAGGTGTGCTTACAGGCTCCAGGTGCGGTCGGGTCACCACCGGTAGTGCGCGAAGGCCCGGTTGGACTCGGCCATCTTGTGCATGTCTTCGCGACGCTTCACCGCGGCCCCCAGGCCGTTGCTCGCGTCGAGGATCTCGTTCATCAGGCGTTCCGTCATGGTCTTCTCCCGCCGCTGCCGGGAGAAGTCGGTCAACCAGCGCAGCGCCAGGGTCATCGCCCGGACCGGACGCACCTCGACCGGCACCTGGTAGGTCGCGCCACCGACGCGGCGGGACTTGACCTCGATGGACGGACGGACGTTGTCCAGGGCCCGCTTGAGCACGGCGACCGGGTCGGAACCGCCGGTCTTCTCGCGCACACCTTCCAGGGCGCCGTAGACGATGGACTCCGCGACGGTCTTCTTGCCGTCCAGGAGCACCTTGTTGATCAGCTGGGTGACCACGGGCGACCCGTACACCGGGTCGGCGATGAGCACACGACGGGGGGCTGGTCCTTTACGCGGCATCTGCGTCAGCCCTTCTTCGCGCCGTAACGGCTACGGGCCTGCTGGCGACCCTTGACCCCTTGGGTATCCAGGGCACCACGGATGATCTTGTAGCGCACGCCGGGCAGGTCCTTCACCCGGCCGCCGCGCACCAGGACGATCGAGTGCTCCTGGAGGTTGTGGCCGACGCCCGGGATGTAGGCGGTGACCTCCACGCCGGAGGACAGCCGGACGCGGGCGACCTTGCGCAACGCCGAGTTCGGCTTCTTCGGGGTCGTCGTGTACACACGGGTGCACACGCCGCGCCGCTGGGGCGAACCCTTGAGCGCCGGCGTCTTCGACTTGTTCTTCTTCGCCTGCCGACCCTTGCGGACCAGCTGCTGGATGGTAGGCACTACGTCTCCGTACTCGTCGGTCACTGCTCTGGTCGACCGGCGCCCGTCACCTTGGACGGCCGGCAGGTGTGCGGATCGCCGTGCCGTCCGGCTACCCCGCGGGTCTGTCGTCCCGCCTTCCGCGACCCCCGCGCTCGGGTGTGTCGTCCCACCTCGGCACGGCGCAGGACTAGGTCCTGTCCGCCGTATTGAGGTGGGTCCAACCACCCGTGCTGCCCCGGCCCGCAGGTCTAGACCTGAACGTCGGCTGCACGCACGCACAAGGGGCCCGACGACGCGGGCACGGAACGTCACCCTACCGGCCACCCCCACACCCGTCAAAACGACGACGCCCGAACAACCTGTCCGCTGGCTGCCGTGACCGTCCTGGGGGCAGAGGCCGCGCTCGACGGCGCCGGACCGACCTGTCACGTCGTCCTCACACGTCGTCCACGGTCCTCGTCTACCGCGCGAAGTACGGTGGCACCATGATCTGGACCAGGACAACCCCGGTGGCGTGCGGCCTCGGACTCATGCTGGTCGTGGTCGGCTGCACGTCCGACCCCGACGACCACCCCGTGCCCTGCACCAGCCCCTGCACCCCCAGCACCGGGGTGCTCGGTTTCCCCGAGGGCGAGGTCCCGCCGGTGCCGCTGTTCACCCTGCCGGACCTGTCGTTGCTGAGCGCCCAGGACGACGCCTTCACCATCCGGTTCGCCGATATCGCCGACAAGTACCCCGGGCTGACCGTCTCGCCGGCCGCCTGCGACGACGACGGCACCCGGATCACCTCCGACGGTGCGATCCTCGCCTACGGCGACGGCAGCACCAGCTACACCGGTCCCGACGGCACCACGGTCGTCAACTACGGCGACGGTTCGGGCACGTACCAGGGCCCGGACGGCACCGCGATCGTCAACCACGGCAACGGCTCGGGCACGTACCACGGGGCGGACGGCACCGCGGTCGTCAACGACGGAGGCGGCACGGGCTCGTACTCCAGCCCCGACGGCACCGAGCTGAAGATCTACGGCAACGGCGCCGGCTGGTACAGAGGCCCGGACGGCACCGAGATCACCAACTATGGCGACGGTTCCGGTACCTACCAGGGCGCGGACGGCACCGAGATCGTCAACCACGGCGACGGCACCGGGTCGTACCGCGGTCCGGACGGCACCGCGATCGTCAACGACGGCGCCGGGACCGCCACCGTCACCGACTCGCGCGGCACCCGGAAGGTCCCAGCCGATCCGCTGCCGGGCGTCCCGCCGCTGGGGCAGTTCCCGCCGCTGGAGGCACTGACCCCGCAGGAGTCGTGCGGGGTGTCGATCACGGTGGACGCCGGTCTGCTGTTCGACTTCGGCGACCACCGGCTGCGCCCCGAAGCCCAGCCGGTGATCGCGACCGTGGCCCAGGCGCTGCGGGACAATGCCGTCCCGGTGGCGACGGTGGAGGGTCATACCGACGCGGTCGGCGGCGACGACCTCAACCAGAGGCTGTCGGAGAACCGGGCCAGCACGGTGGCCGACGCGCTGCGCTCAGCGGGAGTGACGACGGACCTGGACGTGAGGGGCTACGGCAAGACCCGCCCGGTGGCTCCCGACACCAACCCCGACGGCTCGGACAACCCGGCCGGACGCCAGCTCAACCGCCGGGTCGAGATCTTCGTCCGGGCGTTCTGACCCGGTCCGACGGTGCCGAGAACACGTCGTACGGGTGAACCGTGTGGCTCTGGAGCTGGGGCAGGTGCGAGGCTGTTCGCGTGGTGATCCCCGACGACCTGCCGCGGTCGCCCACGGGACGGGTTCCGCAGTGGGTGATCGACGAGGCGTCCGGACGCATCCCCGATGCCGGTCCGTGGCGCGGCGACGAGCCGACGGTCGCACCGACCCGACCGCGGCGCCAGTGGCTGGCCTGGGCTGTCGTGGTCACCTTCCTGGGAGTGGCGGTCGCGCTCCACTGGTCCGGGAGCCCGTGGGCGACGACCAGCCCGACCGCCGACGTAGTGGCCCTGGCCGACGAGGCCACCATGACCGACACCGGCAAGAAAATGTTCTTCGGCAACGACCCGCGGCTGCTCGACGCCGACGACTTCCCCGGCCAGTGCCCGCCGCACGCGGCAGGCTGCTACGACCCCGCCGTCGGGTCGATCGTCGTCTACCAACCCGCGGACGAGCGTCTCCACGGCTGGGTGGTCACCGCCGCCACGCACGAGATGCTGCACGCCGCCTACGACTCGCTGAGCCCGTCCGACCGTGACGCTGTCGCGGCGCTGCTGGCCGCGACCGTCGCCACGCTCAGCCCCGACGACCCCACCCTGGCCCAGATCGACGCCTCGGTCGGCGACCGCGAGCAGATCCGCACCACCGAGCAGTTCGCCTATATCGGCACCCAGGTGACCCAGGTCGACCCGCGCCTGGAGGACGTCTACGCCCGTTTCCTGGACGACCGGCAGGTCGTCGTCGACGCCTACACCACCACCACGACCCTGCTGTCGGACATGGCCATCCAGCTGATCGCCCAGCAGCAGATCCTCGTCTACATGGAGGCCGAGGGCTCCGCGGCCGATATCGCCGCGCAGCGCACCGTCGTGGACTCCCTGTCCGCCGACGTCACCCTGCTCCGAGACCAGCTCGCAGTCGCAGGCTGATCCGACACCATCCCGCCCTGACCAGGCAGGATGCTAGGAATCGTCCCCACTGTCCTGGTCCCCACTGTCCTGCTGCGGGGTTGACGTGCCAGACGGTTGTGACACCTCTGGGTCCGCAGTCGGGTCCGTGGTCGGGTCCGTGGTCGGGTGCTGGGTCAAGCACAGTCCGACGGCTATCTCGACCTTGGCCGCAGCGGTGACGACAGAGACGTCTTTGATACTCGACACGGACGCCCCGTCAGGATGCTTCTCGGCGTAGTCCGCGATGACGTCGATATCGTCTTGGATGATATCGGGAGCGCCGTCTTTCACCTCTGCCGCCCATTCCTGGGCCGCGAGACCGTCCTCAAGGCTGGTGACTCGGCTGCACCACTCCTCGCTGACCTCGGTGTTCGACAGCTCTTGAATGTCGTCGACGGCGTCCCGCACCTCGTCGACGGCGTTTCGCACATCGTTGACGGCGCCGCAGCCGGTGAGAGTGCCGAGGGCGAGGACGAAGGTCGCCGCGACGGCGACAGTGGTGCGTTGCGATCTCATGGTCATCTCCTGGTGTCTGGTTCCACGGCCGACAGGCTCGGACCTGCCTGGTCCACGGTCTTGAACCCCTCGACCCGACAACGATAGGCAACCGTCAGCGGGCAGGACAGCAACCTGATGTACTGATCTCGAAACATCGGTAACAAAACCTGTACACGTCGGGGGCGGCGGAGCCGCCGACGACGACGGGGCCTTGGCCTCCCGGCGCCGACACGGTGCTAGACGGTCGAGCTACTGGGAGGGCACCCGGCAGAGGACCTCACCGTGCAGCGCGGAGAACCAGCCGTCCTCGGCCTCGGCCCATCGGCACCAACCAGCGCTGATGCGCCGCAGGTCGGCGCTGGTGGCATGACGGTCGTCGACCAGCTGGCGGGCCAGCGACGAGTCCACGACCCGGTCGGCCCAGGTCCCGCCCCACCAGGACCGCTCCTCGGGGGTTGCGAAGCACCAGGTCGACGTGGTTGCTGTGACGTCGGCGAACCCCGCGGCCCGGGCCCAGGACAGCAGCCGTCGCCCAGCGTCAGGTTCACCACCGTTGGCCCGGGCGACCGTCCAGTACAGCCGCAGCCACTCGTCCAGCTCGGGCAGCATCGGCCACCACACGAAACCGGCATAGTCGCCGTCCCGCGCGGCGACCAGCCCACCGGGCCGGGTGACGCGACCCATCTCCCGCAGCGCCGCCACCGGATCGGCCACGTGCTGCAGCACCTGGTGGGCATGGGCCACGTCGAAGGTGTCGGCGGCGAAGGTGAGCGCCTGGACGTCTTCGACGGCCAGCCCGACGTTGTCCAGCCCCACGGTCCCGTCCCGGGTCAGCGCCAGCTCGGCCGTCCCGACCTCGGTCGCCGTCACCCGTGCCACCAGCCGAGCCAGGTCCGCAGTGAGGGTCCCCGGCCCCGCCCCGACGTCGAGCAGCCGATCGCTGCGGTGCAGGTGCGGCACCAGGTACGCAGCCGAGTTATGGGCCGTCCGCCATCGGTGGGACCGCAGCACCGACTCGTGGTGCCCGTGCGTGTAGACCTGCATCCGTCCTCCCGTCCTCACCAGTCTCCTGCTCAACAGTCATCTCGTTGATTGAACCATCCAGTAGTCGCCCGCGTCTTCGGCCAGTCTCAGCAGCCGTGAAAGCGGCAGGCCGCACCCCGACGGCGGATCGCCGACCTCATGATCGCCGCCACCGCCGCCGTGCACGGACTCCCTCTACACCACCAACCCCGACGACTTCGCCGGACTCGAGTCCTTGGTCACAGTCGTACCCGTACCTCGTCCCGCGACCGTGGCAGGACACTAGGAGCCGTCCCTCACTGTCCCGTCCGGAGAATGACCGTGCCCATTGTTTTCGTCGCCTTCAGATCAGTATTCGACGACGACGACAGTCCAGCCTTCGGGCACAGAAACTCCTGCGGACGCAAGACCGGCGACGGTGGTGCTGTACTCTGCGCCACCGCTACCGAGCACAGCGATCTTGATGCTCTTACCGCCGTCGTAGGTACCGTAGTACACCCAGGTCGTCCCGACGGTGGCGGCTTGGTCCTCCTGCGCACCAAGCTGGGCGAGCGCGTCGCCGTAGAACGTGGTCAGCACGTCGAAGGAGTCGGATGCCATCAACAGCATCTCCCCTGGCAGGGACATCGCCACTGTCGCCCCTGACGGCTTCAGCAAGGACTTGACGTCGGCAGGCTTGGCGTCGGCAGGCTTGGCGTCCGACGGCTCCGCCGACGGTACCGGTTCGTCGGGCGACGACCCGGAAGCTGACGACGGCTCGGAAACGGTCACCGCAGTGGTCTCGGGAGCCTTGGCCCCGTCGCCCAGGGATACCCCGCAGCCGGTCAGCGCACTCATCACTGCTGCTGCGAGCACCGCAGCCATGGTCCTCTTCATCGTCGTCTCTGTCCCAGCACGTTGTGATCAACTCGGTCGATGACCCAGATTCTACGAACCAGGACCGCCCCCACGGACCAGACAGCTGTCTCAATCCGGCGACATGACGTCTCGGATCTGCGACATCCGCAAGGCCCTTGTCGATGCATGCGCCAGACGGGGCCGCACCGTCGCCGGTGCGGCCCCGCCCGTGAGGACGTCAGCGGAAATCGCCGAAGTCGATATCGTCCAGCGGGATCGCCTCGCCGGTGCCCAGGCCCAGGGTCGGGAAGTCGATCTCGTCGTAGCCGAAGGTCGGGTACAGCTCGGCCTTGGCCTCCTCGGTGGGTTCGACCTCGATGTCGCGGTAGCGGGACAGGCCCGTACCGGCCGGGATGAGCTTACCGAGGATGACGTTCTCCTTCAGGCCCAGCAGCGGGTCGGACCGCGACGACATGGCCGCCTCGGTCAGCACCTTGGTGGTCTCCTGGAACGAGGCCGCGGACAGCCACGAGTCGGTGGCCAGCGACGCCTTGGTGATGCCCATCAGCTCGGGACGTCCCGAGGCCGGCTGGCTGCCCTCGGCCACCGCCCGCCGGTTGGTGTCCTCGAACCGGCCGCGTTCGGCCAGCTCGCCGGGCAGCAGGTCGGTCTCGCCGGAGTCCAGCACCGTCACCCGGCGCAGCATCTGCCGGACGATGACCTCGATGTGCTTGTCGTGGATGTCCACACCCTGGGAGCGGTAGACCTCCTGGACCTCGTCCACCAGGTGCTTCTGGGTGGCCCGGGGGCCGAGGATGCGCAGCACCTTCTTCGGGTCCACCGCGCCCTGCACCAGCTGGGTGCCGACGGCGACGTGCTGCCCGTCCTCCACCAGCAGGCGGGAGCGCTTGGTGATCGGGTAGGCGATCTCCTCGGACCCGTCGTCCGGAGCCAGCACGATCCTCCGGCTGCGGTCGAGCTCTTCGATGGTGACCCGGCCGGAGAACTCCGCGATAGGCGCCTCACCCTTGGGGGTACGGGCCTCGAAGAGCTCCTGGACACGCGGCAGACCCTGCGTGATGTCCTCCGCCGAGGCGACACCACCGGTGTGGAAGGTCCGCATCGTCAGCTGGGTACCGGGCTCACCGATGGACTGGGCGGCGATGATGCCGACGGCCTCGCCGATGTCCACCAGCTTGCCGGTGGCCAGCGACCGGCCGTAGCACTTGGCGCAGGTGCCCACCCGGGACTCGCAGGTCAGCACCGAACGCACCTTGAGCTCGGTGACGCCGGACTCGATCAGCCGGTCCAGCAGCACGTCGCCGACATCGTCCCCGGCCCGGCCGATGACCTCGCCGTCTATCGCCACGTCCTCGGCCAGGGTGCGGGAGAACACGCTGGTCGGGACCTTGTCACCCCGACGCAGCAGGCCGGTGGAGTCCGGCACCGCGATAGTGGTGGTCAGGCCGCGCTCGGTACCGCAGTCCTCCTCGCGCACGATGACGTCCTGCGAGACGTCCACCAGACGCCGGGTGAGGTACCCGGAGTCGGCGGTGCGCAGAGCGGTGTCAGCCAGACCCTTGCGGGCGCCGTGCGTGGCGATGAAGTACTCCAGGACCGACAGGCCCTCGCGGTAGTTGGACTTGATCGGGCGGGGCATGATCTCGCCCTTGGGGTTGGCCACCAGGCCACGCATCCCGGCGATCTGCCGCACCTGCATCCAGTTACCACGGGCACCCGAGCCGACCATGCGCAGCAGCGCGTTGCGGGCCGGGAAGTTGTCCTGCATCTCCTTGGCGACCGCGTCGGTGGCGCGGGTCCAGATCTCGATGAGGTTCTGACGCCGCTCGTCGTTGGTGATCAGACCCATGTCGTACTGGTCCTGCACCTTGGCGGCCTCGGCCTCGTGCTTCTCCAGGATCCCGGCCTTGGCGGCGGGGGTGGCGACGTCGGAGATCGCGATGGTCACGCCGGACCTGGTCGACCAGCGGAAACCGGCCTCCTTCAGGGCGTCCAGCGACGCGGCGACCTCGACCTTCGGATAGCGCTCGGCCAGGTCGTTGACGATCGCCGACAGCCGCTTCTTGTCGACCACACCGTTCTCGTACGGGTAGTCCACCGGCAGCAGCTCGTTGAACAGGGCCCGGCCCAGCGTGGTCTCGTAGAGCACCGGCTGCCCGGGGGCCCAGCCCTCGGGCGCGTCGGTCTCGGCGAAGACCAGGTCGTCCATGCGGATCTTCACGCTCGCACCCAGGTGCAGCTCACCAGCGTCGAAGGCCATGATCGCCTCGGCCACCGAGCTGAAGGCCCGACCCTCGCCCGCCGCACCCTCCAGGTAGGACGTCAGGTGGTACAGCCCGATGATCATGTCCTGGGTGGGCATGGTCACCGGACGACCGTCCGACGGTTTGAGGATGTTGTTGCTCGACAGCATCAAGATCCGCGCCTCGGCCTGCGCCTCGGCCGACAGCGGCAGGTGCACGGCCATCTGGTCGCCGTCGAAGTCGGCGTTGAACGCACCGCACACCAGCGGGTGCAGGTGGATGGCCTTGCCCTCGACCAGCTGCGGCTCGAAGGCCTGGATACCCAGACGGTGCAGCGTGGGCGCGCGGTTGAGCAGCACCGGGTGCTCGGCGATGACCTCTTCGAGCACGTCCCACACCACCGGGCGGGCCCGTTCGACCATCCGCTTGGCGGACTTGATGTTCTGGGCGTGGCCCAGGTCCACCAGCCGCTTCATGACGAACGGCTTGAACAGCTCCAGGGCCATCTGCTTGGGCAGGCCGCACTGGTGCAGCTTGAGCTGCGGGCCGACGACGATGACGGACCGACCCGAGTAGTCCACCCGCTTGCCCAGCAGGTTCTGGCGGAACCGGCCCTGCTTGCCCTTGAGCATGTCGGAGATCGACTTCAGCGGACGGTTGCCCGGTCCGGTGACCGGACGGCCGCGCCGACCGTTGTCGAACAGCGAGTCCACGGCCTCCTGGAGCATCCGCTTCTCGTTGTTGACGATCATCTCCGGAGCACCCAGGTCCAGCAGCCGCTTGAGACGGTTGTTCCGGTTGATGACGCGCCGGTACAGGTCGTTCAGGTCCGAGGTGGCGAACCGGCCACCGTCGAGCTGGACCATGGGGCGCAGGTCCGGCGGGATCACCGGGACCGCGTCGAGCACCATACCCGTCGGGGCGTTGTTCGTGGTGAGGAAGGCGTTGACGACCTTGAGCCGCTTGAGGGCCCGGGTCTTGCGCTGGCCCTTGCCGGTGCGGATGGTCTCGCGCAGCGACTCGGCCTCGGCCTCCAGGTCGAAGGACTCCAGCCGCTTCTGGATCGCCGCGGCACCCATCGAACCGGCGAAGTAGTTGCCGTAGCGGTCCTGCATGGCCCGGTACAGCGGCTCGTCACCCTCCAGGTCGGAGACCTTCAGGTTCTTGAACCGGTCCCAGACCTGGTCCAGACGTTCGATCTCGGCATCGGCCCGCTTGCGCAGCTGGGCCATCTCGCGCTCGGCGGAGTCGCGCACCTTGCGGCGGGCGTCCGCCTTGGCGCCCTCGGCCTCCAGCGCGGCCAGGTCGGACTCCAGCTTCAGGGCCCGGGTGTTGATGTCGTTGTCGCGCCGGGACTCGATCTCCTTGCGCTCGACGTCGATCTCGGCCTGGAGGTTCGGCAGATCCTCGGTCCGGCCCTCGGTGTCGACCCAGGTGATCATGTAGGCCGCGAAGTAGATGACCTTCTCAAGGTCTTTCGGGGCCAGGTCCAGCAGGTAGCCCAGCCGCGAGGGCACACCCTTGAAGAACCAGATGTGCGTCACCGGGGTGGCCAGCTCGATGTGGCCCATCCGTTCGCGACGCACCTTGGAGCGGGTGACCTCCACACCGCACCGTTCGCAGACGATGCCCTTGAAGCGGACCCGCTTGTACTTGCCGCAGTAGCACTCCCAGTCCCGGGTGGGACCGAAGATCTTCTCGCAGAACAGCCCGTCCTTCTCCGGCTTCAGGGTCCGGTAGTTGATGGTCTCGGGCTTCTTCACCTCGCCGTGCGACCAGGCGCGGATATCGTCCGCCGTGGCCAGGCCGATACGGAGCTGGTCGAACGCGTTGACGTCGAGCAAAGCTGCCTACTTCCCTAGATAGTTCAGTCCAGTTGGTTCAGATAGTCCGGGTTCAGATCTCGTCGATGCTGGAGGCGTTGGGCCGCCGGGACAAGTCGATGCCCAGCTCTTCTGCGGCGCGGTAGACCTCGTCGTCGTTCTCCTTCATGTCGATGGTCTCGCCGTCGGCGGACAGCACCTCGACGTTCAGGCAGAGCGACTGCATCTCCTTGAGCAGCACCTTGAACGACTCCGGGATACCCGAGTCGGGGATGTTCTCGCCCTTGACGATCGCCTCGTAGACCTTCACCCGGCCGGGGACGTCGTCGGACTTGATGGTGAGCAGCTCCTGGAGGGTGTAGGCGGCGCCGTAGGCCTCCAGGGCCCAGACCTCCATCTCGCCGAACCGCTGCCCGCCGAACTGGGCCTTACCGCCCAGCGGCTGCTGGGTGATCATCGAGTACGGACCGGTGGACCGGGCGTGGATCTTGTCGTCGACCAGGTGGTGCAGCTTGAGGATGTACATGTAGCCGACGGCCACCGGGTCGGGGAACGGCTCGCCGGAACGGCCGTCGAACAGCTGCACCTTGCCGTCGGGACCGACCATGCGGTCGCCGTCCCGGTTCGGCAGGGTCGAGCGCAGCAGCCCGTTGAGGGTCTCCTCCGGCACACCGTCGAACACCGGCGTGGCCACCGCGGTGCCCGCCGTCGAGACCGTCGCCCCGGCCGGGACCTCGGACTTCCAGGCCGTGTCGTCGGACGTGTCCAGGTCCAGGTCCCAGCCCTGCTTGGCCACCCAGCCCAGGTGGACCTCCAGCACCTGGCCGACGTTCATCCGGCCCGGCACACCCATCGGGTTGAGGATGATGTCGACCGGGGTGCCGTCGGGCAGGAACGGCATGTCCTCCTCGGGCAGGACCACCGAGATGACGCCCTTGTTCCCGTGCCGACCAGCCAGCTTGTCGCCCTGGGTGATCTTGCGGCGCTGGGCGATGTACACCCGGACCAGCTGGTTGACCCCGGCGGGCAGCTCGTCACCCTCGTCACGGTTGAACTCGCGCACACCGATGACCGTGCCGGACTCCCCGTGCGGCACCTTCAACGAGGTGTCCCGCACCTCGCGGGCTTTTTCGCCGAAGATGGCCCGCAGCAGGCGCTCCTCCGGTGTCAGCTCGGTCTCGCCCTTGGGGGTCACCTTGCCGACCAGGACGTCACCGGCGGCGACCTCCGCACCGATCCGCACGATGCCTCGCTCGTCCAGGTCGGCCAGGACCTCTTCGGAGACGTTCGGGATGTCCCGGGTGATCTCCTCTGGGCCCAGCTTGGTGTCCCGGGCGTCGACCTCGTGCTCCTCGATGTGGATCGAGGACAGGACGTCCTCGGAGACCAGCCGCTGGGACAGGATGATCGCGTCCTCGTAGTTGTGCCCTTCCCAGGACATGAACGCGACCAGCAGGTTGCGGCCCAGCGCCAGCTCGCCGCCGTCGGTGGCCGGACCGTCGGCCAGCACCGTGCCGGTCTCGACCCGCTCCCCCCCGGCGACCAGGACCCGCTGGTTGTAGCACGTGCCCTGGTTGGAGCGACGGAACTTCGCGATCGGGTAGTTGATGTAGGTGCCGTCGTCGTTGGCCACCACCACCAGGTCGGCGGAGACCTCGGTGACCACGCCGCCCTTGCGCGCCACCACCACGTCACCGGCGTCAGTGGCCGCCCGCCACTCCATGCCGGTGCCGACCAGCGGCGTCTCGGAGCGCAGCAGCGGCACGGCCTGGCGCTGCATGTTCGCGCCCATCAGCGCCCGGTTGGCGTCGTCGTGCTCCAGGAACGGGATCAGGGCGGTACCGACCGACACCATCTGGCGGGGCGAGACGTCCATGTAGTCCACGGCGCTCGAGGCCACCAGGTCCGGCTCGCCGCCGCGGGTCCGCACCAGCACCCGGTCCTCGACGAAGGTACCGTCGGCCTCCAGCTCGGCGTTGGCCTGGGCGATGATGTGCCGGTCCTCGTCGTCGGCGGTGAGGTAGTCCACCTCGTTGCTGACCTTGCCGCCGGACACCTTGCGGTACGGGGTCTCGACGAAACCGAACGGGTTGATCCGCCCATAGGTCGCCAGCGAGCCGATGAGGCCGATGTTCGGACCTTCTGGGGTCTCGATCGGGCACATCCGGCCGTAGTGCGACGGGTGCACGTCGCGGACCTCCATGCCCGCCCGGTCCCGGGACAGACCGCCCGGGCCCAGCGCGGACAGGCGCCGCTTGTGCGTCAGGCCCGCCAGCGGGTTGTTCTGGTCCATGAACTGGCTGAGCTGGGACGTCCCGAAGAACTCCTTGATGCTCGCCACCACCGGGCGGATGTTGATCAGGGTCTGCGGCGTGATGGCCTCGACGTCCTGGGTGGTCATCCGGTCGCGCACCACGCGCTCCATCCGGGACAGGCCCGTGCGGACCTGGTTCTGGATCAGCTCGCCGACCGCCCGGATACGACGGTTGCCGAAGTGGTCGATATCGTCGGTCTCGATCCGCAGCTCGACCGGCTCGCCGTTGCGCACCCCGGTCAGCGGGGCCTCGGCGTGCAGCGCGCACAGGTACTTCATCGTGGCGACGACGTCCTCGACCGTCAGGGCCGAGTCGGTCAGCGGGGCGTCGCGGCCCAGCTTCTTGTTGATCTTGTACCGGCCGACCTTCGCCAGGTCGTAGCGCTTGGTGTTGAAGTAGAAGTTGTCCAGCAGCGCCCGCCCGGCCTCGACCGTCGGCGGTTCGCCCGGGCGGATCTTGCGGTACAGGTCGAGCAGGGCCTCGTCCTGGGTGTTGACGTGGTCCTTCTCCAGGGTGTCCAGCAGGGCCGGGAACTGGGCGAACTCCTCGCGGATCTCCGCCTCGGACAGGCCCAGGGCCTTGAGCAGCACCGTGGCGTTCTGCTTGCGCTTGCGGTCGACGCGCACACCGACGTTGTCGCGCTTGTCGATCTCGAACTCCAGCCAGGCACCCCGGCTGGGGATGATCCGCGCGGTCAGCACGTCCTTGTCCGAGGTCTTGTCGGCGGTGCGCTCGAAGTACACGCCCGGCGAGCGGACCAGCTGGGACACCACCACCCGCTCGGTACCGTTGATGATGAACGTGCCCCGGTTGGTCATGATCGGGAAGTCGCCCATGAAGACCGTCTGCGACTTGATCTCGCCGGTCGTGTAGTTGACGAACTCGGCGGTGACGAACAGCGGCTGGGAGTAGGTGAAGTCCTTCTCCTTGCACTCCTCCGCGGTGTACTTCGGCTCCTCGAAGCGGTGGTCGCGGAAGGACAGCGACATCGTGTTGCCGAAGTCCTCGATCGGGGAGATCTCTTCGAAGATCTCCTCCAGCCCGGCGGTGGTCGGGACGTCGTCACGACCGACCTCGACCGCCTGGGCCACCCGCGCCCGCCAGCGCTCGTTGCCGAGCAGCCAGTCGAAGGAGTCGGTCTGCAGGCCCAGCAGATCGGGGACCTCGAGCGGCTCGGCGATCCGAGCGAACGAGGTGCGGGGGTTGGTGCGGGTGACGACGGCGGCAGGCGTTGGTGCAGAAGGGATGCGCGAGGCAGCCAAGAGGGGTCCTTCCCTGCGGATCTGTGCTGATCAGTGTGCACGCAGCACCGCTGGCTGGGCGCGACCCCCCGGCCTTGGAGCACACCAGACGTCGGCGCACGTACGACGACCAGCAGGCTCGGGTTATACGGGATCACGGGCACAGGCAAGCGCTAAGCGTGAGCATAGTCCGACTGGCGCACAAAGTCCACCGACGGCCGCGCGAGCCCTGCGCCGCACGGTCCACCGTCCCGGCAGCGCGGACGTTCCGTCTCGCCGACCTCGTCGTCGAGCCCCCATGGTGGCACAGCCGGGGTCCCGAAGAACAGACGCCTGGCCCGACAGTCAGCCGACCGGACGAGTGGGGCTGTCCTCACCTGGGGCCCGGGTCAGATGCCGAAGGCCCGGCTCCCTGGGGAGCCGGGCCTTCGAGTGCTGGTCAGAGCGTCACTTGAGGGTGACGGTGGCGCCAGCGCCTTCCAGGGCGGCCTTGGCCTTGTCGGCGGCCTCCTTGTTGACGCCCTCCAGGACGGGCTTGGGGGCGCCGTCGACGAGGTCCTTGGCCTCCTTCAGGCCGAGGCTCGTCAGGGCGCGGACCTCCTTGATGACCTGGATCTTCTTGTCGCCAGCGGCTTCCAGGACGACGTCGAAGGAGTCCTTCTCCTCCTCGGCCGGGGCGTCCGCGGCACCGCCGCCAGCGGCCGGTCCGGCGACGGCGACCGGGGCAGCGGCCTTGACGTCGAACTTCTCCTCGAACGCCTTGACGAACTCGGAGAGCTCGATGAGGGTCAGGGCTTCGAACTGCTCGAGCAGCTCCGCGGTGGACAGCTTCGCCATGATGGTTCCTTCCGGTGGGTGGTACTACGTCGTGGGTGCGGCGGTCAGGCCGCTTCCTGCTCGCGCCGCTCCCGCAGCGCGTCGACGACCCGGACGGCCTGGGCCGCGGGCGCCGTGAACATGTACGCCGCCTGGTACAGCTTCGCGGTGAGGGCACCGGCCGTCTTGGCCAGCAGGACCTCACGCGACTCCAGGTCGGCGAGCTTGGCGACCTCCGCGGCGGTCAGGGGGCGGCCGTCGAGCACACCACCCTTGACGACCAGCGCGGGGTGAGCCTTGGCGAAGTCACGCAGACCCTTCGCGACCGCGACCGGGTCACCGGTGACGAAGGCGATGGCCGACGGACCCTTGAGGTCGTCGACCATCGTCTCGTAACCAGCACCGGCCTCACGGGCAGCGCGGGCGGTCAGCGTGTTCTTCACCACGGCGTACTGCGCGTCAGCACCGAGCGACCGCCGCAGCTCCTTGAGCTGTTCGACGGTCAGCCCGCGGTACTCGGTCAGCACCGCAGCCGACGAACCACGGAAACGTTCCGTCAGCGCGACGACCGTGGCGGCCTTGTCCGACCTCGCCATGGCATTCCTCTCAGTGGGACAGTTCTCACGTACCAGGCCCACCGGTCCCCCACATGACAAGAGCCCCGCGCAGGCGCGGGGCTCAGACCCGTCCAGCCGGACGGACAACCTCTCACCTACGCTGGTCTCCTGCTGGAAGGACTTCGGACGGCTCCGCACCCGCCACCTGTGGTGGACGAGCCCGGCACCGACGACCGGCGGTCTTGGGCGCGAGCAGTCTACACGGCCCACACCCATCCCCCAACCTGGCCGCGAGGCGGCAGAAGGAGAACGATGGCGCAGAAGGAGAACGATGGCACGGAGTCCTGACGAACTCGACAGCATCCGCCCGGTGAACCCCGAGATACCCGCGGACGCAGGCACAACTGCTGGCCCGGCAGCACGCCTGTCAACTCCGAGAACTGCGCGCCTCGATGGACCTGTCCCAGCTGGCACAGCACATGCGCGTCGGCCATAACGGGTCTCCCAGATCGAGTCCGGCGACCCGGTTCAGACACCTCGCACCGGTCCGTCCAAGCCCTCAGCGGAACGCTCAGCGTTGAAGTCACCATCGGCGACCGCCGCTGCCCAGTCGATTAATATCAGTCGAGCGATTAATCTAAGTCGAGAAAAGAGGAACTCCCACGAAGTGTCATCCATCGACAGCCTGCCCTGGGCGTCGACGTTGATGAGCCCGCCGGTTTGCCCCGTTCTGCAAGCGGGCCAGGGCCCGACGGGTTAAAAGAACATTCGGGTGCCCGTCAGGTAGCACTCTTGTCTGCACCACGAGCACCTCTTCCAACTCCTGGGCAGCCCGAGCAGGATCAGCGACCTCACCACTCCACCGAGCCAGTTCATATCGCGTGTCCAATGTTTTCGGGTGATCGGGTCCCAGCATCGCATGCCGTGCGTCCAGCACACCCTCCAACTCACACACCGCACCGGCCGCATCGCCTGATTCACCACGCCATCGTCCTAGTTGGTGCCGCGTGTCTAGAACATCGGGATTCACTTTGCCAAGTATGAGCGTCTGGGCATACAAGACCTCAGCCAGTTCACGCACCGCGTACGCCGGGTCACCGGCCTCACCACGCGACCGAGCCAACAGGAACCGAGTTGACAGAGTCCGTTGGTCGCTCCCGCCGTACATGCCAATGCGGACGGGCAAGGTTTCCTCCAGTTCGCGCACCGCCCGCGCCGGGTCACCAGCCTCGCCACGCCACCGAGCCAACAGGATCCTTGTGCCGACGACATCGGGGTGACCTGGCTTGAGAACCTGCTCTCGAACGCGCAGGACATCCTCCAACTCATGCACTGCCCGAGCAGGATCGCCGGCCACGCCTCGACAGACGGCCAACTGATTCTTTGAGTTCAGCGTACTCGGATCTTCTGGACCGAGAACAGCTATCTTGATAGCGACCAGGTCCTTCAATTCTCTTACGGCTCCTTCAAAATTTCCCGCCCGCCTACGAAAAACAGCAAGATTGTGCCGCGACTGCAAGACTGCGACATGCTCCGGCCCGAGAGACTCACGCTCAGCATCGAGCACTTTTTCCAGTTCGACTACCGCGCCTTTAAAGTCACCGGACCTTCCTCGCCACCGGGCAAGCTGACTGCGCGCTTTCAGTGTCTCCTCATGATCGGGCGCGAGCACTCCTTGCTCGTCGGCAACCAATCTGGACAACTCGACGACCGCAGAGTCGATGTCTCCGATGGCGCCCTTCCTTATAGCAAGATCGTATCGGATCCGAAACGTATCGATATGACGATCGCCGAACTCTAAACGAATATCGGCAAGAACCTTTTCCCCGTAGACCATCCCTTCTCGATAGTTCCCGGCACCAGCGAACGAGACGCCGACGCGACGGAGCGCAGGATGGGCGCCATTCTGGAAGAACGCTCCGCTGTCCTCCGAATACATATGCTCAATAATTGAGCGAAGTTGCGCACCGACGGCTAAGTCAAGGTCTTTAGAAGGCCATGCTTCCATGGCAGCGCCTGCCATAGTGGTAATGCAAATGCGTTGATCGTCGGGAGCGATGTCGTGAACTGCCCGCTGAGCGAGAGCATGGATCGCAATAGAACCCCAAAGATCTGGACCCATCCTAATCAGGGCGACACGCTCCAGGACGCGCAACGCTGCGTCTGCCTCGTCCGAAGAGACCATCGTCTCGGTGCCCGGGTCAAGGGCTCGGGCCAGGTGGCGACGGACGGCCTCGGTGGTGAACAAGCAGCGCGGGGTCATAGTGGGGTGGACAACCGACAGGAGACCAGCCGTCGCGGTGGCGTGCGGTGAGTGCAGGGAGGCGCGGTCGAGAGCGATCGACCAGGTGGCAGCGACGGTCTTGCGGTCGTAGGCCAGGTCTTGTTGGGCGAACAGGTCTTCGAGGGTGCGGGTACGGTCGTTGAAGCGAGCCAGGTAGGTGACCGTAGTCTTCCCTTCGTCAATGATGACCGCAGTGGCCTGGTTGAGCGCGACCGGGTGCCTGCCCAGGGCCTCGACCAGTGCCGGAGCACCGTCGAGATAGCCAGGACCCAGGCGGACGGCGTGCGGGATCAGACGTTGGTGAACGTAAGACAGGGCCTCGGCGGACTTGTAGACGCCCAGTTCGATCACGTCCCGGGGGTCGTAGAACGTCAGGTATCCCACGTCGCTGCGCCGGGTCGTGACCAAGACCTTGCCTGACCCGGACGGCCACCATGTGCCCAGCGACTCAGGTTCGACGTCGAGGTCGTCCATCACCACCAGCCATGAGGTGTCGGTGGAGTGCAACCAACCTCGGAACGCCTCGGCTTGGGCTTCGGCGTTGGTCTCGGCTGGCCGCACTCCAGGCTGGTCGGCAGCGATCTCAACAGCACGCTTCTGGAAGGCGGTGGCGTAGGCGGTGATGATGCCGTCGACACTCGACGCCTCCACCCAGACCCGCACCGACGACGACGATGAGGCGAAGCATTCGCGGGCCAACTGCGACTTGCCCACCCCGCCGTCGCCGTGGAGCACTACCGTGCTCGTACCGGCCCACAGCTGGTCGATCTGCTCTCGATAACTAGTCCGCGGCTGGAAGGCGGGCGGTCGCATCGGTGGGCGACCGACCTCGACTGGTCGGCTGGCGGGAGGCGGAGGCACGGACTGCTGGATGACGACCGGTTCGGCTACCTCGACCTTGAGCGTTCCAGACGGCTTCGACCTTCCGTTGCGCAACGACAGCAAGGCCAACGGGATGGCGGCCACCCCCAGCGGTGTCCCCGCCCACAACGCCACTGTGGTTTTCATGCTCACTGGACACAGGGCCCAGGCCACGAGAGCACCCGCGACCAGCAGACCCCACACAGCCCAAGGCACCCATCGGCGCCATCTCCCGGCGGCATCCATAGGTTCACCCTACCGAGTGAGACACTCGTGGGGCAGGGCGAATGTGACTCTGTCTGCCGTCCCGAAGACCCGTCTGCCTGCTCAACCAGGCTGGGCAGTGAGGCGAAGGCTGGTGACCGAGTCAGGAACTCAGGCGCCGTCTTCTTCGGTCAGGCGCTGGTCGGGGTCGGCGGCAGGCGATCACTCGAAGGTGCGTCGTCGCAGTTCGGTCTTCAACGTCTCTGGGTCACGCTGGGCATGGAGCACCGCGAGGATGTCCGTGCTCCGCCCGTCGGTGACGTACACGACCATGTACCTGAACGGCACCAGGACGGCCCGACGGTAGTCGTCGTACAGCACAGCGTGCGCAAGTGGGTGCCTGCGTAGGCCCTGCCGCGCCTCACGGTAGAGCGCCTTGAGCCGTGGTACCTGCTCTGGTGCCTCCCGCATGAGATACCTGACCGCCTCAGCCAGGTCGTCCAACGCACCTGTGTGGACGCGGTGCCTCGGTGCCACCATCGGTGGTCAGGACGTCATCGAGTCGAGGCGCGCGTCGAACTCGTCGTCGGAGAGCCAGTTGGCCGGGTCGGGGTCGTTGCGGCGCGACTCGAGTACGCCCCGCTGCTCGTCGGTCACGACGATCGTGCCGATGCGCTTGGTTGCGGCGTACTCGATGAGCTCGTCGAGCTCGTCAGCGTCGAGCGAGTCGATGCTTGCCAGCAGCGCAGGGTTGACCATGTCTCAAAGATACCCGAGGTCATCAGCAAGGGTCCACGAACAGGCACCCCACAGAAGCATGCAGAACCAGAGGCAGAACAGGGCCCGCTCTGTGGGGCAAGTGCGTCATCGACTGCACAGGCCCCGCCTCGGGGTGAGGCGGGGCCCGGTGACCGAGTCGGGACGCTCAGGCGGCGTCTTCTTCGGTGAGGCGCTGGTGGCGGTTGGGGTCGACGGGGATGCCGGGGCCCATGGTGGTGGCGAAGGTGGCCTTGAGGAGGTAACGGCCCTTCGACGAGGCGGGCTTCAGACGCAGGATCTCGTCCAGGGCGGCGGCGTAGTTCTCGACCAGGGCTATATCGGTGAACGACGCCTTGCCGATGATGAAGCAGAGGTTGGCGTGCCGGTCGACGCGGAACTCGATCTTGCCGCCCTTGATATCGGTGACGGCCTTGGCCACGTCCATGGTGACCGTGCCGGTCTTCGGGTTCGGCATCAGGCCGCGGGGGCCGAGGACCTTGCCGAGGCGGCCGACCTTGCCCATGAGGTCAGGGGTGGCGACGGCGGCGTCGAAATCGGTGTAGCCACCGGCGACCTTCTCGATCAGCTCGTCGCCGCCGACCTCGTCGGCGCCTGCGGCCCGGGCCTGCTCGGCCCGCTCGCCGACGGCGAAGACCACGACCCGGGCGGTCTTGCCGGTACCGTGCGGCAGGTTGACGGTGCCGCGGACCAGCTGGTCGGCCTTGCGGGGGTCGACACCGAGCCGGAAGGCGACCTCGACGGTCGCGTCGAACTTCACCGAGCTGGTCGCCTTCGCCAGACGGACGGCCTCCAGGGGGCTGTACAGACGGTCGGGCTCGATCTTCTCGACGACGGTCCGGTATGCCTTGCTGCGCTTGGTCATCTGCTCTCTCTCCTCAAGCAGTCGTGGTCGACGGGCCGCGCCGGCCCTGCCACTGGGGGTTGGGTGGGGTGTTTCAGCCGGTCACCGTGATGCCCATGGAACGGGCCGTCCCGGCGATGATCTTGCTGGCGGCCTCGATATCGTTGGCGTTGAGGTCGGGCATCTTGGCGGTGGCGATCTCACGCACCTGCTCGGCGGTGATGGAGCCGACCTTCTCGGTGTGCGGGGTCGGCGAGCCCTTGGCCACTCCGGCGGCCTTCTTGACCAGCTCGGCGGCCGGGGAGGTCTTGGTGATGAACGTGAACGAGCGGTCCTCGTACACGGTGATCTCGACCGGGATGACGTGGCCGCGCTGGGCTTCGGTCGCCGCGTTGTAGGCCTTGCAGAACTCCATGATGTTCACGCCGTGCTGGCCCAGCGCCGGGCCGATCGGCGGCGCGGGCGTGGCCTGGCCGGCCTGGATCTGGAGCTTGATCAGCCCAGTGATCTTCTTCTTCTTGGGAGGCATCCTTCGGGTCCTTCGTGTTCGGCGGTAGTGGCCGGTCAGATCTTGGAGACCTGGCCGAACGACAGCTCGACCGGGGTCTCCCGGCCGAAGAGCGAGACGAGCACCTTGAGCTTCTGGCTCTCAGGGTTGATCTCGGAGATGGTCGCGGGCAGCGTGTCGAACGGGCCGCCGTCGGTCACGGTCACCGACTCGCCGACCTCGAAGTCGACCTCGACCTTGGTCTCCTTCTTCTTCGTCGCCTTCTCCGGCGCCTTGGTCTGCAGCGTCGGGGCGAGCATCGAGAAGACCTCGTCCAGGGTCAGCGGCACCGGCTGGTGGGAGTGCCCGACGAACCCGGTGACCCCCGGGGTGTGGCGCACCGCGCCCCACGACTCGTCGGTCAGCTCCATGCGGACCAGGACGTAGCCCGGGATCCGCACCCGCTTGACCAACTTGCGCTGGGAGTTCTTGATCTCGACGACCTCTTCCATCGGGACCTCGGCCCCGAAGATGTAGTCCTCCATATTCAGCGAACCGATACGCGACTCCAGGTTCGCCTTCACCTTGTTCTCGTACCCGGCGTAGGAGTGCACCACGTACCAGTCGCCGGGCAGGGTGCGCAGCTTGGCCTTGTAGGCGGCGACCGGGTCGTCGTCAGGGTCGGGGATGTCGTCGACCGGCTCGTCCTCGGCGACGACCGGGTCGTCCGCCGGAGCCTGCGCAACCGGTTCGTCCGCGGGTTCGTCCTGCGCAGCAGGCTCGTCGGTTTCGTCCGCGGGTTCGTCCACCACGGGTTCGTCCGCTGTGGGTTCGTCCGCGGCGGGCGCATCGGCCGGACTGCCCGCGACGGCCGACGGATCGTCGGTGGTCTCGGCCGCGTCGGCCGGGATGGGCTGGCTGTCAGTCGACACTACGGACCTGCTTTCTGACTCGGGGACGGGCACTACCCGAACACCCAGAACGTGAGCTTGCCGATGCCGAAGTCGACACCGAGCACAAAAGCCATGACGACCGCGACGAACACCAGCACCGTCGAGGTGTAGGTGATGACCTCGGCCCGGGTCGGCCGGACGACCTTCTTCAGCTCGGCGACCACTTCGCGGACGAACCGGACGAGCCGACCGATCGGACCGGAGGGCTTCTTGCCCGTCCTGTCCGATGCGCCGTCCGACCGCTTCGCGGGCTTGCGCTCGGACGAGCCCCAAGCCGCGTCGGCAGTGTCGTTCACGTTACTTCCTCACGTCGTGGTGGCCGGTCGCGCGGGACCCGTGACGACAGGCCCGGACCGGCATCGGTGCACCGGCCCGACCGTGCCGGGCGGCAGCCCAGCCGGACCGGTGCAGACCGGATGCGCAGGGCAGACAGGACTCGAACCTGCAACCTGCGGTTTTGGAGACCGCTGCGCTACCACTTGCGCCACTGCCCTAAGAGACTGACGACCGTCACCGCACGCACCCCGGTGTCGCTCGGGCACGTCACAGCATGACGATCGTCAACCGCCAGGGGCCACTGTACGCGAGGTTGGCCGGGCAGGTCGAACTGGACGCCGACGGCGGTGGCCTCGGGATTCTGCCACTATGGGACACGTGAACCAGCCATCTGCTCGTCGTGTCTCCGCCCGGATCGGCGCAATCGCCCCGTCGGCAACCCTGGCCGTCGACGCCAAGGCCAAGGCGCTGAAGGCCGCGGGCCGACCGGTCATCGGCTTCGGCGCTGGTGAGCCGGACTTCCCGACGCCCCCGGCGATCGTCGAGGCCGCCGTGCGCGCCGCCCACGACCCGGCGAACCACCGCTACACCCCGGCCGCCGGGCTGCCCGCCCTCAAGGAGGCCATCGCCGCCAAGACGCTGCGCGACTCCGGGTACGAGGTCTCCCCCGGCGACGTGCTCGTCACCAACGGCGGCAAGCAGGCCGTCTACCAGGCCTTCGCCACCGTGCTGGACCCCGGCGACGAGGTGCTGATGCCCACCCCGTACTGGACCACCTACCCCGAGGCGATCAGCCTGGCCGGGGGCGTCCCGGTCGAGGTGCTGGCCGGGCCCGAGACCGGGTACACCGTCAGCCTCGAAGCCCTCGAAGCGGCCCGGACGCCGCGCACCAAGGTGCTGCTGTTCAACTCCCCGTCCAACCCGACCGGCGGTGTCTACTCCCCCGAGCAGACGGTCGCGATCGGCCGCTGGGCGCTCGAGCACGGTATCTGGGTCGTCACCGACGAGATCTACGAGCACCTGGTCTACGACCACGCGGTCTTCACCCCGGTCGTCCGGGCGGTGCCCGAGCTGGCCGACACCACCATCGTCCTCAACGGTGTGGCCAAGACCTACGCCATGACCGGCTGGCGGGTCGGGTGGATGATCGGCCCGTCCGATGTCGTCAAGGCCGCCACCAACCTGCAGTCGCACCTGACCAGCAACGTCTCCAACGTGTCGCAGCAGGCCGCGATCGCCGCACTGACCGGCGACCTGAGCGCGGTCGAGGCGATGCGCACGGCGTTCGACCGGCGGCGGCGCACCATGGTCACGATGCTCGGCGCGATCGACGGTGTCGCGACCCCCACCCCGCTGGGCGCCTTCTACGCCTACCCGTCAGTGGCCGGGGTGCTCGGCAGGCCGATCCGGGGCCGGACCCCCACGACGTCCGCCGACCTGGCGGGGCTGATCCTGGACGAGGTCGAGGTCGCCGTGGTGCCCGGGGAGGCCTTCGGGCCGTCCGGGTACCTACGGCTGTCCTACGCCCTGGGCGACGACGACCTGGTCGAGGGCGTCAGCCGGATCCAGGCGCTGCTGGCCGAGGCCGACTGACTGCCTCCTGGCTGGCTGGCCGGCCGGCCGGTCAGGTCGCGGAACCTGTGGGGAGCCGACCTACTTCGCGGCTGCGTCGACAGCCTTCGCGAAGTCCTTGAACAGCTCCCGGATCTCGTTGTCGCTCCACCTGTTGGGCTGCACCTCCAGCCAGACGTTGCCGTACACGAACGTGACGTCGTCGGCGGCGGGGTCCTTGACCCACCAGCCCCCGGCCTGCTCGTGGATCGAGTATTCCTCGAATTCATCGTCCTCATACAGCGCGCACCCGGTGGCCGCATCGATGAACGAGTCGGGCGAGATTCTCTTCGCGGGCCGCGTCACGATGACATCGTAAAAGGACCAGTCGTCAGCACCCTTAACCATGTTGGCGAACAAGTCTTCGCACCCCTGGGGGATGGTGATGTCTCCATCTTTGTAGTCGTAGTTATTGTAGGAGTAGTCATCCACATCAGCACCGTCAGATATGTCCCGCATGAAGTCGCTGTCGAGGAACGCCTCCACCTGGCCCTTCGTCAGGGTCGGTCCAGGCCCGGACGAAGCCGAGCCGGACGAAGCAGGCCTGGACGAAGCCGACCCGGACGAAGCAGGCCCGGACGAAGCCGACGGACCGGGCCCGGACGAACCGCCGAACCAGTCGAAGACGAACAGGCCCAGGACGGCGACGACCGCCACCACGACCACGCCGCCGCCGACCAGCCCGAGGACGAGCCCCGTCTTCTTCTTCGCGGGCGCTCCGGCCGGGTACCCACCCGCCGGGTCGTAGTACGGCTGCCCCGGGCCGGAGGGCTGCATCGGATACGGCTGAGCCGGACCGTACGACTGCTGCTGAGCCGGACCGTAGGACGGCTGACCGTAGGGCTGGGGTGCGGCCGGACCGTACGACGGACCGGGCCCTGACTGCGGCGGTGCCGAGGCGCTCGCGGCCGATGTCGACTGGGCCGCGATCCAGGTCACCAGCTGCGGGTATGCGTTCGGGTGCGTGACCACGCGGTCGCGCAGAGCCGGGTGGGCCTGGGCGATCGCGGCCAGCACCTCACCCGACGTCGCCGGGTTCTGCAACGCCCATTCCGCCTGGTTCGGGTCCGAGTAGTTCACGACGCTCCCTTGTCGAGTCGGTGCGGCACAGTGTACGCACTGGCGCATCCGCGCACGGACGATCGCGTCGACCCGTCCATCACCTGCTCACCAACTCAGCCCAGATCCACCGAATTTGCGCCGTCACGAGCGTCACCAGGCGGGTGCGATGGCAAGGCGGAGCTGCGACGGCAGGCGGGCCCACGGCGCGAGAGGCTCCGCGCGATGGCGCAGCCAGCGTGTGGAGTAGCGCTGGGGAGAGGCCTGCATAGCAGCGACAACGCAGCCAGCGTGCCCGCCTGGTGGCGCGCAGCAGGCGAAAATCGGTGGGTCCGGGCCCAGCACAGTCCGGCCCCTTACGACGCCTCGGTCGGCACGGCCGGGACAGGTCGCCGGTCGGCCGACCGGCCGCGCTGGCTGACCAGGGCGGAGGCGGCGGGCCCGGCGAGCCAGGCGTCGATACCGGCCAGGGCCGCGGCCTGTGTCGTCGCGCCCGCCTGCGAGGCCCGGACCGAGGAGCGGGCCAGACCGGCCAGCGCCACGTCGTCCAGGCCGAGGACGTCCCGGGCCGCGGCGTACTGGTCCACCAGCCGGGAGCGGAACAGCAACGGGTCGTCGGCGCCGAGCGCCACCTGGGCCCCGGCCTCGACCAGGGCGCGCAGCGGCACGTCGGCCATCTGGTGGTACACCCCGAGCGAGACGTTGGAGGCCGGGCACACCTCGAGGACCACCTGCTCGCGGACCACCCGTTCGAGCACCCGGGGGTCCTCGGCGGACCGCACCCCGTGGCCCAGCCGGTGCGGGTGCAGGCAGTCGAGCACCTCGCTGACGTGGGCCGGGCCGAGCAGCTCACCGGCGTGCGGGACGAGCGCCAGACCGGCCCGCTCGGCGATGGCGAACGCCGGGCCGAACGCCTCGGTGTCACCGCGCCGCTCGTCGTTGGACAGCCCGAAGCCGACCACCTCTCCCGGACCGGACCCGGCGTGGCGGGCGGCCAGCCGGGCCAGGGTCCGGGCGTCCATCGGGTGCCGCAGCCGCGAAGCGGCGACGATCACGCCGACCTCGGTGCCGTGCGCCGCCGAGGCGGCGCGGGCCGCGTCGAGCACGATCTCGACCGCCGGGGTGATCCCGCCCACGTGGGGGGCGTAGGACGTCGGGTCGACCTGGATCTCCAGCCGCACCGAACCCTCGGCGGCGTCGTCGGCCACGGCCTCGGCGATCACCCGGCGCATCGTGGCCTCGTCCCGCACCACCTGGCGGGCGGCGTCGTACAGGCGCTGGAAGCGGAACCAGCCGCGCGCGTCGCCGGGCACGTGCAGCGGGTCGTCGTCGAGCAGCGCCGCGGGCAGGCGCACCCCCTTGGCCTCGGCCAGCTCGGCCAGGGTGTCCGGGCGCATCGACCCGGTGAAGTGCAGGTGCAGGTGCGCCTTGGGCAGGGCGGTCAGGTCACGCATCGGGTCCAGTCTGCCCCACCGGGGGGTGGTTGACAGGCGACGCTGGCCTAATGTATCAATACATTGAGTCAATCAGAAGGAGGCTCCGATGCAACCGTCCATGTTCGTTGTCGCCGTCACCATCGGCATCATCGCTGTCGTCGTCGCCACCACCGGTGGCCTGGCGGCTGCAGCCGTACAGCTCACCAAGCGCCGCCTTCCCGCCGGGTCGCAAGGCTCCGAGCCCGACGTCCTGGCGGCCAGGGCTCGACAGCACGACCGCACGATCACAGCGCTGGCCTGGTGGTGGCTGCCGGTCGGCAGCGTGGCCGGAGCCGTGGTGTCCGGGATCTACCAGGGCTGGGCCTTCAACCAGGACGGGATGATCGACGGCCAGCCGCTGGGGTCGGACCTCGGGCGTGACATCGTCGGCTGGATCGGTGACGGGACGCTGGGCCTCGTCCTCGCCCCGCTCGTCATCGGTACCGGGTTCCTGGCTATCCACAGCGTCGGCGAACGGACCTGGCCGCGCCCGACCGGAAGCACCCGCCATGCGGTCCTCGAACCCCGGTCGGTGCGCGCGCTGGTCGGCCCGGCCCTGCCCGCCTGGGGCACCGCGCTGGTCGGTGCGCTGCTCGCCGTCCTGTTCGCCGGAGCCATCGCCGCCGACCCCCGCGACAGCACGGGCATCGTCGTAGACAGCTGTGGCCAGGGGTGCGTCGCCGGGAACGGCATGTGGCCGGGCGCGTTCTACGGTGTCGCCCTGCTCGTAGCCCTGGCGGCGCTCGGGACGCTGACCGGACTGGTCCTGCGGGCCATCGCCCGCCGTCCGGCAGTCGCCGGTACCACCCAGGCCGACGACGTCACGCTGCGGCAGACCGCGACCCGCCGGGTGCTCGGAGTCGTCCAGCTGGTCGTCGGTCTGACACTGGCTGCGGCACTGATGTCGATGGGCGACGGGCTGTGGCTCAAGGGCAGGCCGGGCCAGGAGTGGATCGACGCAGTCGCCTACGAGGTCCCGTCCAACGATGCGGTGGCCACCCTGGGCGTGGGCGTGATGCTCCTCGGCATCGTCGTGCTGCTGGCCAGCTTGGCCACGATGGTCCGGAGCATCAGGCCGACCAGCCTCCGCACCCGGAAAGCCTGGATCGTCATGCTGGCCTGCGGGCTGCTGGCAGCCCTCGGGGCGGCAGCCTGGCTCATGGCCCAGGGCAACAGTGTCGAGCCGGACCCGACCAGCGTCGTGCCTTCGACCAGCGACAGCAGCCCGGCTGTCGAGGCGACACCGTGAGCGCCCGTCTGGAGGTCGAGCTCAACTCCAGCGTCCCGGTCTACGAGCAGATCCGGGCCCAGGTCGCCGCCCACGTCGCCAGCGGCAGCCTGGCCCCCGGTGACCGGCTGCCGCCGATCCGCACCCTGGCGTCCGACCTGGGTCTGGCACCAGGCACTGTCGCCCGGGCCTTCCGCGAGCTGGAGGCGGCAGGGGTCGTGGTCACCCGGCGGCGCACCGGCACCGTCGTGGCCGACCACGCCCAGGTGCCCGAGCTGAAGGTCCGCCGGGCGGCTGAACGCTACGTCGCCGAGGCCCGGGCCGCGGGCCTGAGCGACGAGGCCGCCCTGGACCTGGTCCGCGGAGCCCTCCTCGCCCCGACCTGAGCTGAACGGCTCCATGCCCGACTGTCCCCGCTTCTGGGGGGTGTGGCGGTCACCGAGAGATGGGCATCCACGCGAGGGATGGGCTTGCAAGCCCAACTCTCGCGTGGATGCCCATCTCTCGCTAGCCGGAGCGGGTCGACCCTCCGCATGGCCCTCGCCCCGGCAGGTGTCAGGATTCTGCGCGGCGGCGGCGCACGACGACCAGCCCGGTACCGACGACCAGCGTCAGTGCCAGCAGACCCAGCAGCCAGGCGACGTCCGCGCCGGTCCTGGCCAACGGGTGACCCGGGCCGCCCTGCGTCGTCGTGCCCTGCGTCGTCGTGTCAGGCGGTGGCGAGTTCTGCTCGTGGGCGAGCGGACCGGTGTACGCCTCCCCGGTGCCGGAGAAGGCGATCTGGGAGGTGTCGCTAGCGCCGTCGTGACGTCCGGTGACCGTGAGGTGAGTCACCTGGTACGGCAGGTCGGTCAGCTGGGGCACCGGCACCTGGACCGCCTGGGCCTCGCAGACATAGCCTTCGGCCGTCGGGCCCTGGGCGAAGACGGTCAGGCCCTCGCTGGCCTCGCAGGCGAAAGCCGTGCTCGCGGCGACGTCCGTCACACCGGAGCGGGCCCTCACGACCATCCGAACCGTGTCACCCGGGGCCAGCGGGACCAGCGAGTCCCAGTCGGTGTGCCGCACCTGGTCCACCCCGTTGACCTCCATGCGCTGCACCTCCAGCCGCAGCGGTGCCGCCCCGCGCGGCTGCGCCGGGCTGCCAGGGACGACGACCCGCTCGGGGGTGCCCGGCACGACGGTGACGTTCGACAGCAGGTACGGGTGGGTGCTGTCCGGGCTGACAGAGGCGTCGACGGCTCGCCCGTACATGTTCTTGACGGTGACGCCCGTCCCGAAGTCGGTGATCTGCCGGGCGGAGTCCCAGGTCACGGCGATGCCACCGGAGAAGTACACCGTCGCGCCGGTCGGGCCGGTCTCCACCTGCTGCACCTGGCGGCCCGAGATGTGGCGGGCCATCGCCGCCATCACGGCGACGGCCGGACGGGGCGACATGTCCTGCGAGCGCCCGTCGCGCCACTTGTCGGACCACACGTTCCGGGTCAGGCCCCACAGGGCGCCGCAGGTGTCAGTGTTGGACGGGCCGCTGTCTGGGCACTGCTCCAGCAGCGACTGCCAGTAGAACGGGTAGACCCGTTCGTACCCGGCGGCCAGGCCGATAGCGTAGGTCTGCGCGACGTAGGCCGCGGCGCCCGGCTCACCGCCGGCCCGCTTGAGGTTGTAGCCCATCTCGGTCATCCACTGGGGACGGTCAGCCACCCCGGCTGCCGCGTCGACAGCCCACTTGGTGTCGTCGAACGCGTGGACCAGGCTCTGGGTCTCCGTGCCGTACCAGTGCTGGTTGCGCACGTCGAACGCCGACGCGGTGCCGTTGGCCAGAGTCTCGGCCTGGTACAGCACTCCCCACATCGTGCTGCTCCCGGCGGGCCGGGCGGTGATGTCCGAACCGGGCAGCACCAGCATGTCGGGTCGCACCGACTTGACCCCGGCGGAGAACGCCTTGAACCCGCTGGCGTACTGGAAGGGGTACCCCTTGAAGAAGAACGGTGCCACCTGCTCGTTCTGGTACTCGACCGCCCCGACGGGGATGTGCTCGCCGAACAGCTGGCCGAAGTCGTAGACCGCGTCGTAGTTCGTGGGGGCGTCGGTCCCGGTGGTGGAGTCCGCCGGCCGGGCGCAGTACGGCGCCCCGTGGATAGCGGTGACCACGTCGATCCCGGCGTCGACCATCGCGTTCGTCGTGGCGACGTAGTAGTTGCCGACGACGTTCCAGGCCTTGGAGTCCCAGCCGGTGCAGTCGGGCGTGGTACCGGCGGCGTGCGGCGGGTCGGCCTGGGCCGCGGTCCAGGTGAACCGGTCCCGGGCCGAACCGATGCCCACGGCCTGCATCATCGCCGACGCCCGACGGACGTAGTCCAGGTCGCGGTCCGACCAGCTCAGGCCCGCGTCCACCCCGATGCGCACGTCCTGCGCGACCGGTCCGTCGGCCACGACGAGCGCCCCCGTCCACGGCGCCGCCTGCGGGAACGTGACCTCCACGTCGTAGTAGCCGGGTGCCAGCCCGGCCGCCCGCACGCTGACCGACCCGTCGGCACCGCGGGTGCCGGAGTACGTCGTCACCACCTGGTCGTCACGGGTCAGCGTCAGCTCGGGCACCCCCGCCGCCGCGACCGGGTCCGTGGTGAAGGCCCAGGTCGCCTCGGGGGTCATCACGACGCTCGGCGGGTCCCCCACCGCCTGCAACGACACCGTCGGGGCGGCGCTCACGGCGGGTACCAGACCCACCAGCGGCGCCGCGAACACCAGGACCGTGACCAGGCCGAGCCGTCGCCGGCTGCGCACCTCTCGTCCCACCATGGACAACCTGCCTTCGCGTTGCATTTCCGACATAGCACGCCTTGACGGACAGATACTGCCATCTCGCACCACCCGCTGTCCAGCCACCGGTCGGCGCGCGTTCTCCCACGTCAGGGGCCTTGGCGGCGCGGACAGCGGATACCCGGAGATGTACAGGTTCTGTTACAGATGTTCGGGAACCTGAACATCACCCGGCTCTTCCAGGCAGGCGGTGGTTCAAGCCCTGCCTGCTGTGCTGGCCTGAAACACATGTGTCGGTACGGCACACGTGTGCCAGGATCGGTACACCGAACCGCCCTTGACCAGGGCCCTGGTCCGATATCGTCGTCGTGACGAGCCGACCACATATCAGGGCCGAGCAACAACGATGGAACAGGAGAGACGATGGCCCACAGCGTCGTCCGGGTAGAGAGCATCTGGTCCGAGATTCCCGCGAAGATACAGAAGAGGGTGAGGAAGTGCTTCTCGAAGAAGGAGTTCGACAGGTTTCTTAAGTCGGAGTGCGTATGGGTCGACGGTGACGTGACCCTCACGAGGGACGAGTGGGTGGCGATCGACCGGCTGATGGTCGTCAAGGGCGACCTGGAGATCCCCGGCGACTTCGACCTCGACGGCCGCAACGCGATCGTGACCGGTCGGCTCGTGTGCGACCGTGCGAACAGCCTCGACCGTTTCTTGGACCGGCAGAAGAACAACCAGTGGTTCGGCACGGTCGTCGCCCGGCAGTACGCGCTGTTCATGGCCGCCGACGACGAGGTCCTGCACGGCGGGTGGCGCGGCAGGCTGGACACTCCTCGTCTGTTCGCGTGGTTCGTCGACTGGCGGCGCGCCAGGCTCCAGCGTGACACCACGCTGTTCCTCATGTGCCCCGGCTACAGGTTCACCGCACCCGAGCAGGACGAGTGGTACAACTGGCGCGACGAGTTCTTCGTCCTCAAGCCCAGGTGCGTCGAGGCAGGCGAGAACTACTGCTACGACGACCCCCGGTGGAAGTTCGAGACTATCGACGACCTGCTGGACGCCGGGGAGTCGCTGTATATCGACGGCTACGACCCGGCGTGCCAGCCGGTGATGCGAGAAGCCCGCAGCTACCTCCGCGACGGCAGACCGAGAGAAGCCTTCGCCTACGCCAAGCGGGCCACCGAGATGTCACCTGGCTACTGCAAGGCGTGGGAGCTGGCTGGCGACTGCCTGTTCTCCGCCGACGCTTTCGCGCAGGCCGTGCCCTACTACGAGCGCGCGGTCGAGCTGTTCCCGTCCAAGCACAGGGGTCTGGAAGACACCGGTCTGGACTATCTCGCCTGGAGCCTGCTCTGCCTGGGAGAGCTCGACCGGGCCGTCGAGACAGCGACCGTGTCGATCGACCGCACCAAGCACCTGCCCGACCATATCGACGACGAGGTACGCGGCCTGCCGTACCGCGTCCGGGGCGAGGCGTGGTTGTGGAAAGGCGAGCCGGAGAAGGCCCGGGACGACCTGCTGAAGTCTTGCGACCTGCAGCAGACGGTCGCCCGGCGGCACCTGCTGGCGCTGGTCTACCACAGGCTGGGCGACGAGAAGAAGGCGCAGAAGCACGCGCAGGTAGAAGAGTTCGGCCCGCTGGACGAGCACACCGACATGTACTGCATGCTCTCCCGTCCGGTCGTCGTGGACTGGGAGGAGGTCACCGTCGAGGACGTCGAACCGGTACGCGACGCCGACCACTGGCTGGACTATCTGAGACGGCGTGTCTTCGGGGACCCCAACGTCCTTGCCCCGGTCGGTTTCCAGGCTGTCCCGGCGGAGTTCTTGACCAAGGACTTCTGCACGAAAGCCGCCGACCTGGAAGCCGCAGACGACAGAGAGCGCACCGGAGACCCGGACGCCAAGGTCGTGGTCTCGGTCGCCGCGCACTTCCCGGAGTCGGCCTTCGACACCGAGCTGGCGACCACGCTCGTCCGGTACGACGCCTTCAACCTGGCGTGGGTACCCCGACAGTGGGTGACGAAAGAGCTGCTCATGGGTATCGGCTCCTGGGAGCGTCCAGACCTGCAGCACGTCCCGACCGACCTGCTGGACGCCGAGCTGGTCACCACCATGGTCGAGCGGGGTGCTCCCCTGGCCTGGGTGCCTGCGCGGCTGGTTACCAAAGACCTGCTGGGGCGAGTCGACACCTGGGAACGCGAGGACCTGGCGCACATCCCTGCCGACCTTCTCGACACCGAGCTGGCAGACACCCTGACACAGAGGGGTGTCGACCCGTGGGACCTGCCCGAGCACCTGGTGACCGACCAGATGTGGCGCCGGGCGGTCGAACGTTCGGCGGGTGCGATCGAGAAGGTCCCGGCCCGTCTGCGCACCGACGACCTGTGGTTGCTGGCCGTCGCCCACGCGAGCCGCGGCTTCTTGGAGGAGAAGGTCCCCCGCCGATACCTCGAGCCGGACATGCTGTGCCGCGCGCTGGACCTCAGCTTCGGTCTCGTCGAACGGCTGGAAGGGAAGTACGTCGACACCACGGTGTTCGAGCACGCTGAGGCGATCTGCGACGACGCGGAGTACTGGGAATGGTTGTGCACGGTGCACGGACCCGAGTTCCGCAAGTACCACGCACTGAAGCGGGAAGAACCAAGAGTCGAGTACGAACGTCGCCGGGACGAGCACATCCGTGACTTCTACGAACGCGCCGAGCGCAAGGGAGAAGAAGTCAGCGCCTGGGACCAGTGGATGCATCTCGACGACTGCCCGAAGTTCGCCAGGGACTGCTGGGCGGCCTTCTGGACCGAAGACATGATAGTCGCCGAGATCGAACGCTACAAGGACGGCGACTCTGCCTCGGTCTCTGTCTACGACCTGCTTCCCCACCAGTGGACCCAGCGTGTCGCGGTCGCCATGTGCGCTCCGAGCCGAGGAACCAGCCCCCTCTACTATGTCGACCGCATTCCCGCCGAGCTCGTCACCGCCGATATCGCCGAACGGATGGCCGAGAAAAGAGGGTACGACCTGCAAGAGCTGCCCGTGAGGGCGCGGACGGCGAAGGTGTGCGAGCTGGCTCTGGCACGGAACGCAAAGTCGCCGCACATGGGGAACTGCTACGTCCACATGCCGCTGGAGCACCGCACCGTGGAGACCAGCGTCGCCGCGGTCAGGATGCACCAGGACAACGCCCAGCACATCCCGCTGTCGATCCGGTACGAGGTTCTCGGCTCGTTGCTCGACGACGAAGAGTCCAGGGGCGACCTGGATCCGCTGTTCCTGCGCAACCAGCGCGGACTCGCGGCAGCAGCGACCGGGCGGGTCGACGACGGTATCGCCGACTTCGACACGGTCGTCGCTGAGGCCACGAAGGCAGGCGAACCAGCAGAGAGACCGAGGAAGAAAAAGAAGGGGCAGGCACCGTCGGTGGCAGAGCAGCAGGCCGAGCTGGCCCACTTCTACACCGCGTACGCGCTGCGGACGAAGGGCGACACGGTGGGTGCCGAAGCCGAGCTGGCGAACGTCGGCGACGCCCTGCGCGCCGCGTTCGACGCATTCGTGGTGACCGACCCGCCGCAGGTCACCGACTTCGACAAGGCCACCTGCGAGGACCATCTGCGCACGGCGTCGAAGATCATCCAGGAGTCCGGCGACCTGCCGGAGGCTCTGGAGCACACCCGGGCGGCCTGGACCATGCTGGAGGAGGCGCGCTTCCCCGACGACCACCTGTGGTCGCACGTCATGGACCAGGAGCGGTACCTGTCCTTCGAGGTTGGCGACCATGAGTCCAACCAGCGGGTCTGCCAGGCGATCCTGGACCGGTTCGACGGGTTCGTGGACTGGCCGTACCTGTCGGAGCACAACCAGATCAGGCACATCCGGCGCACCGCCCGCAACATTCTGGCCTGGCGGATCGTCGACAGCTCCGACGCCACCCAGTCCGATCTCGAGAAGGCCCTGAAACTGTCCAGGGCGTCGCTGGTGATGTCCCCCATCGAGGACGACACGCTGGTCGGTGGCCACTGGGACACCCTCGCCCGCATCCTGCTGCGCCTGACCGACCTCGACCCGGGCTACCAGCACGACCTCGACAAGGTCTTGCGCACCATCACGAAGAAGGGCCTGGCGGACCGCGGTGCGGTCGTGACTCCCGAGGTCGTCGCCGCACTGGGACTGGCCACGTAGCGGGCGGGAAGAGGGTCAGACGACGGCGGCACGTACAGGTCGTAGCCCTCGGTGACACCGTGCGGTCGAAACCGCCCGCCGCCGGTTCATGACGTGGTCTCTTCTTCGACCCGTCCGATGCGGGACTGGGTGGCCCACAGCTTGTTGGTGTCGTTGATGGAGCGTTCGGTCTGGGTCAGCTTGACCTGGATCGGGATGCCGGGGCGTCCGCCGACCTTGATGAGGAACTTCCCGCGGCCTGGCGGGTCGCTCTCCCGGCCGGTCGTGGCGTCCCACGACGGTGGTGCCGACCAGCCGGTTATGAGGTCCTGCTCGGCCTGGGAGAACGGCAGCGCCGCGGTCAGCAGCGGCATCTCGGCCGCGGGCAGCCCGCCGACGACGACCATGCCCGCCCGCTCGACGAACCCGCGCGCCTTCATCCGGTCCTCCTCGGTCGGCAGGGCCAGCAGGTCGCTCATGGTGTGGGTGATCATCGCCACGCCGACGCCGAACTGCCGGTTCAGCCGGGTCAGCTGGTCGACCCGGTCGACCATGCCGGTCCCCGAGCGCAGCGCCTGCCACAGCTCGTCCATGATGACGAAGTAGTGCCGACGCGGCTCCAGCCCGGCGTCGGCCAGCACGTTGGCCACGTTGACCGTCGCGAACCCGTTGGACCAGCAGGCCAGCAGGGTCGCGGCCCGCAGGTCGACGTCGGTCTCCTTCAGGCCGGACACGTCGTAGACCACGGCCCGGTCGCGGCGCATCGGGTTGGTGGTGGGCTGGGCGAACGTCTCGCCGAGCCGACCGCCGCGGGCCAGGGAGATCAGCGAGGCCTCCAGCCCGCGCGTGATCTTCTGGTACTCCGTCATCGACCCGCGGTCCACGGCGACCTCGCGCACCTCCGGCGGGGCGTCCTGCACCACCTGCAGCACGTCGGCCAGCACCGGCACCCGGTCCAGCCTGCGGTCGAGCACCTGCAGCGCCTGGTCGACGATCGACTCCTCCACGTCGGTCGGCGGTGTCTTGCGCAGGATCGTCAGCAGGGCCGAGACCATGGTCAGCCGTCGGCCGTGAGCGTCGGCCTCGACCTCTTCCGCCTGCCTGGCGAACCCCTGGGCCCGCAGCGACCGGGCGGCGCCCACGGACTCGCCGGGGTCCAGGACGTTGAGGTACCCCCGACCCCGACCCAGGCTGATGACCTGCCCGCCGAGCGCCTCGATGAGGTCCACGTAGTCTGGTTTCAGGTCGCCCAGCACCAACGGCTGGGCACCGAACCCGGCCAGGCCCGTGGCCATCCGCCGCACCGTCGTCGACTTGCCCAGACCGGGCAGCCCCTCGACGTAGACCGACGGGTTGGAGATCAGCTTGGCCCGCTGGAACCAGGAGATCGGGTCGCCGCACACCGTGGCACCGGTGTGCAGGTGGTGCCCCAGCGGCACCCCGACCAGCGGCACCCCCGCACCGATGGCGAACGGCCACAACCCGCACACCTGCACCGTCGTGCCCCGGTACTCCACCGGGACCTGCAGGTACGACGCCGCGCCCCTGCCACGACCGCTCCAGCCGCGCGACGAGGGCCGCACGGTCCGCACCCCAGGCGCCTCCTGCGTGCCGACGGAGCCCTCGGCACCCTGGCCATCGGCGCTCGGGGCGGTCTTGCTCTGCACCGCCTTCCCGCGCGCTGCCTTGCCCTGGGTCGTCTTTCCCCGTGCGGCCTTCGCCTGGGCCCTGGCAGACTTCCTGTCCGCCTTCTTGTCGACCTTCGGTCTGCGCTTCTTCTCGCCGCGGGGCTCGGGATCGACGCCGAAGTCCCCCGGGCGCGGCCGGGCGCTCACAGCGAGTCCCGGAACTCGGAGGGTACCTGCGAGTGCTTCTTCGGGACGAGCCCGAGCGGCAGGGCCATGACGAACGCGGAGTCCTGCGAGCCGTAGACAGGCCGGACCCGCAGCCGCGACGCCGCGGTGAGGTTGTCGATCGCCGCCCGGGCCTCCGGCAGCTTGGCCGGGTCGACGACGGTCGCGGTGACCAGGATCGAGAAGTTGACCAGCCCGGCCCCGCTGGCCTCCTCGCTGGCCGACGCCGCCGCCGAACGGACCGCGAGGCTGTCACGCGCCTGGGGCCGCCTGGTGGACGAAGCCCGGAACTCCGCGGCCCGCAGGTCGGCCTCGACCAGCCCGGCCGCCCGGCCCGGGTCGATCATCCCGTACAGCAAGGTGACCCGTTTGCGGGCGATGTCCCGGTGCGGGGCCAGCAGCCGCGACAGGACACCAGACTGCACGTTGCCGCGCGGAGCCTGGGTCATCGCCCAGGTCACCGACCAGGCCGAGTCGTGACGGTAGCCGTCCCAGGTAGCCTCGGCCGCCACCGGACCGACGTCGGACCACAGCAGGTCGGTCTGCTGCCCCAGCGCCAGCGCCTCGTCGAGCACCGTCGCCACGACCGGGTCGTAGGCCACCCGCACCAGCTCGCACAGCTCCCGGGCCGGCACCGGACGAGCAGCACCCGCACCGGTAGCCTGCAGGTCCGCGACCAGACCAGGCAGACGAGACGACAGGTCACGCGCCATCTCCTCCGACGAGCGGGCAGGACCGCCCCGACGCGCCGCCGCAGCGAAGGTCAAGGTGACATAAGCCTTCACCGACGAAGACCCCGCCGGGTAGGTCTCGACGACGTCCTTGAGCATCTCCTGGGCGAAGGTCGGCGCCTGCGGGTCGACGTGCAGCTCGACCTCCCGGCGCAGCCGCGCACCCGACTCCGGCGCCGTCTCGACCGTCACCCCGGCCGCCTCCAGACCAGGCTCGCCCGACAGGTTCGCCAACCAGTGCCCCCAGTCAGCCACCCAGTGGTCGACCTGGTCCTGGTCGACCAGCGA
The DNA here is from genome assembly GCA_009777345.1 of Micrococcales bacterium. GTDB lineage: Bacteria > Actinomycetota > Actinomycetes > Actinomycetales > Cellulomonadaceae > Cellulomonas. The sequence continues at coordinate 18,822 of WRMB01000019.1, read as the reverse complement.
CGCCCCGTCCGGCTCGGCAGCCAGCACCACCACGTAGGTACGCGACACCGGGACGTACAGCAGCGCGAACTTGCGGCCGTAGGCGTCCTCGTGCTCGCTGAGCCTGGTCGCCGCCGCGATACCCGGCAGCTGGAAAGTACCCCACTGGGTACAGCCCAACGGACCAGACCGGTACAGGTGAGAACCCTGCGACCGGGCCGACCACCAACCCACCCGGTTACCCACCCGAGACAGCACGCTACGCCCGTCCGCGTCCTTGACCACCAAGACTGCCAGCGCACCACCGCAGACCACCGCGACCACCAGCGCCGGAACCAGCCCACCGGTCATCATCGCTATCAGGACCAAGAACATCGACACGAACAACAACGCCGTCCCGACAGTCCCCAGCCCCAGCAGACCCGGCGACGTCGGCCGCCGCCAGTTCCCGTACGTCCGCACCACAGGTGCCGTCGCCTCAGCCATTCGCGTGCACTCCTTCCGCTGTACTCACTGCCACGCCGACCGCAGCATCGGTCGCCGCCTTTGCAGTCCCGGACACCGCACCCGCGAGCACAGCCTCGGCACCGGCGTCCGCACCAGCCTCGGTACCAGCCTCGACGCCTGTGCCCGCACCAGCCCCAGCGCCCGCACCAGCCCCACCAGCTCCGGCGCCTGCACCCGCACCAGCCGTGGCGCCAGCCGAGCCAGCCCCGCCAGTCGAACCTGACGCGCCAGCCTGTCCCGCAGGCCCGGACTGTCCCACTCCATGGGCCCCATGCGGACCAGAGTCACCTCGAGAACCTGCCAGCCTGCCTCCATCGAGGGCACCGGTCGCCATCGTCCCTGCCGCCATACCGCCGGCAGTACCACCGATCGCACCCACCGCTGGTGTCACAAATCTCATGAGAGCAGGCAGGGCGATGATCCCCATGACCATGAGCATGAGCCCAGCCAAGGTATTGACCATCGCACCAGGGTCGACATCGTCGACTATGGAAGCATCCGGTTTCGGCCCGAACACACCTTCCTTCGTCAGCCTGATGGCGGTTGCATAGATGATCGCCACTGCAGGCTTGTACAAGATGAACGCCAGCAGCCACGACACGTTCTTGCGCATCCACGTCTTTCCCATCTCGGTGTTGGTGAACGACGCGCTCAACGGCAGGACACCTGCGAGCACCACCAGCATCGCGTAGCGCGCTACCATGAGGACGAGCTGGACGAACGACACCACAAGAATTACCAGACCGACGACGATCGCGGCGATCGGGATACCCCCAAACCCGCCGATGGTGGAACCTCCGGTGACGACTATCCCAGTCATCGCCGCCCCGAGGCCCGCGGTCCCGCCTTCGACCGAAGCGTCGATGATACCCACGGAGAATGCGTCGCCTGCGCTGACCAGCAGGCCGACGACGGTCAGAGCGGCACCCGAGACCACAATCACGGTCATCAGGCTCTTGAGCAGGTCCCGACCAGGCTCAGCCCGTTGCTCCCAGGCCATCTTCGCGCCGCCGATGATGATCGACAGCACGACGAGAGCCGAGAGGATCCACAGCGTCGAACCCTGGATAAACCCCGACGGTCCGTTGCTCTCGGGTACACGGATGATCCTTGCCGCAATGGCCGACGCCCCGCCGACGAGTATCACCCCGCCAAGTACGAGACCGGCTCGCCCCACCGCAGCGAACCCTTCCCCTCGCCGCACCCTGGTGGCGATCATGATCCCCAGGAACACCATGGAGACCGCTGCCACGACAAGGCCGACCCAGGTCACATGCCCTAGGACCTGGTACACATCGCTCTCGCCGACGGGGTCTCCAATATCGTTCGCGGCACCACCGTCTATGGTCGGTGTAGGCACCTCGACCCACAGCGTCACAAGCTCTCCGACGACCTTCCCAACCGCATCAGCGACCGACTTGGCCATCTCCTCGAAGATGGTGTTCGTTACGCTATCCGCAGCCTCCCCCGCATTGCACGACACATCCCACGGCCAGCACATGCTATCAGCTCCAATCCCACGGACAGTACATGTCATTCACTCCACAAGATGTATCCGGAGATCCCGGGGATCTGCTCCACGCTCAACGCATCCGGAGCGTCAGCGTCGATCTTCCAGTCACCGTCGCGCCAGACCATCTCGTAGACGCACGACATGTTGACCGTCTCGCCCGCGGCGGTGACGACGACCGCGATATCGACCCGAGCGCTGGAACCGTCGTAGGACAAGAGACGGAATCCCGCTACCCTCATACGGGCGGCCGACGCGCTGCCGGTGCCGTCGTCCTGCATCAGCTGGTCGCGGTAGCGACCCTCGGAGACGGCCTGCTCGGCCCATGCCTGCTGGTTCTTCCCCGAACCCTGGGCTACCGCGTTCGCCGCCCAGAACAGCGCCCCCTCGGGCGAGTGCTGGAAACAGGTGCGGATCCCGTCTCGGTCGACCTCCGCCGGTCCGTACACCTCCGACACCGGATAGGCGGTGGTGCCCTCGTAGTCCCATTCGGCGTCAGGCGGGGACGTGATACGACCAGACTCGACGACGCCGGGAAGCCCGCAGACGCTCTTCAGGCTCGTGCTCTCGGGTTCAGCCGTACCTGTCGGCCCGGTCCCGTCGACGTCGGGGTCGGCCACGGTGGTGGCCTGGTCCGTCGGCGAGCCGTCTCGCTTGGTCACCATGATGAGAATCCCGGCGACGACGAGAACGCCGACCAAGACCGCGGACGCCAGGAACTGTGGGCGGGTCCACGGGCTCGGCGCGTCGTCGGTGGCGGACATCTCAGGCCCCGCTGATCATGCTGACCCACGAGATACCGGCGCCGATGACGATGGCGCCAGCCATGGGCCACAGGATCTTCGGCAGCGCGTCCTGGCCTTCACCACGGCGCAGGTTCACCGCGATCATGATGCCCCCCACGATGACCGCGCCGGCCACCACGACATAGCCGACCCACTTCAGCCAGCCCAAGATCGTGTCGACGCCCTCGGTACCGGGCGGCTGGGTCGCACCCGGGTCCGGCAGCGCTGGCAAGGTACTCACGGCATCGTGCGCGATCGAGGCGAGAGTGTGCAAGATCATCGGTCTTCCTTTCGGTCATGCGCCGGCGACGCCGGGTTGGGCACCTCTTCTGGGGGTCCTGGACGGCTGCGCACACCGGGCGGGCAGGGCCCAGGCGCACTGCCGTGGCGACGGTCGGCATCCGCACGGTCCTCGTTAGTCCTCGTCATCTTGTACCGACGTACTCCCAGTGCCAGTACTCTGGCTTCGAGCCGCCGATACGGGCCCAGGACGGGTGGCTCCATCCATAGCGGCCAGCGTTGCTCCACAGCCAGGTGTACTTCTCAGAACCTTGGTGGTCGAGGCCGCTGATGTCGACGGCAAGGCCCCAGCCATGGTTCGACCAGCCAGGGACCGCCGCCAACCACCCGTTGTCCCCCCCTCTTGTCTGCCTCTGGGTCGCGATGTCGCGGTAGGCGCCTCCGCCGGAAACGTCCAGGTTGCCGTGGCCTGCTGCGGCATACGCCACGTTGAGGTCCTCGAACGCGACCGCAGCGTCGCACCGGAGCCGCGTACCTGCAGGCGCCCAGGAAAGCTGGCAGAGCGTAGAGGGGTCGAGCTCGCCCGAACCGCCTTGCGGCAGCCGGTAGGTGCCGTCGGGAGACACCGGAGGCCCGTCGCCCGCGGCGTAGCTGCAGCTCCCGGTCGTCCGCTCGCCCTCGATAGTGCCGTGCTCCGCCAGACCGGCGACGATATCGGCTGCTGGGGGCCAGAACGAGTTGTAGTGGTACGGGTCCGCGCTACGCTGGACACGGTGCGCAGCCTCCGTCGGCGTCAAGGAGTTACGGTCCGATATCTCCATGAGGGCTTCGAAAAAATTGGTCGCACTGATATACGGGTCCATCCGCTCCTCGTAGGTGCCCCACGCGCCGTTGTCGCGCTGCTGGAACAGACCCCGGGAATCCGGACCCGCCTCGTCACCGTAGTCGATCACTCTCAGAGACGACTCACCCAGCGCCGTCATGACGCCGATGGTCTGGTCACGTCCCGAGAGCCCGAGGTCTCGCCCGGCCTGGAGGATGTACGCGGCGTTGAGGAGCTGTTCGTGGTCGTAACCGGCGACCGTGATGCCCGACACTGCTGACGGGTCTATCACGACCGTGCCAGAAGTAACACATATGGCGGCACTCTTGTCGTACGTGCTGAACAGGACCAGAAGGATCAACAACGGCGCCAACGGCACGACGAGCAGCGCCCCGGCGGGTACCGCCAGCTTGGCACCGCCCACCGTTCAGCCCTCGCCCTGGGGCAGGACGAACCTGTACACCTGCCACGGATCGGCCTCACCGTTGCGCAGCAGCACGACCGTGCGACCCCCGCGGTCGGTGGCGACCTCGACGTGGACCTCGTAACCGCTGGGCGCGTCCACGATCTGCGCGGTGTCCGAGACCGCGAGAGCAACTACGTTGGCCGGGTCGGTGTAGAAATAGCTCTCGGCCGAACGCTGGGTCAGCATCGGCTCCAACCCGGCCCACCACGTGTCGAAATCCAGGTCTGGACGGGCGAAAGCACGCCAAGCGGCCACTGCGGTCGACAGTGCTTCGTTCCTTGCGGCGTCGTCCAGGGGAATGTCCGGAGTGGTGTCGTCGAGGTAGTAGGTCTCGGTCGGACTAGGCGCCGTCGACGGTCCCGCTGACCGGCCAGCCGACCAGCCACCGGTCATGCCTTGCGTCGCCGACCCTGCACCATCTCCGCCCGCACACGAGACGCTGAGGGCGCCGACAAGCAGCACCGCTGCCGCCGCGCGCCTCTGTCTCCGGCCCACCATCCCCTCCTGTGCACGTCTGCGCCGCTTCTACAACTGTCCGCCCCGATATCCGGTATGCCGGGATTCTCCCGACCTGGGACTGTACCACACGGCGCCCCTCATCTTGGTGTCTTCTTCCGGACGAGGGCGGTGACGTCGGCCACGAGCCGACGCGCCTTGGCGGGCTGAGTCGTGGCAGGGTCGGCACCCAGGCGCCACTCCTCGTCCCAGGGCAGGCGCCAGACGCGGGGAACTCCCCCAGACACCACCTGCACCAGGTCGCGGACCGGACGCGCGATGCGCCCGGGTGCGTCGGCGATCAGGACAAGACCGAGCAGGTCGGCACCGGTCTGGCCGGAAGCCCAGTGCCTCGCGGCGGCCTGGGCGGCCATCAGCCCGCGCACGCTCGTACGGGCGGTCAGAAGCACCAGGCCCGGCCCGGGCCAGGCATGGTGGGCGTCCTGCCAACCAGGTGCCAGGGCCGCAAGAGTCGACTCGCCCGCACCGCCGTGGCAACCGAGCACCCAGACCGTGGGCTGCCCGGTGTGCACCGACGGCTGACCCGCCGCAACCCGCACCGGCAGGCAGTGCGGCGGATCCGGTGGGGTCACGCCCTGCTGCGGTACCGACGGCCCGGTCGTCGGCACCGACACTGGCCCCGGCGTGACCGCGTCCACCGGGCTGGCGGCCGTCAGATCGGCGACAGCTCCATCGTCCTGCCCGGAGCTGTGCTCCCCAGCACTGTTTCCCGGGGCTGGGACCGACTCCTGCACGAGGGCTGACGGTGGCGCACCGGACTGTGCCACGGCCGCGACTGGCAGTTCCGCCGGAGCTGTCTCGTCGGCACGGGGCGCGGCCGGGCCCTGGACCGTCGACCCAGGCTGGGCCGTGGTGGCCGCGGGCTGCTGCTGCCAGCGTCCGTCGGGACTGACGACTATGTCCGTGCGGCATCCCGGGGTGTGTGCCACCACCTGGAGCCACCGGCCGCGGACCACAGCAGCGTGCATGACGAACCTCATCGCCGACACCCACACGCTTTCCAGGTCGTCACCGACCACACGGTGCTCCATCCCGTCGAGGGTGACCTCGCCGGAGCCGTCGCCCCTGACCACGACGACGACCTTCTCTGGCTCCACCGCCATCCGCGCCTCAGACTGATCTGCCATCTGGGTCACCTTGGTCCTCCTCGCACCGCCAGCCTGGCGGCGACATCCGTCCTCCCTGTTCGCGCAGGCCAGCGCCGGGCGCCCGACCTGCAGAGAGCCGCACCCAGGTCTCTCGTCTCGGTCCCGGCCGACCCCGAGGCGACCGTCCGCCGAAGCCCCAAGGCCATGTACACCCTCCCGATAGCTCTGCACCGTTCGGCCTCGCGTCGCCGAACAGGACGACCACACCCTATCGGGCGAGACGGTTCAATCCAGAGCAGAACGGACATCGCTGTCAGCCACACGATTCGCAGGCCCGCACGTCTGCCGACCCCGACCGCCTGGGCAGGTATTCGTCGGCACGGCAGGGTCGATGGCGTCCGGAACCTGCCTCGTGCCCCACGAACCTCTCACGACGCAGGCCGCAGCACCCCGGTGGCGCCCTGGCTGGCGATGGCGTCGAGGACGTCCGGCTCGGTCAGGTGCTCGCCGAGCCGGTTGGGCTTGCCCGCGCCGTGGAAGTCGGACGAGCCGGTGACCAGCAGGTCCAGACGCGCGGCGAGCGCCGTCAGCCGCGCCACCTGCGCGGCGTCGTGGTCGCGGTGGTGCACCTCCAGGCCCGCCAGCCCGGCCGCGGCGAGCGCGTCGAACGCCTCGTCGGGCAGGATCGCGCCGCGGGCCGCGGCACCGGGGTGAGCCAGCACCGGCACCCCGCCAGCAGCGCGGACCAGGGTGATCGCCTGCTCGGTGGGTGTGCAGTAGTGGTTCACGTAGTAGCGCCCGCCGGATCTGATCAGGTCGGCGAAAGCCTCGGCCCGGTCGGCGACGACACCCTTGGCGACCAGCGCGTCGGCGATGTGGGGACGGCCCAGGGTGCGGGCACCGGCCGCACCGGCCGCCTGCGCGACCACGTCTTCCCAGGTGATCGGGTAGTCCTGGGCCAGCTTGGCGACCATGGCCCGCACCCGACCGACCCGGTCGTCTCGGATGGTGACCAGCTCGGCAGCCAGCGCCGGGTCGTCAGGACGGTGCAGGTAGCACAGCAGGTGGACCGAGCACCCCCGGTACCAGGTAGACATCTCCATGCCTCTTACCAGACCGGTCCCGCACCGCCGGGCGGCCTCAGCCGCCTCCCCCCAGCCGACCGTGGTGTCGTGGTCGGTGATCGCCACGACGTCCAGCTCCGCGTCGCACGCCTGGGCCACCAGGTCCGCAGGCGAGACCGTCCCGTCCGACGCGGTGGTGTGAGCGTGCAGGTCGATACGCACCCCGCCACCCTACCCACCCTCCAACACCCCCAACGTAAGGCCGATAAGGACGAACTGAGTCATGGGTTTGACGCCGTTCCACCGTTTCGAAACGGTGGAACGGCGTCAAACCCACGAACCGGGATCAGTGCCAGGGCGGTCTCGCCACCCAGGTCGGGCCTTCTCGCGCCCTGGTGCCAGACTGGGAGCGTGACCGACTCCCAGCCTCTGGACGAGCGCGTGACCAACCGGTCGTTGCGGCCCGACTCGCCGACGTTCCTGTCATGGGTGACATCGGGCTGGGCGCCACGCGGTACGTCGACCGCGCAGCGCTCGCCCGCGGCCGACTACGCCGCCCAGCGCCGCGCCCGCCTGCTGGACAGGTTCGACCGACCGGTGCGCCTGGTGGTCCCGGCGGGTACCCCTAAGGTGCGGTCCAACGACACCGACTACCGGTTCCGGCCGCACGCGGCGTTCGCGCACCTCACCGGCCTGGGCGCCGAGCAGGAACCGGACGCGGTGCTCACCGTCGGCCCCGGTCCCGACGACGCCACGCTGTACCTGCGCCCGCCCGCGGGACGCGATACACCGGAGTTCTTCGCCGACGCCGCGACCGGGGAGTTCTGGGTGGGGTCGCGTCCGACCCTGGACGATATGGCGACCGTGACCGGTCTGCGCACCGCCGACCTGGCGGACCTGCGCGACGGCCTGGCCCAGGACGTCGGCGACGACGGTGTGCAGCTGCTCGTGGTGCCGCTGGCCGACGCCGCGGTCACCGCCCTGGTGGACGAGGTGCGCGGCCCCGGCCCCGACGGCGACGACCGGCTGCGCAGTGATGACCGACTGCACAGTGACGACCAGCTGCGTGAGGCCGTCTCCGAACTACGCCTGGTCAAGGACGCCTACGAGGTCGCCGAGCTGCGCACCGCCGTGGCGGCCACCGTCGCGGGGTTCGAGCAGGTGGTCCGGGCTCTGCCCCGGGCGCTGGCCCACCCGCGCGGCGAGCGCGTGGTGGAGGGCACCTTCCTCGGCCACGCCCGCACCGAGGGCAACGCGGTGGGGTACGAGACCATCGCCGCCGCCGGTCCGCACGCCACGACGCTGCACTGGACCGACGACGACGGCCCCGTCCGCCCCGGCGACCTGCTGCTGCTCGACGCCGGCGTGGAGGCCGACTCCCTGTACACCGCGGACCTGACCCGCACCCTGCCGGTGGACGGCCGCTACACCCCCGTCCAGCGCCGGGTCTACCAGGCGGTGCTGGACGCGGCCGATGCCGCGTTCGCCGTGGTCCGCCCCGGCGTCCGGTTCCGCGAGGTGCACGACGCGGCCATGCAGGTGCTGGCGCACCGCCTGGCCGACTGGGGCCTGCTGCCGGTACCGCCGCAGATCGCCCTCGACCCGGACCAGCAGCAGCACCGCCGCTGGATGGTCCACGGCACGTCCCACCACCTCGGCCTGGACGTGCACGACTGCGCCCAGGCCCGTCGCACGCTCTACCTGGACGGGGTGCTGGAACCGGGCATGGTGCTCACCGTCGAACCGGGCCTGTACTTCCAGCCCGACGACCTGCTGGTACCGCCGGAGTACCGCGGTATCGGCGTACGCATCGAGGACGACGTCCTGGTCACCGCGGACGGCTGCGAGAACCTCTCGGCGGCGCTCCCCCGCACCCCCGACGCCGTCGAGACCTGGATGGCCGCCCTCCTGCCCGGCTGACCGCCCGCTCTGGGGCTCAGGGGACGGACGGGGCCCCAGCAGGCGGCTCGCTCCCGCCACCAGGTTGCGTCGTCGCGGCCGGAGGGACCGCTCCCGCGCCCCGCACCACCCCACCGACCGTCTCCAGCAGCATCCGGGCCCGGTGCGCGACCTCGACGGAGCACAGCAGTGCATAGTGCGCGGCGACGATCTGCGACGACGACGTGAAGTCCCGCCGCCCCCGGCTGAAGCTGTACCCGATGACGGAGAACAGCATCCCGAACCCGGCCCCGATGAAGATCGCCGGGAACAGCAACGGCTGCCCCGACGTGCCCATCAAGGAGAACAGCAGCCCGACGAACAGGCCGAACCAGGCCCCGGACAGCGCCCCGCCGAGCGCCACCCGCGAGTACGACAGCCGGCTCAGCACCCGCTCCACCATCTGCAGGTCGGTGCCGACGATGGTGACGTTCTGCACCGGGAACTCGGAGTCGGCCAGGTGGTCCACGGCGCGCTGCGCCGCCAGGTAGGTGTCGTACCGGGCCACCGTCTCGCCCTGCGGGAGCGTCGGGACGCGGGGCGGACGCGGTCTGCCGCTGAATGCCATGCCCCGATCCTCCTCCACCCGCCCCTCTGCCGCCAAGACCCACTCCGTCCGGGCGAGCCCTCCCGGTACGCAAGCATCCAGGCGGGACCGCAGGTCACCACCCGGGCCCTCTCGCCGCGGACCCTGGCCCTGGACGCCGACGACCCCGGAGCCTCGGGCGCCGTAGGCTGGAGGCATGGCCCTGACTGATGACGTACGCACCGCCCTGGCCGGGGTGATCGACCCGGAGATCCGTCGACCCATCACCGACCTGGGCATGGTCCGGTCAGTGGAGGTGGACGACGGCGTGGTGCGGGTCGGCATCGACCTGACCGTCCCGGGCTGCCCGATGAAGGACACCCTGACCGCCGAGGTGCGGGCCGCGGTCGCCGCGGTGGAGGGTGTGCGCGAGGTCGTCGTGGATCTCGGTGCGATGTCCGACGAGCAGCGCGCCCAGCTGCGCAACCAACTGCGCGGTGACGCTGGAGAACCGGTCGTCCCGTTCGCCCAGCCCGGCTCGACGACGCAGGTCGTGGCGGTGGCCTCCGGCAAGGGCGGGGTCGGCAAGTCGTCGGTGACGGCTAACCTGGCGGTGGCGCTGGCCGCCCGGGGCCTGGCGGTCGGGGTGGTCGACGCGGACATCCACGGCTTCTCCATCCCCCGGATGCTGGGCGTCAACCAGCTGCCGACGAGGGTCGACGACATGCTGATCCCACCGGTGGTGCACGGGGTGAAGGTGGTGTCCATCGGTATGTTCGTGCCGCCCGGCCAGCCGGTGGCGTGGCGCGGGCCGATCGTGCACCGCGCGCTGCAGCAGTTCCTCGCCGACGTCTTCTGGGGCGATCTGGACGTGCTGCTGCTGGACCTGCCGCCGGGCACCGGCGACGTCGCCATCTCCGTGGCCCAGCTGCTGCCCACGTCCCGCCTGCTGGTGGTGACGACCCCGCAGCCCGCCGCCGCCGAGGTCGCCGAACGCGCCGGGGCGCTGGCCGTCCAGACCCACCAGGACGTCGTCGGGGTGTTGGAGAACATGTCCTGGCTCCCCCTGCCGGACGGCACCCGGATGGAGCTGTTCGGCTCCGGCGGCGGTCAGCGCGTCGCCGACGGACTGACCACGACGCTCGGCACTCCCGTCCGGCTGCTCGGTCAGGTCCCCCTGGACACCGCCCTGCGCGAGGCCGGCGACGACGGCACCCCCGTCGTCCTGGCCGCCCCCGACTCCCCCGCGGCCGTGGCCCTCGCCGCGGTCGCCGCGACCCTGGCCAGCGCTGGCCGTAGCCTGGCCGGTCGTCGCCTGCCCATCACTCCCGCGTGAGCCCCAGGCAACCGGCTAGACGTCGTAGGTGACGACCACCGGGGCGTGGTCGGAGAACCGCTCCGCGTAGGACGCGGCCCGGTCCACCCGGGCGGCGACGGCCCGGTCGGCCAGACCGGGCGAGGCGATCTGGTAGTCGATCCGCCACCCGGTGTCGTTGTCGAACGCCCGGCCACGCATCGACCACCAGGTGTACGGACCCGGACCGGGACCACCGAGAGCCCGCCCGATATCAGTCCAGCCCATCTCGTCGAACCAACGGTCCAGCCAGGCCCGCTCCTCGACGAGAAACCCGGACTTGCCGATATTGCCCTTCCAGTTCTTGATGTCCACCTCGCGGTGCGCGATGTTGAAGTCCCCGCCGACCACCGCGGGCGTCGGCCCCAGCTCGGCCATCCGTTCGGTGACGTGGGACATGTAGGCGTACTTGGCGGCCAGCGACGGATGGCCCACCGTCGCCGAGTGCAGGTACAGCGACGCGAACCGCACCACCGTGCCGCCGACGTCCACCCCCGCCTCGACCCACCGCCCCTGGTCGGCAGCCACCGGCGTGCCCAACCCGGTACGCGGCTCCAGCAAGGGCGTCCGTGAGGCCACCGCCACCCCCGCCCGCCCCGCGTCCGCCCCGGCCTCGTGCACGACGTGCCAGCCGTCCAGCAGGTCGGCGACGACCGCAGCGTCAGCCCGGACCTCCTGGAGCAGCAGCACGTCAGGCCGCGCGCCGTCCAACCAGGCGCCCATCCCTCGCCGGAACGCGGCCCGCACCCCGTTGACGTTGACAGCAGCTACCACGATCTTGGTCACGCCCCCCATCCTGCCCGAACTACATGCTGATCCCAGTTCGAGGGTTCCACGCCGATCAAGCGGTTCAAACTGCCTGATCGGCGTGAGACCCTCGAACTGGGAGGTGTTTATCGGCCCTCACTGCGGTGGGAAGCACCGCGCCCGACCGAGGACAAATCAGCCGCGCTCGGCGATCTCCACCACGTTGGCCAGCAGCATCGCCCGGGTCATCGGGCCGACGCCGCCCGGGTTGGGCGACACCCACCCGGCTACGTCGCGTACGTCGTCAGCCAGGTCGCCGGCCACCCTCGACCTGCCGGTGGCCGGGTCGGTGACCCGGGACACCCCGACGTCGACGGCGACCGCACCGGGCTTGACCATGTCGGCGGTGACGATCCCGGGCACGCCCGCGGCGGCCACGACGACGTCAGCGGTGCGGGTGTGCGCGGCCAGGTCCCGGGTGCCGGTGTGGGTCAGGGTCACGGTGGCGTTGATCGCCCGACGGGTGAGCAGCAGCCCGATGGACCGGCCCACGGTCACCCCGCGCCCGACCACGACGACGTGCACACCCTTGCCGTTCGCGTCGCGCAGGTCCACGCCGTGCCGGTCCAGCAGCTCGACGATGCCGCGCGGGGTGCACGGCAGCGGCGAGGTGACCGGTTCGTTGACCCGTAGCACCAGGCGCCCCAGGTTGGTCGGGTGCAGCCCGTCGGCGTCCTTGGCCGGGTCGACGAGCTCCAGCACCCGGTGGGTGTCGATGCCCTTGGGCAGCGGCAGCTGGACGATGAACCCGGTGCAGCCAGGGTTCTCGTTGAGCCGGTGCACCGCCGCCTCGATCTCGCCCTGGGAGGCGTCGGCAGGCAGGTCCTCGCGGATAGAGGCCAGCCCGACCTCCTCGCAGTCGCGGTGCTTACCGGCGACGTACAGCTGGGAGCCCGGGTCGTCGCCGACCAGCAGGGTGCCCAGCCCGGGGTGCACTCCCCTGGCGGCCAGCGCGTCGATCCGGGTGCGCAGCTCGGTCTTGATCGCGGCGGCCGTGGCCTTGCCGTCGAGGATCTGTGCGGTCATCAGTGCACCAGCCCTTCGTACAGCGGGAAGTCCGCGGCGAGCCTCGCGGTGCGGCTGCGCAGCGTGGCCACGTCTATGTCGTCGGCCAGCGGCGCGGGGACGACTCCGGTGGTCTCGGCCTGGGCCTGCCGGGCGGCGGCCGCCGCGGCGCCCTGGACCAGCGCGGCGGCGACGACATCGGCCACCTCGGTGAACTGCTCGTCGTCGAACCCGCGGGTGGCCAGGGCCGGGGTGCCGATGCGCAGCCCGGAGGTGACCATCGGCGGACGCGGGTCGTCCGGCACGGCGTTGCGGTTCACGGTGATACCGCACTCGTGCAGCAGGTCTTCGGCGGCCCGGCCGTCTATCGCGCTGTCGCGCAGGTCGACCAGCACCAGGTGCACGTCGGTCCCGCCCGAGCGGACGGTGATACCGGCCGCCGCGACGTCCGGGGCGGTGAGCCGTTCGGCCAGGATCCTCGCACCCCGCACCGTGCGTTCCTGCCGGTCGCGGAACGCCGGGCTGGCGGCGATCTTGAAGGCCACGGCCTTGGCGGCGATGACGTGCATCAGCGGCCCGCCCTGCTGCCCGGGGAACACCGCGGAGTTGATCTTCTTGGCGATATCGGCGTCGTCGGTGAGGATGAACCCCGAGCGCGGCCCGCCGATGGTCTTGTGCACGGTGGACGAGACGACGTGCGCGTGCGGCACCGGTGAGGGGTGCAGCCCGGCGGCGACCAGCCCGGCGAAGTGCGCCATGTCGACCCACAGATAGGCGCTCACCTCGTCGGCGATCTCGCGGAAGGCCGCAAAGTCCAGCTGCCGCGGGTAGGCCGACCACCCAGCGATGATGACCTTCGGCTGGTGCTGGCGGGCCAGGGCCCGCACCTGGTCCATGTCCACCAGCGAGGTGGCCGGGTCCACCCCGTAGGCCACCACGTCGTACAGCCGCCCGGAGAAGTTGAGCTTCATCCCGTGGGTGAGGTGCCCGCCCTGGTCCAGGGCCAGGCCGAGGACGGTGTCACCGGGCCGGGCCAGCGCGTGCAGCACCGCCGCGTTGGCCGTGGCGCCGGAGTGCGGCTGGACATTGGCGAACTGGGCTCCGAACAGCGTTTTCGCCCGGTCGATGGCGATGGTCTCGGCGATGTCGACGACCTCGCAGCCGCCGTAGTACCGCCGACCCGGGTAGCCCTCGGCGTACTTGTTGGTCAGCACCGACCCCTGGGCCTGGAGCACCGCCCGGGGGACGAAGTTCTCGCTGGCGATCATCTCCAGCGTCTGGCGCTGCCGGGCCAGCTCGTCGTCGAGGACGGCGGCGATCTGCGGGTCGAGCACCGCGAGGCTCGTGTTCATCACGTCGGGCAGCTCTTGGGTCACTGGTACTCCTGGCGTCGTGGGCTGGTCAGCGGCGAAGGCGACCGGCTGGGCCCAGGCGTTCGACCCGTGGTCTGGTGCGGATGCCGCTCCCCGGTGGTACCCCACCTCCCCGGGTGGTCCCCCACCCGGTGCGCCAGTCGCGACGACCCCCAGCCTAGCGTGCCGCGACAACAAGCCCGATCCATAAGAGGTAGCACGCCAGGTACGAGGTCCTGACCTCGTACCTGGTGCCTCACCTCGTACCTGGCTGAGGCCGAGGCCAGGGGTCAGGCCGGGTCGGGGTCGACGCCCAGCATGCGGCGCAGGTAGGCGTAGGTCAGGTCGCCGACGCGCTGGTCGTGCTGGTGCTCGTAGCCCTGGCTGGCGTAGAAGGCGAGGTTCTGCAGCGAGTCCCGACCGGTGAACACCCAGACCTCATCGGTGCCTTCCGGCAGGCGCGGCACGATCTCGACCAGCAGCCGCGACCCGATGCCCTTGCCCTGCAGGTCCGGGGCGACGGCGAACCGGCCGAGCGTCGCCTTGCCGGGTTCGGTCAGCACCCGGATCGACCCGACCAGGCGCGTGCCGGACCAGGCGCCGAGGGTGATGACGTCGTCGCGGGCCAGGTCGTCCTTCAGCTCGTCGAGGGTCTGGGTGAGCGGCGGGATGTGCGGGTCGTCGTACTGCTGGGCCTCGGTCACGAACGCGGCCCGGCGCAGCGTGAACAACTCGCCGGCGTCGTCATCGGTGACGGTGCGTACCTGGATCTCTTCGGACGTCATGACCCCATCGTCCCAGGCTTCCGCCCGGGTGACGTAGTGCCACCTACCCAAAAAACCTGTGGGCTTGTGGTGCCGCACAGGGTGTTTCGCGCGGCACCGGGCTAGCCTTCGAGGTCGTGACCAACACCGTCCCCGCTCCCGACGCCCTCCGGACCGAGTTCGTCCTCACCCTGTCCTGCCCGGACCGTCCCGGTATCGTCTCGGCGGTGGCCGGGACCCTGGCGGGCCTGGGCTCGAACATCATCGAGTCGCAGCAGTTCGGCGACGCCGATTCGGACCGGTTCTTCATGCGGGTGCAGTTCGCCGCGCAGGTCTCGGCGACCACGCTGCGCGAGGCACTGGGGGTGACCGCGGACCGGTTCGCGATGACCTGGCAGATGGACGCCGCGGGACGCCCGCTGCGCACCCTGGTCATGGTGTCTACCGCCGCGCACTGCCTCAACGACCTGGTGTTCCGCACCCGGACCGAAGATCTGCCGGTCGACCTGGTCGCCGTGGTGTCCAACCACACGGTGCTCGAGCCGATGGCCCGGTCCCACGGCATCGACTTCCACCACGTCCCTGTCACCAAGGACACCAAGCCCGCCGCCGAGGCCCGGCTGCTCGACCTGGTCACGACGCTGGACGTCGAGCTGGTGGTGCTGGCCCGGTACATGCAGGTCCTGTCCGGCGACCTGTGCCAGGCCCTGGCCGAGCGGGCGATCAACATCCACCACTCGTTCCTGCCCAGCTTCGCCGGCGCCCGCCCCTACGCCCAGGCCCACGACCGCGGCGTCAAGCTGATCGGCGCCACCGCGCACTACGTCACCGCCGACCTCGACGAGGGCCCCATCATCGAGCAGGACGTGGAACGGGTCGACCACACCCGGTCGGTGGCGGACCTGGTCCGCCTCGGCCAGGACGTCGAGCGCCGCGCCCTGGCCCGGGCGGTGCGCTGGCACGCCGAGCACCGGGTGCTGCTGAACGGCCACCGCACCGTCGTCTTCCGCTGAGTGCACCCGCGACTGGACCTGACTGGTGGACCCATATATGTGCTCACACCTTTTTCAGGGCACTCAACCGAGCCGCCAGGTCGTCGGCGGCAACGTCATCGACCTCGACCAGCTTGTCGCGTGATGTCGCGCCGGAGACCAGACGGACGTGACGACGACGCACCCCCAGCGCATCGGCCAGGGCCACCAGGGCCGCCTCGGTGGCGGCACCGTCGACCGCACGGGCGGTGACGGCGACCACCAGGCGGTCGTCGCCGTAGACGCCGCCCGCCCGGGTGCGCGAGGCACCCGGGCGGACTCGGATCGCCACCCTCACCGGGCTGTGGGACGGATCAGATCAGGCCCAGCGCCCTGACGGCGTCGCGCTCTTCGGCCAGCTCGGCGACGGAGGCGTCGATCTTGCCGCGGGAGAACTCGTCGATCTCCAGGTCGGGCACGATCTGCCACTCGCCACCGGTCGAGGTGACGGGGAAGGACGAGATCAGGCCCTCGGGCACGCCGTACTCGCCGTGCGAGACCACACCCGCGGACGTCCAGTCACCGGCCGGGGTGCCCAGCGCCCAGGAGTAGATGTGGTCGACGGCCGAGCTGCCAGCCGACGCCGCCGACGACAGCCCGCGCACCTCGATGATCTGCGCCCCGCGCTTGGCGACCACCGGGATGAAGGTCTCCTTGGCCCAGACGTCGTCGGCGATGACCTCCAGCGCGGGCTTGCCGCCGATGGTGGCGTGGGTCAGGTCCGGGTACTGGGTGGCCGAGTGGTTGCCCCAGATGACGAGCTTCTTGATATCGCTCAGTGCGGCCCCGGTCTTCTCGCGCACCTGCGCCAGGGCCCGGTTGTGGTCCAGGCGGGTCATCGCGGTGAACCGTTCGGTCGGCACGTCCGGGGCGTGCGCGGCGGCGATGAGCGCGTTGGTGTTGGCCGGGTTCCCGACCACCAGGACACGCACGTCGTCGGCGGCACCGGCGTTGATCGCCGCACCCTGCGGGGCGAAGATCCCACCGTTGGCCTCCAGCAGGTCGCTGCGCTCCATGCCCGGGCCGCGCGGCCGAGCACCGACCAGCAGCGCGACGTTCACCCCGTCGAACGCCTTGGTGGCGTCGTCGGTGATGTCGACACCGTCGAGCAGGCCGAACGCCGAGTCGGCCAGCTCCATGGCCACGCCCTCGGCAGCCTTGAGAGCCGGGGGGATCTCCAGCAGCCGCAGACGCACAGGCTGGTCCGGGCCGAGCAGCTGGCCCGACGCGATCCGGAACAGCAGCGCGTAGCCGATCTGGCCAGCGGCACCGGTGACGGTCACGACGGCGGGGGTCTTGGACACGGGACACTCCTTGGGTCGGCAGATAGTCGGGCGGGCCGTCGTCCCCGGCCGCGACAGTGGCCTCCATCACAGCGCCGTCGGGCGACCCGCCTCCGAACCTACCCTCCTCAGCAGAACAGAGCCACGGCCACCAACGGAGAAGAACCGCCATCCTGCCGGGACGTGAACCCCGCCCCTGCCACGCGGGGGCCGCGAGTCAGATCAGAGTGTCAGGAGGTGCTTTCGGTCCGCCGGGTTGATGGCGCCTTCGATCCGCTTGTCTGTGGTGACCATGACGCCGCCGCGTGAGGCCGCGAGGTTGAGCAGGTGGAAGTCGGACACCTGTCTTGGTCCTGTGATCCGCGTCGTGTCGACGAACGCCGTGGTGAGCGTCGAGTCGTCGGACCAGTAGACGGCCGACCGAGCCAGCCTGAGACGTGAGAGCGCCGCCAGCGCCAGTGCTGGTGTGCCCTGGGGGTTGACCGCCTCGGTCGCCAGCAGACGCACCATGCCGGTCTCGGTGAGCGCACACGTCGCGAACACGGGAACGCTCTGGAGCCAGGCCCGGGTGATGTCGTGGTGGACGTGCTCCTTGATGTGGGCCGAGACGAGCACGTTCACGTCAGGCAGGTACGTGACGGGTCGGTTCACGCCGGGTCCTCGTCGTAGAGAGCCGCTTCGAGGTCGGCGTCGGTAATGGTGCGACCCCCGGTCGAGAACAGCATGAACGGCTGGTCAGGTTCTTCTGCCTGGTCACCGCGTTGCGCGAGACGAACCAGAGTCGCGGCACGAGGCTCGCCAGGGCGGGCGTTCCGTCCGATCATCGCCGAGATGTCAGGGGTGTCGGTGACATGGATGCGCCTGCGGGCCAGTGCCGTCATGGCATCCATGATATCACGATCGTGGATGCCACTAGGCGACCCCGTTCCGTCTGCCGCATCGGGCCCTGGTCCCGGCCTGTCTGTCAGGACGTAGCCGCAACAGAGCCTGCCCTACTTGGGCAGGGAAACTCGGCCTGGGCGGCAGCGTCAGTCGTCCGCCCGACGCCGCAACGGAGCCTGCCCTACTCGGGCAGGGAAACCCGTGTACGTAGTCGGCGTCCCGGCGGCGTTCGTCGCGCCGCAACGGAGCCTGCCCTACTCGGGCAGGGAAACGGTGTCTCGCCGTGCAGGGCGTCCTTCTCGGGCGGGCCGCAACGGAGCCTGCCCTACTCGGGCAGGGAAACCCAGTCGGGGTTGGCGAACGGCGACCAGTCGGACCCGCCGCAACGGAGCCTGCCCTACTCGGGCAGGGAAACCTGGCGCCGTCGTCGCCGCGGGCCCGGGTCGAGGCGCCGCAACGGAGCCTGCCCTACTCGGGCAGGGAAACAGTCCTGCGTGATGCCAGCCGGTTCACCGACCATCTCGCCGCAACGGAGCCTGCCCTACTCGGGCAGGGAAACGCGGGAACGGCTGCGGCCGCCGTCCCGGGGACGTCGCCGCAACGGAGCCTGCCCTACTCGGGCAGGGAAACCCAGCTGGAGCTCAGCGCCACGGGCCTCATGACCTCGCCGCAACGGAGCCTGCCCTACTCGGGCAGGGAAACGTCGTCGTCGACCTGCGGCGCAGCTCCGAGGAGGGATGCCGCAACGGAGCCTGCCCTACTCGGGCAGGGAAACCAGCCGCACCGTCGGCCGGGTCCTGGGGCACGTCGAGCCGCAACGGAGCCTGCCCTACTCGGGCAGGGAAACGTCTCTCGTGGCGCGGCAGGCGCCCGTGCTGGGCGACGCCGCAACGGAGCCTGCC
>WRMB01000018.1 GCA_009777345.1 Micrococcales bacterium | reverse complement strand
GGCCACCCCGGCGACCACGCCCGACTCGACCGCGCTGCGCAGCGCCGCGTAGTCCACGATGAACCCGCGGGACAGGTTGAGGAAGATCGCGCCGGGCTTCATAGCGGCGAACTGGTCGGCGCCGAACAGCCCGGCGTTGCCGGGTCGGCCGTCGACGTGCAGCGTGACGATGTCCGCCTCGGCCAGCAGCGCGTCCATGGACGGCATCTTCCGGGCGTTGCCCAGCGCCAGCTTCTCGGCGATGTCGTAGAAGATCACGGACATGCCCAGGTTCTCGGCCAGCACCGACAGCTGGGTGCCGATATTGCCGTACCCGACGATCCCGAGCGTGCGGCCGCGCACCTCGTGGGCGCCGTCGGCGGACTTGTCCCACACCCCGGCGTGCATCTGCTTGTCCAGCACCGTCAGCCGCCGAGTCAGGGCGATGATATCGGCCAGCGCGATCTCCACCACCGACCGGGTGTTGGAGAAGGGCGCGTTGAACGCCGCGACGCCACGCTCCGCGGCCGCGCGCAGGTCGATCTGGTTGGTGCCGATCGAGTACGTACCGATCACCAGCAGGTCCGGGGCCTGCGCCAGGACCGGCTCGGTGACCTGGGTCTTCGACCGGATACCGAGCATGGTGACACCGGCCAGGGCCTCGACCAGCTCGGTCTCGTCGAGGGCACCGGACCGGGTCTCGACGTCGAAGCCGACCGTTTCGAGGACGGTCCGGGCCTGGGGGTGGAGGTTCTCGAGCAGCAGAGCCTTGGGCACGGACCTATGGTGCCCTCGATGGCCCTGGGACGCAGGCGCGTCCGGACCTCGGACGACCGCCGGGCCCGTCTGTGGCTCAGGCCCGACCGGTCAGACGGAGCGCGAGCCAGAGGTCGGTCCGGGTGTCGACGTCGTCCAGGTCGCGTTCGAGGAGCGTGCCGGCGCGGCTGACCCGGGCGCTGAGCGTGTGGCGGTGCAGCCCGAGCCGCCGCGCCGCCGCCCCGTAGCTCCCGTTGGCCCGCAGCCAGGCCGTGAGCGCGTCGACGAGCCCGCTGTCGGAGCGTCGGTCCTGCTCTTCCAGGCGGTGCAGCAGCCCGTGCGCCCGGTCGACGAGATCGGGTGTGGTGTCCAGGGTGGCCAGGATGCCGGCCGCGGGGTCGTCGAGCACGACCACACCCCCGCGGACCGCCCGGCGCGCGGCCCGCCGGGCGCGCTCCACCGCCCGGGGGAGGTTGGCATACGTCACGGGTTCGCTCACGCCCGCCCCTCGGCCGGGGTCGAACGACCGCAGCACGTCCGCCTTGCCGCCGCTGGTGCAGGCCAGCACGGTGTCGTCGACGGCGGCGAACACGATCGCGCGCCCGGCGTCGCAGGCGGCCTGGAGGGCGCGCATCGTCGCTCCGTGCGGACCTGGCGACCAGGCGACGGCCCGCACCGGTTCGGCCGGCAGCTTCATCCCGGCGGACGGCGCCTCGGCCCGGACGATATCGGTGGCGCCGTCCATCAGCAGGTGCCACAGGGCCCGGCGCAGCGAGGCCCGCGTCCCGGCGCCCGTCCCCTCGCCGATCGCGAACCACAGGAGCGCCACCGCGGAGGTGACCACCGTCTGCTCGGCCGAGTCCAGGGCTGACGACCCGGCCAGCACCAGCACGCTGCGCGGCCCGGTGTCCGGGCCGACGGTCTGCATGGTCAGGTGCGCCGTCTCGGGGCCCGCCGGTCCCCCCCGGGCCGAGCGCGCCCGGTGCCCGGGCGGGGCCGGGGGAGGGAACGGCACGGTCATGGTCGCCCCGGTGCGACGGCCGCGCCGCAGCAGGTTGGTAGCCTCGGTGCGGGCGGCGACCACGATGGGGTCGGTGGTCGACAGCCCGTGCACGGCCCGGGCCTTGCCGCGCGGGTCGATGAGGACGGCGCCGCAGCCCGTCTGGCGGGCCAGCTCGGCCAGCACGGCGTCCACCGGCAGGGTCTGCAGGACGGCCGCCGATACCGCGGAGGTGGCCGTCAGTGCCCAGGCGTTGCGTCGGTGCCCGGCGGCGTCGATGAGGTCGGCCGCCGCCCGGATGACAGCGATGAAGGGGATGTGGTAGGGCACTTCGAACAACGGCATCGCGTGGGTCCGGCAGGCGTCGACGAGCGCTGGCGGGGTGCCGGTGTGCAGCACTCTGATGCCGAAGCCGACAGCGCTGACCCCGCACTGGCGCAGGCCCGCGACATAGGCGTCCGCGTCGTCGGTGTACCGCTGTTCACCTGTGGTGTCGTCGACGGTGCGGGGGTCGAGCTGACGGCCGGTGGTCAGCAGCAGGTTGCCGCGGTCCAGGAACGGGGTCGGATCGGCCAGGTCGGAGGAGACCACCCACGTGACGGCGGCGTCGAGGGCGGTCGGCCCGCCGTCGACGACCGTGCGCAGGTGGAGGTCGCGTCGCGCGAGGATGTCTCGGACTGTGATCGGCACAGACACAGGCTAGTCCTCCGCTGGACGGGCTGGCCATGCGGTCGACGATCTTTCGACATCACGTCGAGGACAGAAGTCCTGATCGGTGGACTAGCGTTTGGTGGCAATACCTCGACGACGAGGTGTTCGCCGAGGAAACCAGGGACGAGACATGACGGACACGACCGCCGCCCAGGGGCAGGTCCTCCCCGTCTGTGCCGACCGCGCCCACAGCACCCCCGCGGTGCGTGACCTCGTCGTCGACGACGACCTCGACCATGCTCGGGGCCGTGGTCTGGCCCGCCCGCCTCCCCGGCGCGGCAGCCTCGCCGACGACCCGTCACCAGCCTGCAGGCTCCTCCTGACCCGGGAGTCCGCGACGACGCGGTGGTTCTGCTGTCGGCCAGCAGTCGGTAAAAGACAGCTCCTCAACTGCACAAGACGCACCAGCCGCATCCCGTACACTTCGGACATCTCGGGCTCCAACCCCAAGACACCATCACCTTCATGGAGGCTCCACATGACAGTGACCACCTCCTCCGACCTCAGCGCGATCATCAGTGAGCTCAAGCGCGCGCTGGGTGACGAGTACGTCATGACCGAATACCACCAACGGGCAATCCGAACCGCCAGCGCATCCCCCTTCGGCCTCCACCTGTGGCAGGACCTGCTTCCGGACGTGGTCGTCATGCCGGCGTCGACCGAAGAGGTCGTGGCGGTGGTAAAGGCGGCGAACAAGTACGGGGTGCCGATCGTGCCCCGGGCCTCGGGTGCGGGCCTGGCCGACGGCGCCCAGCCCATGAAGCGCGGGATCGTGGTCGACATCAAGCGGATGTGCGAGATCCTGGAGATCGACGACGCCGATATGACGGTCACCGTCCAGCCGGGCATCAACATGCAGGAGCTGAACAAGGTCCTGCGCCCGCTGAACCTCTTCTTCCCCGACGACCCGGCCTCCTACCCGGTCAACACCCTGGGCGGCCGGATCGGCTGCTCCGGCTGGAGCCTGATCGGTTCGGGCTACGGCCACCTGCCCAACCTGGTGTGCTCGATGGAGGTCGTGACCCCCACCGGCGAGGTCATCCGGGTGGGCGAGGGCGGCGGCCGCAAGATCCGCAAGTCCAGCGTCGGCTACCGGATCAAGGACCTGTTCATCGGGCACCAGGGCACGCTGGGCATCACCACCGAGGTCACGCTCGACCTGGCACCGCGGCCAGAGGCCGAGCTGCCGGTCTTCTTCGCCACCCGGACCTGGGAAGAGGCGCACCAGATCCTGTACGGCTTCAACCACAGCGGTATCCGGTCGATCGCCGGGATGTTCGCCTTCGACGAGTGGAAGGTCGACTTCCTGCGCCGCGACGACGAGGCGTGGATCCCGCTGCCGGAGTGGACCAAGTCGGCGGTCGCCGTCTGCCTGTACGGCACCAACGAGGAGGTCGAAGGGGTCAAGCAGCGGGTCTTCGACATCGGCGAGTCCGCCGGTGGTGTCTACATGGGTCGCGAGGTCTCCGAGGGCGACTGGGCCAGCCGCCACGACCGCTACCACCTGGCGTACCACGGTCGTAACAAGACCAAGGACAAGATCAAGCTCATGTCCTGGAGCTGTGAGGACGCTTCGATCACCTGGAGCCAGCTGACCGACGTGCGGCTCGAGTGGCACCAGATCATCGCGGACCTGATCGACAAGCACCCCGAGCACTTCGACGACTGGGGCATGTTCGCCGATATCGGTAACCCGTTCCGAGCCTGGGGCGACTACCTGACCGAGATCGACATCGGCGTCAACGAGCAGGAGATGACCCCGGAGATCTGGGCGGACTGGATCGAGGCCAAGAAGGCGATCGCCCGGGTCTCGGTCGCGCACGGCGGCTCGATCTCCATGGCGCACGGCGGCACCCGCGAGGGTGAGGTCGACGTCTCCTGCTACGAAGAGCTGGCCGAAGGTCAGTTCGAGCTCATGAAGCGCATCAAGCGGATGCTGGACCCCAACAACATCATGAACCCCGGCAAGTACAACCTGGACGACGCCTACACCGAGGAGGCGCAAGCATGAGCCAGCAGCTCAGCTCGAAGCCGTTCTACGACGAACCGATCGAGGGCAAGCAGATCCCGCTGGCCCTGGCCCGGGACTGCTACGCGGTCTTCGCCTGTCGGCACAAGTTCTGCCGTGAGGTCTGCCCGGTCTACATCGAGGACCGTGACGAGTCCCACTCGTCCTACGGCTACCACACCGCGCTGCTCGGAATCTCCGAGGGCCTGGGCGATATCGCCGAGATGCACGAGACGATCACCAACTGTCTCGAGTGCGGTGCCTGCGAGACCAGGTGCCCGAACACGATCTTCGCCGGCGACTTCTACGGCACGTCGACCACCACGGTGAACCTGATCCGCAAGGTCCGCCGCGACCTGGTCGCCTCCGGCACGAACTTCGCCGGGTACGACGAGGTCCTGGCCCAGGTCGACAAGTACCTGGGGTACTTCGACGGTCCGATCGAGGACCTGACCCGGTGGGCCGACGGGCTGGACCTGCCCTTCACGGGCGAGACCATCATGTTCGTCGACTACTTCAACGCGTTCGAGACGACCGACGTACCGCGCAACGCGGCGAAGATCCTCAAGGCGGCCGGTGTCGACTTCGGGATCCTGGCCCTGCCCGGTGCCACGCTCGGCGAGCTGCTCGACGTCAACCTGGACAAGTTCGTCGAGATGGGGAAGTACAACGTCGAGGTCCTGACCAAGGCGGGCGCCAAGCGGGTCGTCATCATCAACCCGCACGACTACGTCTACTTCACCCGCGAGTACACCCAGTACATCGGCGAGCTGCCCTTCGAGGTCGTCTACATCACCGACCTCCTCGACGAGCTGGTCAAAGAAGGCAAGCTTGACTACTCCGGTGGCACCGGTGCCGATACCAAGGTCACCTACCACGACCCGTGCACGCTGAACAAGATGTGCGGGGTCAACGCCTCGCCGCGGGCCCTCATCAGCGCGCTGCCCGGGGTCGAGTTCATCGACGTCAGCCCGGTCACCCAGTGGAGCTACTGCTGCGGTAAGGGGAGCGCCAGCTTCAAGGTCCTGCACCCCGACAAGGCGTACAAGATCGGCACCACCCGGCTGGAGGCCGCCGCCGACCTCGGCGTCGACCAGCTGGTGCTGGCCTGCCCGCACTGCAAGGACCAGTTCACCGACGTCCAGGCCCGCTCCGGGGTCCCCGTCGAACCGGTGCACGTGCTGTCTCTCATCGCCACCGCGATGGGTCTCGACTGAGTCGACGAAAAACTGAGCCAGGAACGGAAGGAGACTGCAATGAGCAACGAGCCCCGCTGGGTCGAAGACCACTGGGAGGTCGACGACGGCCTCCGCTACGACGACAGCATCCCGGCGCCGTACCAGAAGATGAACAACGCGGAACGGCAACGCATCATCGCCACGCGCTGGGCCTACCTGGACTTCATGCACGACCACTTCGCCGATCGCGTCGTCGAACCACCCCAGGGCGTCACAGAGGTCGAAACGACCCACTCGCACGGCTGACCAGCGGTTCAGCCTCGGAACAAGACCAGGAGAATCTCAGTGCGGATCCTCGTGTGCGTCAAGCACGTACCAGACACCACGGAAGTCCGGTTCGACCCGGCTACCCAGGAGCTCAGAGTCCGGCAGGCCCCGACCAAGATCAACAACTACGACGAGAACGCTATGGAGGCCGCGGTCGTGCTGCGCCAGGCCCTCAAGGCCGAGGTCGTCGTCGGTTGTGTCGGCCCGTCGGAGGCAGCCAAGACCGTCAAAGAGGCGGTCGCCATGGGCGCTGACCGGGGAGTCCTGGTCACCGGCCCGTGGGTCGGCGAGCTCGACGCCGCGGGGACCGCATCGGTGATCGCGGGGCTCGCCCGCAGCGAAGGTCCGTTCGACCTGGTCCTGGCGGGCGACGTCTCCGAGGACGGGTACCACTCGCTGGTACCCGGCCTCGTCGCCACCGCCCTGTCCGTCCCGTTCGTCCGGGGCGTCAGCGCCCTGGACAGCGACAGCGGCGGTGACCTTGTCTCGGTGGAGCGCCAGGTCGACGGCGCCGTCGAGTCCTACAGCGTGACGCTGCCCGCCGTGCTGTCGGTCAGCACGGCGCTCAACACGCCGCGCACCGTGACCAAGCTGCAGGTCATGAAGGTCCCGATGTCCAAGGTCGCCACCCGGTCGGCCGCTGACGTCGGGGTCGACGAGGCCAGGCTGACGCCCGACGCGGCCGCCACCCGGCTGGTCGGCGTCCGCCCGGCCGCGACCCCCCGCAGCAACGAGGTCGTCACCGGGGAACCAGACGACGTCGTCGCGCAGATCATCGCCCGGCTCGAGCAGGCAGGAGTCCTCGCATGAGTGCCCTCGTCATCGTCGAACCCGGCCAGGACCCGCAGAACCTGGTCGCGCTCGCCCAGCCCGTGACGGACGCCGTCGAGGTCGTGGTGCTGGCGGTCGCCGGTCTGGAGGCGGGCGAGGCGACGGCCGAGGTCGTCGCCGGCCTGGTGTCCAGCCGCGGCGCCGATCTGGTGCTGCTGCCGGCCACCCCGCGTTTCGCCGAGGTCGCGGCGCTGCTGACCGGGCGGCTCGACGCCGCCTGCGCGCCGGACGCGATCGCGCTGGCCATGACGCCCGACGGGCTGACGGCCGACCGTCTGCTCTACGGCGGGGTGGTCGTCGGGACCGTCGCGCTCCAGCGCCCGGTGCGTGTGGTCACCGCCGTGGTCAAGCCGCTGGAGGGCGCCGCTGCCGCGCCCGAGGCGGTGACGCCCCCGGCCGTGGCGGGCAAGACCCTCACCGGTCGCACCGAGACGGCTGCCGAGGGCGGCCTGGCCAACGCCGAGCGGGTGGTCGCCTTCGGTCGTGCGCTGCGCAGCCAGGACGATATCGCCCTGGTCCAGGCTCTGGCCGACGCGCTCGGCGCGGCGGTGGGCTGCTCGCGGCCGATCGTCGACGACAACAAGTGGCTGGACCTGTCGTACCAGGTCGGCCTCACCGGTACGACCGTCCGCCCGCAGCTGTACCTGGCGCTGGGCATCTCCGGTCAGATCCAGCACCTGGTGGGGATGCGCGACTCGACGCTGATCGTGGCGGTCAACACCAACCCGTCGGCGCCGATCTTCGAGGCGTCGGACCTGTCCGTCGTCGGTGACCTCTACCAGATCGTGCCGCGGCTGACCGCGGCGCTGGCCGCGCGGTAGGACTGGCCGTGTCCCGGGAGTACATGGTCCAGCTGCCGCCCTGGCTGCACTGGGGCATCTACGTCTTCGCCCTGCTGCCGACCGTGCTCGTGTTCGGCTGGTTGATGACGCGTCGCGTCCAGCGTTCGGGCACCACCTGGGGCGAGCTCGGCCGCGGCCTGACCGAGGCGTTCCAGCGCAACCCGAAGACGGTCACCCGCCGGGTGGTCGGTGACGTCTTCGGGCAGGTCACCGTCCGGCGGGACCGGCTCGGCGCGCTGCTCCACCTGCTGATCTTCGGCTCCTTCGGCCTGCTGGTCGTCGGCACGGCGCTGGTGGCGGTCGAGCAGGACTTCACACGGCTGGTGTTCGGCTGGAGGTTCCTGACCGGCGGTCTCTACGCCGTCTTCGAGGCCGTGCTCGACACTGCCACGCTGACGCTGATCGCCGGGGTGCTGGTCGGTATGTGGCGGCGCTACCGGCTGCGTCCGGCCCATCTCGGTGGGCGCACGTCGGTCCACGTCGTGTACGGCGCGCTGGGCTGGCTGGCCCTCTCGGGTCTGCTGCTCGAAGCCGGACGGCTGCTCGCCGTCCCGGTGGAGCACGGCGGCTGGTCCTACGCCGGCAACGGCCTGGCGGCGCTGCTCGACCCGGTGGTGGGCGACCACGCCGTGGGTTTCTACCAGGTGTTCTGGGCCGCCCACGCCATCAGTGCCTTCGTCTTCCTGGCGCTCATCCCGCTGCTGATGCTCGACCACATCGTCGTGCTGCCCCTGACGTTGGCCATCCAGGCCGACCGGGAGCCCGGACGGCTCACCACGCCGTTCGACCTCCCGGCGATCGTCGAGGCCGAGGGTGACCTCGAAGGCATCAGCGCCGGGGTGGCGAACCCGGTCGACCACCCCTGGCAGCGACGCTTCATGCTCGACGCCTGTATCGACTGCGGACGGTGCGAGGCGGTCTGCCCGGCGCACGCCGCCGGCCGGCCCTTGTCGCCGCGCCAGGTGGTCCAGGCGCTCGGCGCCGACCTGCGCACCAGCATCGCCGCCGGTGCGCCGCCCGAGGCGGACGTCTTCGCCCGGGGCGTGGTCACGGAAGACATCGCATGGAGCTGTCTCACCTGCGGCGCCTGCGCCCGGGAGTGTCCCGCCCTGGTCGACCAGCCCGGCAGCCTCGTCGAGCTGCGGCGTCACCTCGTCGAAGGCGGTCAGGTACCTGAGCGCCAGGCGGGGGTGCTGGAGGCGGTCGAACGCAACCAGAACCCTCTGGGGCTGCCGTCGTACCAGCGCACCGACTGGATGACGGGTCTCGACGTGCCGACCCTGGCCGAGAACCCGCAGCCGGAGTACCTGTACTGGATCGGCTGCATGGCCGCCTACGACCAGCGGGCCCGTTCCGTGGCGCAGGCCATGGTGAAGATCCTCAAGCACGCCGGGGTCTCCTTCGCGGTGCTCGGCGAGGAGGAGGTCTGCTGCGGCGAGGCTCAGCGCAAGCTGGGCGACGAGGCCGGGTTCCAGATGCGGGCCATGGAGAACATCGCCCTGTTCGCCGGGTACGAGATCGTCAAGGTGCTGACGCACTGCCCGCACTGCCTGGCCACCCTGACGAAGGACTACCCCGAGTTCGGGGCGAAGATCGAGGTCGTCCACCACTCGGTGCTGCTGGCCGAGCTGCTCGCCTCCGGCAAGGTCCCGGCCGTCGGTGGGGCCGGGTCGGCCGCCGAGGTCGGCACCCTGACGTTCCACGACCCGTGCAACCTGGGTCGGCTTGGTGGGGTCCTCGACCCGCCCCGAGCGGTGTGCCAGGCCGCGGCCGGACCGCGCTTCGTCGAGATCGGACAGTCGAAGGACACGTCGTTCTGCTGCGGCGCCGGCGGTGGGAACTACTTCTACAAGGTGCCAGAAGAACGCAGCGTCTCGTCGTTGCGGCTGGCCCAGGCCTCCGCGACCGGTGCCGATACCGTGGCGGTGGCCTGCCCGTTCTGCCTGGGAATGCTCGAAGATGCCGCCCGGTCAGCTTCCGACAGTCCGCTGCGGATCGCTGATCTTGCCGAGTTGGTCGCCTCAGGGCTGCCCGAAGAAAAGCCACCAGAAGAAGAATAACCATGGACGAGGGCCGCTGACAGCAGCCGGTCCGGCCAGATTGGAAAGGAATCCAGATGTCAGAACAAAAGCCAGGCGGTGATAGTACCCACCTGGACGACGCGGCCCAGCTCGCGGCGCTCGGATACACCTCAGAGTTCAAGCGTGAGATGGGGCTGTGGGACAACGTCGCGGTGGGGTTCACCTACCTGTCGCCTATCGTCGGCGTCTACACCCTGTTCTCCGCTTCGCTGGCGATGGCCGGCCCGCCGATGATCTGGGCCTTCCTCATCGTCGCTGTGGGCCAGTTCCTCGTGGCTCTCGTCTTCGGCGAGATCGTGTCCCAGTACCCGGTGGTCGGCGGGGTCTACCCGTGGTCCAGGCGCTTGTGGGGCAGGCGCTGGGCCTGGATGACCGGCTGGATCTACATGTTCGCCCTGTTCTCCTCCATCGGTGGTATCGCCGCCGGGGCGAGCCCCTTCATCTCGTCGCTGTTCGGTCACGCCTACTCGGTCAACTACATGGTCGTCTCCGCGCTGGGGCTGCTGGCCGTGTCGACGATCATCAACGTCGGCGGTACCAAGGTCTTGTCGGTCGCGGTGATGGCCGGGTTCATCACCGGTCTGGTCGGCGCGATCGGTGTCGGCAGCTGGTTGCTCATCAAGGGCAGCCACGACTTCAGCGTCGTCTTCAAGTCGTTGGGTGCGGCGGACGGGAAGGTGTACTTCTACGCCTTCGCCGCGGCCGGTCTGGTCGCCGTGTTCCAGTACTACGGGTTCGAGGCCTGCGGCGACCTCGCCGAGGAGATCCCCAACCCGGGCGTCCAGGTGCCCAAGGCCATGCGCATGACGATCTACATCGGTGGTTTTGCGGCGACCTTCACCGCTTTCACCATGATCATGGCCGTCGTCCCGAACATCAGCAAGGTGATCGCCACCAGCGGAGAGTGCATCGAGACGCTGCCCGACGGCGCCACCTGCGTCGAGGGCGCCCTGGACCCGGTGAGCTACACCATCCACCAGAGCTTCGGCGCGGCCGACAAGTTCGTCCTCCTCATCGTGGTCATCGCGTTCTTGTCCTGCCTGATCAGCCTGCAGGCTGCGGCCAGCCGCCTGGTGTACTCCTACTCGCGCGACCAGATGATCATGGGTCACCGGGTGCTGCGCCTGTTCTGGCAGGCGCGGCATATCCCACCGTTCGCCCTGGTGGTGGCGGCGGCGGTGCCGGCCCTGGTCATCGTCGTGGTGTCGCGGCTGTCCGAGGACGCGGTGTGGAAGGCCGTCGGGTTTGCCGCCATCGGCATCTACCTGGGGTTCCAGAGCGTGGTCCTGGCCGCGCTGCGGGCCCGGCTCAAGGGCTGGCAGCCCTCCGGCAAGTTCCGGCTCGGCAAGTGGGGGCTGGCCGTCAACATCGGCGCGCTCACCTGGGGTGTCTGCGGTGTCCTGGCCATCGTGTGGCCGTGGGACCTGGGCACCGGCAAACCGTGGTACGACGTCTGGATCGTCCTGCTGTCGGCGGTCCTGGTCATCGGTCTCGGGCTGGTCTACATGTTCACCGCCCGGCCGTACCAGCACTCCGATACGCCGGCTGGTGACGCCATCCCGCAACGGGAGGGCGCAACCAAGAACCTCGAGAGCACGGCGGACGCCACCGAGGACTCCTCGCAAGAGTGACGCAGTGACCATGTCTCGCAACCCAGGGAGTCGGCGATCATGAAAGAGATCGCCGACTTCCTGGAGGGCTACCCGCCGTTCACCGACCTCAGCCGTGAAGAGCTGGAACAGCTGTCGACGGCGATCGACGTCAAGTATCACCTGGCTGGTGATCTGGTGGTCGAGGTGGGGCAGCCCAGCCTGGGGGTCGCGCTCATGGTGCGGGCCGGCCGGCTGGAGGTCCTGGGCCCGGTCGGCACCGTCGTCGACGAGGTCGACCCCGGTGACCTGCTCAGCCTGGACACGGTGCGGGCCGGGCGGCAGTACGCCCACGCGGCCAAGGCCGCCGAGGACACTCTGCTGTACCTGGTGCCTCTGCCCGACGCGTTGCGGGTCGGGCACCTGGCTCCGATCAGCAGCACCAACCAGCTGACCCGACCGGAGCGGCTCTTCGACGCCGCTCAGGGCCGGGTGACCGGCTCGATGCGGCCGGTCATCGTCCACCCGGCCAGCACCTCGATCGCCGATGTGGCCAAGGCCATGACCAAGGCTCGGACCTCGTGCAGCCTGGTGACCTCGCCGGACGACGGGCTCGGTATCGTCACCGATTCCGAGCTGCGCCGCCGGGTGGCCACCGGTGCGGTCCCGATCACCGCGTCGGTGGGGAGCATCGCTGCCTTCCCGGCCCAGACCGTCAGCTCCGAGGCTCTCCTGGGCGACGCCTACCTGTCCATGGTCGAGGCCGGTATCCACCACCTGGTCATCGTCGACGCCCACGACCGACCGGTCGGAGTGGTGCGGGTGGTCGACGTGGCCTCGGCCGAGCTGCGGGACCCCCTGGTGGTGCGGGGGGCGGTGGAACGGGCCCAGGACGCCGACGAGCTGGTCGAGGCCAGCGCGCTGGTCGCGCCGTCGATCATCGAGCTGGTGGAGCGCGGCCTGCCCGTGGAGTACATCGCCCAGCTGCAGTCCGGGGTGGTCGACGCCATCCTGCGCCGGGCGGTGGCGCTGGTCCGGGCGCCTGAGGCCACCAAGGCGTCCACCTGGCTGGTCCAGGGTTCGCTGGCCCGCCGCGAGCCCCTGCCCGGGTCGGACGTCGACACGGCGCTGTGCTGGTACGACGGCGATCCGGGCGACCACCTGGCCCACGCCTCGCGGGTGCTGCGGCTGGTCGAACGGGCGGGGCTGGCCACCTGCGACCGCGGGGCCAACGCCGACAACTCGCTGTTCAACCGTTCCGAGGACCAGTGGCGCCAGGCGGTGGCCGACTGGCTCGGCCGCGAGGAGGAAGCCGGTGTGCTGGCGTTGACCTCCGTCGTGGCCGACACCAGACCGGTCAGCGGCGAGCTGGTCTCGCCCCTGGTCGAGGCCGTGTCCGCCGCGGTCGCCCATGAGGCGTTCATGGGTGTGCTCACCCGGCACACCCTCAGCCGCCGCACCCCGCTGGGGTTCGTCCGCGACTTCGTCGTCCACCAGTCCGGCGAGCACCGGGGCCAGCTGGACCTGAAGAAGGGCGGCCTGCTGCCCGTCAGCGCGCTGGCCCGGTGGCTCGCCCTGCGGACCGGGGACGTCTCGGGCAGCACCCTGGAGCGTCTGGACCGGGGAGCCGACGCCGGGCTGATCACCGGCGACGAGCGGGACATGCTGGTCGGTGCCTACAAGGTCGCCCTGACGGTGCTCGCCGAGCACCAGGTCCGCGCGATCAAGGCGGGCAACAAGCCCAGCGGGTTCCTGCGGCCCGACCAGCTCGACCCGCTGGAGCGGCGGCAGCTGCGCGAGGCCTTCCGGGCGATCGACTCGGTGCAGTCGGCGCTGGCCGCGGCGCTGGGGCTGTCGCGGCTATGACTCCCGCCGCGGTCTCCTCGTCGATCATGTCGACCTTCGTCGACAGCCAGTCCGAGACGTGCGCCCAGCTGGACCTGCCGTGGGACCGGGCCCGGCTGGCGGTCCTGGACTTCGAGACGACCGGGCTGAGCGCCGACGACGCGATCATCTCTTTCGGTGCGGTCCACGTCGACGCCGGCCGGGTGGTGGGCCGGTCGTCGGTCTACGGCCTGGTGCGGCCTGTGGTGCCGCCGTCGCCGGAGTCGGTCCAGGTCCACGCCATCCGGCCGTGCGACCTGGAGAACGCGCCCTCGCTGCCCGAGGCCCTGGACCCGCTGTTCGTCGCGCTGACCGGCCGGGTGCTGGTCGCCCACGCCGCCTGGGTCGAGACCGGTTTCCTGGACCGGGCCCTGCTGTCCCGCGGGCTGGCGGTCGACCTGCCCGCGGTCGATACCGCCGAGCTGGCCTGGACCCATTTCGGGCTGCCGCGCGACCCGCGCCGGTCGCCGGGGCTGGAGACGGTCGCCACCCGCCTCGGCCTGCCGATCTTCACCCCGCACCATGCCCTCGGTGACGCCTGGACCACCGCCCTGGTATTCCTGGTGATGGCCCGCCACCGGGCGAAGGACCGTCCGCTGCTCCTGAAAGACCTGGTGGCGGCGTCCAACCCGGACCGTCGCGGCGGGGCCGAACCCCGGCGTTCCTGGCGTTCGCGCAAGACGTCGGGGACGGGCCGCAGGTCGCGGTGACCCGCTCGGACCACGACAGCTGTACCTGTGCCGCAGGCAGGTGGGCAGGTCGGTCACGGCTCGTACCGCGCCCGGGGGGTGCCGATCCACCTGGTCGGTATCGAGTTCGCCGAGGAGGACCACAAGATCGTCGCCTTCGAGTCCGACACCATCGCCCCATGACCCGGACGACCCGCATCTGGGTTGAGCGGGTTACTGCTGGGTGAGCTGGATCCGCTCGGAACATACCGCGAAAGTCGATAGACAACCCGGCCATGCCACCTACGATCTTTCGACATAGCGTCGAGGACGGAGGTCCTGACCGAAGGGCTAGCGTGTGAGGCAGTCCCCCGACGGCGGACAGAAGCCGTCGAGGGGCGTCACCAGCCCGAGCGCAGTCGGCACCGACCCGAGGACGGACACATGACGAACGCCACCCCCGCGCCCCAGGCGCGGTCCCTGCACACCGATCTGCCCGGTCCGCGCTCTCGTGACCTGATGGCCCGCAAAGAGGCGGCGGTCGCCCGGGGGGTCGGCACGACCATGACGGTGTTCGCCGACCACGCCGACCGCGGGGTGCTCGTGGACGTCGACGGCAACTCCTTCGTCGACCTCGGCTCGGGTATCGCCGTCACCTCGGTCGGGGGCGCCGCCCCGCGGGTCGTGGAGGCCGTCCGCGCCCAGCTCGACCGATTCACCCACACCTGCTTCATGGTCACGCCGTACGACGCCTACGTCGAGGTCTGCGAGAAGCTGAACCAGCTGACCCCGGGGAGCTTCCCGAAGAAGTCCGCGCTGTTCACCTCGGGTGCCGAGGCGGTGGAGAACGCCGTCAAGGTAGCCCGTCACCACACCGGGCGGCCGGCGGTCGTCGTCCTCGACCACGCCTACCACGGCCGCACCAACCTGACGATGGCCATGACCGGCAAGGTCGTGCCGTACAAGGACGGCTTCGGACCGTTCGCCCCCGAGGTGTACCGCGTGCCCGGCTCGTACCCGCTGCGCGACGGTCTGTCCGGTGAGCAGGCCGCGCGGCGCACCGTCGAGCAGATCGCCCGGATGGTCGGGCCGGACCACGTCGCCTGCGTCGTGGTCGAGCCGATCCAGGGCGAGGGCGGGTTCATCGTCCCGGCGGACGGTTTCCTGCCCGCCGTGGTGGACTGGTGCCGGGCCAACGGCATCGTCTTCGTCGCCGACGAGGTGCAGACCGGGTTCGCCCGGACCGGCGCCTGGTTCGCCTCCGAGCTGTTCGGCATCGAACCTGACGTGGTCGCAACCGCTAAGGGCATCGCGGGTGGGCTGCCCCTGTCCGGGGTGACCGGCCGGGCCGAGATCATGGACTCGGCCGGTAGCGGCCGCCTCGGCGGGACCTACGGCGGTAACCCGCTGGCCTGCGCTGCTGCCCTGGCCGCTATCGAGACGTACCAGGCCGAGGGGCTCGTCGAACGGGCCCGGGCGATCGAGGACTTCCTCCTGACCCGGCTGCGGGCCGCGGCCGAGCACGACCCGCGGATCGGCGACGTGCGCGGCCGGGGTGCCATGATCGCCGTCGAGCTGGTCGACCCGGCGACGGGCGACCCGGACGCCGCCCTGACGAACCAGGTCGCCGCCCGGGCCCGGTCCCAGGGCGTCATCACCCTGACCTGCGGTACCTACGGCAACGTGCTGCGGTTCCTCCCGCCCCTGACCATCTCCCTGCCCTTGCTGGGCGAGGGTATCGACACTGTCCTGGCGAGCCTCGCCGAGATCGGAGCTGCAGCGTGAGCGTCACCGCCGAACGGATCGCGTCCCTGCTGGCCGCCACCCCGACCGGCCTGTACGTCGACGGGGCCTTCCGCGCCGCGTCCGACGGCCAGACCTACGCGGTGACCGACCCGGCCACCGGGAACCACCTGGCCGATGTCGCCTCGGGCACGACCGACGACGCCGTGGCCGCGCTGGACGCGGCCGTCGCCGCGGGTCCGGCCTGGGCCGCCACCCCGCCGCGCCAGCGCGGGGAGATCCTGCGGCGCGCTTTCGACCTGGCCGTCGAGCGCGGCGAGGACCTGGCCCTGCTCATGACCCTGGAGATGGGCAAACCGCTGGCCGAGGCCCGGGGCGAGGTGGCCTACGGTGCCGAGTTCGTGCGCTGGTTCTCCGAAGAAGCCGTCCGGATCACCGGCCGCTACGGCACCACGCCGATGGGCACCGGGCACGCCATCATCTCCCGGCACCCGGTCGGCCCCTGCTACCTCATCACCCCGTGGAACTTCCCGCTGGCCATGGCGACCCGCAAGATCGCCCCGGCCCTGGCCGCCGGGTGCACGATGGTGGTCAAGCCCGCCGCCCTGACCCCCCTGACGACGCTGGCCTTCATGGACATCCTGCACCAGGCCGGAGTGCCCGCCGGGGTGGTCAACATCGTGCCGACGCGTCGTTCGTCGGCGCAGTCCGAGGTGCTGCTGGCCGACCCGCGCCTGCGCAAGGTCAGCTTCACCGGTTCCACCCAGATCGGCCAGGTGCTGATCCGCCAGGCGGCCCAGAACGTGCTGCGCAGCTCGATGGAGCTGGGCGGCAACGCGCCGTTCCTCGTCTTCGCGGACGCCGACCTGGACGCCGCGGTGACCGGTGCGCTGGCCGCGAAGTTCCGCAACATCGGCGAGGCCTGCACGGCCGCGAACCGCTTCCTGGTGCACGAGTCGGTGGTCGAGGAGTTCGCCGACCGGGTCGCCGCGCAGGTCGCGCAGATGAAGGTCGGTCCCGGGATCGAGGACGGTGTGCGCATCGGCGCGCTGATCGACGACCGGGCCGTCGAGTCCTGCCAGGCGTTCGTCGACGACGCGGTGGGTCGCGGTGCCCGGGTCCTGACCGGCGGCCGGGCCCCCGCCGGGCCGGGGTCGTTCTTCGAGCCCACGGTCCTGGTCGACGTCCCGCGCGACGCCCGGGTCATGACCGAGGAGATCTTCGGGCCGGTCCTGCCGATCACGACCTTCACCGACGAGGCCGACGCCGTCGCGCTGGCCAACGCCACCGAGTACGGCCTGGCCGCCTACGCCTACACCAAGGACCTGGCCCGGGCCACCCGGCTGGTCGACGCGCTGGAGTCGGGGCTGCTGGGGATCAACACCGGGATCGTCTCGGACGCCAGCCAGCCGTTCGGCGGGCTCAAGCAGTCGGGCCTGGGCCGCGAGGGCGGCCCCGAGGGCATCGAGGAGTACCTGACCACCAAGTACACGCTCATCCCCGGCTGAGCCGGCCGACCGGGGGCGCCGCGCTCTCGTGCGGCGCCCCCGCCGAGGAGCGTCCAGACTGGCCGGTGCAGGTCGCGAAGACCCGACCTGCCTGGGAACACCCATCCGCTGACCACGATGGGGCGGTCGGCCCGCACGAAGGACGGAACTGATATGACCACCACATCCGCGACCGCCGACCGCTCGACCGGGCCCTGGGCCACCGCCCTCGACCAGCTCACCAGCGCCTGCCGGGTCCTGGGCTACGACGAGGGCCTGCAAGCGATGCTGGCCACGCCGCGCCGGGAGATGAACGTCGCTATCCCGCTGCGCTGCGACGACGGTCGCAAGATGATCCTGCGCGGGTACCGGGTGCAGCACAACATCTCCCGGGGCCCGGGCAAGGGCGGCCTGCGCTTCCACCAGGACGTCGACCTCGACGAGGTGCGGGCGCTGGCGATGTGGATGACGTGGAAGTGCGCTATCGCGGACCTGCCCTACGGCGGGGCCAAGGGTGGCGTCACCATCGACCCGCTCCAGCACACCAGGGGCGAGCTGGAGCGCGTCACCCGGCGTTACACCTCCGAGATCCTGCCGATCATCGGCCCGGAGCGGGACATCATGGCGCCCGATATGGGCACCGGTGAGGACACGATGGCCTGGATCATGGACACCTACTCCGTGAACCAGGGGTACACCATCCCCGGTGTCGTGACCGGCAAGCCGATCGCGGTGGGCGGTTCGCTCGGCCGGACGACCGCGACGTCGGCCGGTGTGGTCCACGTCACGAAGGCCGCCCTGGCCGACGCTGGTCTGGGCCTGGCGGACGTGCGCATCGCCATCCAGGGTTTCGGCAAGGTCGGCTCGCACGCGGCGTCGATCTTCGCGGCCGGCGGCGCCCGGGTCGTCGCGGTGTCCGATATGTACGGGGGAGTGCACAACCCGGACGGGCTCGACCTCCCGGCGCTGGTCGCGCACGTCGCGGCGACCGGGTCGGTGGTCGGATTCGAGCGGGCCGAACCGGTCGACAACGTCGCGCTGCTGGCGCTCGACGCCGACGTCCTGGTGCCCGCCGCCCTGGAAGGCGTCCTGACCGAGGAGACCGCGCCGACGGTCCAGGCCCGCTGGGTGGTCGAGGGCGCGAACGGCCCGACCACCGGCCCGGCCGACAAGATCCTCGTCGACAAGGGCGTCACCATCGTCCCGGACATCTTGGCCAACGCCGGCGGTGTCGTCGTGTCCTACTTCGAGTGGGTCCAGGCCAACCAGGCCTACTGGTGGACCGAGCGCGAGATCGACGACAAGCTGGAGCACCGGATGCTCACCGCCTACCGGGACGTGGCCGACCTGTCCCGCCGCGAGAACCTGACCCTGCGCGACGCGGCCCTGGTCATCGGCGTCCAGCGCGTCGCCCAGGCCCACCAGATCCGGGGCCTGTACCCGTAGCCGGACGCTGCGGCAGTTCTGCTACTTCTCGTCGCGCGGGTGCGTCAGCGCCCGTCGGCCAGCCTGGGTGATCCGGTATTTCTGGGTCGGGCTGCGTGGATGGTCGGGCTGTGTCAGCTCGAGCAGGCCCGACTCCAGGAGGGGTGCGATGTGGCGTCTGACGTTGGCCGAGTGCACCGAGATGCCGATGCTGGACAGCAGTTCAGCCGTTGACCGAGGGGACTCGGCCGCGTGTTCGAGGATCGCCACCCCCGGTCCGCTTACTTCGACACCTACTTCGACACCTGTTTCGACACCTGTTTCGACACCTACTTCGACACCTGCTTCGACACCTGCTTCGACACCTGCTTCGACACCTGCTTCGACACCTGCTTCGACACCTGCTTCGACACCTGCTTCGACACTTCTACACCTACTTCGACACCTGACTTTGCAGCCGGACCCGCGACGCTCGCCCCATCATGTAGTCGGCGTGACCACGTTGGAGGCTGACGTTCAGGCAACGGGAGAGATGCCTCAGACGACGGCCTGGCGCAGTCCGTCGGGTAGGGGTTCGGCGTGCACGATGTGTAGGCGTTGCGTGGGTCGGGTCAGGGCGACGTACAGGTTGCCCGGTCCGCTGGTGGCCAGGACCTGGGCCGGTTCGACGAGTATCACCTGGTCGAACTCCAGGCCTTTGGTCTGGTGCGGGGTGACCAGGACCAACGGTGCGTCCAGGTCGGCGGTGTCGGTTCCTGCGGCGCAGGTGTGGTCCCGGCCCAGGTCGGTCAGCGCTGCGCTCAGCGCCTCGAAGGCCGACCGGGATGCGACCAGGGCGACCCGGCCGGTCCCGTCCCGGTAGGTCTGGGTCACGGCCTCGTGGGCGGCCAGCGCCGCCCGGGTGGCGACGTCCGCCGCCGCGACCCGGGTCGCGACCAGTGCGTCGGGGACGTCCCGGGCCGAGACCAGGGTGGAGACCGGCAGGCCGACGGTGCGGGCGAAGTCGTCGGCCGCGGCGGCCACCGTCGCCGGGGTGCGGTAGTTGACGGTGAGCTCGGCCGCCCGCCACGACGAACCCAGGACCGGACCGAGCATGGCCGCCCAGCTGCGGGCCCCGGACGGCGCGGCGGTCTGCGCGACGTCGCCGACGATGGTCAGCGACCGGGTCGGCACCCGGCGCAGCAGCGCCCGCCAGGCCATGGGGGAGAGCTCTTGGGCCTCGTCCACCACGACGTGGCCGTAGGTCCAGGAACGGTCGTCAGCCGCCCGTTCGGCGGTGGTGAGCAGCGGTCCGCCGCCGGTCACCCGGTCGGCCAGCCCCTCGGCGGTGACCATATCGCCCAGGGCGGCACCGTACTGCAGGACCCAGCCGCCGCCCGTCGCCTGCAGCGTCTGCTGGGCGTACTCCACCTCGGCGGCCCGCTGCTGCGCCTCGGCCCGGGCCTGGGCGCGAGCGGCCTGGTCGTCGGTGCCGAGCAGCTCAGCCAGCTCATCGAGCAGCGGGACGTCATCAGGCGTCCACGGGGCTACGCGCTCCCGGGCCAGCAGCGCACGATCCGATACCGACAGGTGCGGTGCCGCCTCGGCCAGCCGCCACGGCTTGGCGTACAGGTCGCCGAGCAGGCCCTGCGGGGTCAGCGGCATCCAGGCCAGGTTGAGCGCCACCCGCACGTCCCGGTGGGTGCGCAGGTCCTCGACGACCTCGGCCCGGTCGGCGGTGTCCACCCGGCTGCCGAGCTGGGCGAGGTACTGGTCGGCCAGCCGACCGAGCATCTCCCGCACGAACGTCACCCGGGCCTGGTTGTGCGGTCGGTGCAGCCGCCGGGTGCGGCCGACGACGGCCCGCACATCGTCGGGCTCGATGCGCACGGTGCGTCCGTCGAGCACCACGGTGACCGGTTCGGCGGGTACCCGCTGCCGGGCGCGCACCGCCCGGGCCAGCACGTCGGCCATCGCCAGGTCGCCCTTGATGCGGGCCGACGCGGCCGGTTCCGTGCCAGGGGCGTGCACCCCGGGCACCAGCTCGGCCACCGTCATGGTGACGACCCCGGTCTCGCCCAGCGACGGCAGCACCTGGTCGATATAGCGCAGGAAGGTCCGGCTCGGCCCGACCAGCAGCACCCCGGAGCGTTCCAGGGTGCGCCGGTGGGCGTATAGCAGGTAGGCCGCGCGGTGCAGGGCGACGGCGGTCTTGCCGGTACCGGGCCCGCCCTGCACGACCAGCGCCCCGGCCAGGTCGGCGCGGATGACCGCGTCCTGCTCGGCCTGGATGGTCGCGACGATATCGCCCATCCGGCCGGTGCGGCCCGCGGCCAGGGCGGCCAGAAGCGCGCCCTCGCCGGACAGCACACCTTCCTGGGTGCCGGACAGGTCCAGCACCTCGTCCTCCACGCCGGTGACGCGGCGGCCGTGGGTGACCAGGTGCCGCCGCCGCCGCACCCCGTCCGGGTGTACGGCTGTGGCCTGGTAGAACGCCCGCGCGGCTGGGGCTCGCCAGTCGGTGAGCAGAGGGGTGTGGTCGGCCTCGTTCAGGCCGATCCGGCCGACGTACATCCGGTTGGGACGGAGGAGCGGGCCTGCCTGTCCGGCGGCATCGGCCGCGGGTGGAGGCACCGTCTCGTCGTCGTGCAGGTCGAGACGGCCGAAGGCCAGGCGTTCCTCGACCGCTTCGAGCTGGGCCAGCCGGTTCTCGTACAGCGTCGCGAACGAGTCGCGCTCGCTGCGGTTCTGCGGCGAGCCGGACGGTCCTTCGCGGCGCACCTCGGCGAGCCGCTGCCGGGCCTGGTCGCGCAGCGTGTCGAGACGGGCGTACACGGTGTCGATGACCTGCTGCTCGGCCGCGAGCTCGGTAGCCAGCGTCGTGAGCGGTCCAGCGGTCGGTTCGTCGTCCAGCTCGTCGTCCGGCGGTGCCGGTAGGGTCGTCGGTGCGGCCAGCGGTTCTGATGCGGGGTGCGTGGTGGGCTCCGTCCCGTGCTGGGCAGAAAAGAGGCCATCCATTATGCCCCCTGACGGCCCAGTCGTGGTGCGGTCGGGTATCGGTGGATCCGTTCGGACCAGCGAGCCCCTGCCCGCTGCCGACGAGCTGGGCGCGCAGTTCGAGCAGCTAGGTCCCCGACGGCAGCCCGGACGACGCCTGACCGTGCGACGGTTCAGGTGATCGGCACGGCCGCGGCGGCAAAGGCCCGGACCGCGTCGTCGAGCAGCACCCGGGCCGGGACCACGCCCTGCCGCAGCGCCCGGGACGAGGCTACGGCCTCCAACGACGTATCGGACGCGGCCAGCACGACGTTGCCGTAGCGGCGCCCGCGCAGCACCCCGGTCTCGGCCACGACCGCCACGTGCGCGAACACGGCCCCCAGGGTGGCGGTCTCGGCCCGGGCCAGGGACAGCGGCGGCCAGTCGACGCAGTTGGCCAGGTAGAGGCCGCCGGGTACCAGCGCCTGGGCCACTTGACGGGCCGTGGCCACGGTGATCAGGTCCTCGGGCACCCGGTCCTGGGCGAACACGTCCCGCACCACCACATCGGCCAGCCCCGGGCGGGCCCCGGCCAGCCAGGTCGCCGCGTCGGTGGTGCGCATCCGCAGCGCAGGCGGACGAGGCAGGTCGAACCAGGTGCGGACCAGCTCGACCAGCCGGGCGTCCACCTCGACGACCACCTGCCGAGACCCGGGCCGCGCCGCGTCGAGCGCCCGGGCCAGCCCGCAGGCCCCGCCCCCCAGGTGCACCACCCGCAACGGCCCCGACGGCAGCGTCGCGACCACCGCCGCCATCTGCTGCTGGTACTCGAACTCCAGGTGGCTCGGGTCGCCCGGGTCCACGAACGAGCTCGGCACCCCGTTGACCAGCAGCGTCACACCAGGATGGTCCCGGGCCACGACCAGCTGCGCGGTACCGGTGTCGATCGGCACCGGCCCGTGGGGCCAGCGCGCGGCGTCCGCGTATCCGGTCGTCTGCCGCGTCATACCCTCACGCTAGTCCAGGCCCCTCGACGGCGTGACTAATAGGGTGAATGGCCAGGACGTCGGCCAGGTGCGTCCTCGGCGGCCCTCCACTAGTGCCCGCTTAGTGCCCGCCGTGCTCCAGATGA
This sequence comes from Micrococcales bacterium, assembly GCA_009777345.1. GTDB lineage: Bacteria > Actinomycetota > Actinomycetes > Actinomycetales > Cellulomonadaceae > Cellulomonas. The sequence goes on along the minus strand of WRMB01000018.1, from coordinate 38,606 downwards.
ACGAAAAACCCCCAGTGACCTGGGGGTTTGCCGGTGGGCGATACTGGGATCGAACCAGTGACCTCCTCGGTGTGAACGAGGCGCTCTCCCGCTGAGCTAATCGCCCGGCTCGGGCATGCTACCGAATCTCGGCCTGGATGCCGAACTCGTTTCACGGGTCGTGGCAGGGGTCGCCCGACGCGGTCGCGCGGGCTGGCCCAGCCGGGGCAGGCCCGGCCAGGTTCCTCGTGTCGTGCCGTGGGGTGCCGATCGGGCCGGGTCCACGTCGCTGTCGGACACCGGACGGTCGCTCCGGCTGGTCGCCGCCCTGACACGTCTGGTCTGCGGGGACCGGTCGTCCGGACGGACCGCGACGCGCAGACTGCGCCATTCGGGCATATTGCGCGCCAAATGGGGGACGCACCCACCCTCAGGGGGTGAAACCCGGGCCAAGGTCCTTGCCCGGAGCCCGCCACCTGCCATGATGGGCAGCGAAAGGAGGCCGGATGACGCAACCGCAGCGCCCTGACGTGGTCGAGGTCATCGCAGTCCAGCTCATAGGTTCGGACGCGAGCGTCATTCCCGTCAGTACAGAGTTCTCCTTCCGTGCCAACGACCCTTACACCGTGCGGGCCGTCTTCACCGGCGCGCAGTCGGTCTCGGCGTGGTTGCTCGGCCGTGAGCTGCTGGCTGACGGCCTGAACGCCGCCGCGGACGACCCGGCAGGTAACGGCGACGTCCAGGTGTGGCGGGACGAAGACCCGGACTACGTCCTGATCTCCCTGTCCGGCGTGGAAGGCAATGCCCTGCTGGCCGCGCCGACCGAACCGCTGCTGCGGTTCATCTCGCGCACCGAGGCACTGGTGCCGATCGGCACCGAGAGCGACCGGATGGAGTCCGAGGTCGCCGCTCTCATCGCGGCGCTGCTCACCACCTAGTCGCGGCCCACGGCCCGCTGCTCCTCACGGGTCGGTCTCGTCACGACGTCGCGCCTCGAACAGCTCACGCGCACGCTGTGCCAGCCCGGCCTCACGGGTCGGCTGCCCGTCGAGCCCCACCACCGGGACGACCGTGCGCAGCGTGCTGCTCACCGCCAGTCCCGCCCGCCCGGCGGCTACGTCGTCGAGGACGGTGTACGGCATGGTCCGCTCCCGGACCGGTACTTCCCAGCCCGGCGACCACTCCAGCAGCAGCGCCCGGGTCACCCCACCCAGACAGCCCGTCGTCAACGGCGGCGTGAGCAGGGCATCGTCGGTCTCCACCAGGACGTTGGACGTCGTGCACTCGCACAGCTCGCCCCGACCGTTGGCGAGCACCGCCTCGTCGGCCCCTGCCTGGTGCGCCGCCCGCGCCGCCAGCTGGTTGTCGGCGGTGGACGTCACCTTGGCCCCGACCGCCGCCGACCGTTCGTTGCGCACCCACGGCACCCGCACGACCCGCACCTGCTCGACCGTCCGCGCCGGGCTGCCGACGACCACCAGCACCCCTGGCGTATCGTCGGTCCCTGCCGTAGCCGTGATCCGCAGGCGGCCGTACGACCACCTGCCCGTCCGGGCGACTTCCTCGGCGGCGCCACGCAGCACATCGTCGTCGGCCAGCTCGACGCCGACCACCCGCGCCGAGTGCGCCAGCCGGTCCAGGTGCCGGGTCAGGGCGAACACTTTCCCGTCCAGCACCGCCAACGACTCGTAGACCCCGAGCCCGCTGGTCAGCCCCAGATCTGTCGCCCGCACCACCGGCGTGCGAGGCGGCACCAGCCGTCCGTCGCACCACACCACTGTCTCGTCCACACCGACCAGTGTGGCGTCTGCGTACCCAGGCGCACACGGCGTATCTGGTTGGACTATGTGCGGGAGCCTCGGATAGAGTCAGGGACGCACCTCCGCGGTCTCGGCCGTGGTGGGGTCGCGCGGATGTGGCTCAGTTGGTAGAGCATCACCTTGCCAAGGTGAGGGTCGCGGGTTCGAGTCCCGTCATCCGCTCGGAGGCTGGTACCGTCGGCGCTCACGCCGCAGTCTCAAGGTGGAGTGGCCGAGTGGCGAGGCAGCGGCCTGCAAAGCCGTCAACACGGGTTCGATTCCCGTCTCCACCTCGACAGCAGTACCCCGCACGGGCGATTGGCGCAGCGGGAGCGCGCTTCCCTGACACGGAAGAGGTCACTGGTTCGATCCCAGTATCGCCCACCGACAAACCCCCAGGTCACTGGGGGTTTTTCGTTTGTCTAGGCAGCGGCGTGCACTAAGCGTGCACTAGGGGGTCCAGCCTGACCGAGGTACCTTGATGCACGTTAGTGCACGATCTGGACACCCCGACGCCGCGCCAGTCGAGCCTGTCCGTGCCTGTCCACAAGTCGCACGGACAGGCGTGGACACCCCCGTGGACAGCCGAGCCTCGCCGGGGCTTGCTGTGCCGCTTCGCCTGCGACACCGCGCGGTCGGAGACGCCAGCGACCGACCCCCGCCGGAAGGTCGCGTAGCACGGGCCCACCGGCCAGACCCCTGGGGCCGAGGTGGGTGTCCAGCCAGCCCACCGCTCCCGGGGGGGGTATGTCGGCCCTACGACGGGAGGTGGCTGAGGGCCGCGGGGTGGGGTTGGTCCCCCTGGGGTCGTTCCGGCTGTGGCAGGGCTGTGTCATATCTGCCCTGGCCCGGACGGATATAGAAGGTATGAGCATCTATCGCCTGTGGACTGACCACTACGACCAGCTCGGAGCCGGAGCTCAGGTCGCCTGGACGGTGGCTGCCGCTGTCGGGTGGCTACGGCGTTGGCGTCGTCGGCGTGACCCCGAGGGGTAGTGCTGGTGCCGGTCGTGGCGGGCGCTGGTCTCTGGGCCGAAGGTTCAGGGTTCTCTGGCTGCCTCGCCCTGACGATCGCCCGCCACGGCATTCAGGTCTGGTCGCCGATGGTGAACTTCCCGCACCGTTCGGGTCGGACGAGGTTCCACCCGAGGCGCCAGGTGCAGCGCAGCGCGATGGAGTCCGAGCTGAAGTACTGGTGCTCCGACTGTGCGACCATCACCTGCCCGACCGCGGACACGACGGCGGACCGGTCGATCACCAGACCGGTCCCTGCTGGCATCGCCGGACTGACCAGGACGGGCAGGCCGAGCAGGAAAGCCTCGGCGTCGGCGGTGCCAGCACCGAGCAGACTCACGTTGCTGTCGGTGGTGGTCTTGAGCTTGCGCAGCGCGGCCCACCCGGTCGGGTCGGTCACCAGGTGGGTCGGGGTAGCCCCTGAGACCTGGAGAACCGCGACCAGGTCGACCAGAGCGTCCAGGCTGTCAGCGACCGGGGTGCCCATCTGGACCCCGGCGATGTTAACCAGACCGGCCGGTGGGGTCACTGCTGGTGCGGTCGGTACAGGCTGGGCCAGATAGGCTTCGTCGGCTTTGCGGCGCACCGCGCGGGCCACCGCGTCGGCCAGCTTGGGCGAGGTGCTGGGCTGGGACCACTGCTCCCGGGAGATACGGACCAGCTGGCTGATCTTCCCGGTGAAGATCACGACCTCGTTGAGCGCCGGGTCTGCTTCGGGAATCTCGTGCCCTTCGGCGACGAAGTCGGCTTCGTCGTCGTCCACGAAGGCGACACGGACTGCCGGGACGTCACCCTCGACGGTGCCCAGCTGGGTGGAGGTCTGGAGGACCAGGGCGTCGGCAAGGATGTCGTCGGGGGCGAACGCCTGAATGTCAGGAGACCACGCACGATCTGAAGTGGTGGTGGTGGTGATAGCGGCCATTGTTGACCACCTTCCTGCGGCACGATAGAGGCCGCCGGTTGCAGGAACGGGTGTTCTGCTCGGCGGCCTCTGGCCGTGCCGTGCGCGCCCCGCGGGGGCCGCTGGTCGTCGAGACGTTCGCCCCTGGCGCAGGTCCGACGACCAGACCAGTCTACCGACCTGGAGTCAGTGCCTGGGTGCGAACGCCCTGGACCACGAGCTGGCCGTATACGGGTCGACGATGCGACCCTCGTTGGCCGGGCTGGGGGTGCCCGACACCACCGCCAGCCCCAGCGTGGTCCGGGCCTGCTCGATCGCGTTGGCGACCTTGTCCGGGTCCACCTGTCCGGTGTCGTCCAGCAGGTCGGCCAGCTCGGTGGTGGCCCACAGGGCCGAGGGCTGGGCCAGCCGGGACGCCAGACGCTCCACCTCGGCCTTCTGCATGGCCTGGACCTGCTGGGCCAGGCGGTCCCGGTCGGCCTCCGTGTCGCGCAGGCGGCGACGGTAGGTAGCCGCCTCATGGTTGGGGCCGGGGGTGTCCCGGCCGGTCCCGGCCGGGGGTATGTCGGCGTCTGGCGGGTCGGGCGTGGTGGCAGCTGGCGGGCCCGGCGTAGCAGTCTGCTCGGTCTGGGTGGTCATGGGCTCCATCTCCTGAGTGGTGTCAGTGGTCATGGGGGTCTTCCTCTCGTTCAGTCGATGACGTCGAGCCCGGTCATCTGGTTAGGGTCGAGGCCGAGGCGGCGTAGTTCGGCGGCGGTCACCAGCGGGCGGAGCATCGGCACCCGGCGTCGGACCCGCAGTGGTCCGACAGCGATGGGTGTGCCAAGTCCGTCGAGCTGGACCTCACCCGGCTCGGAGACATCGACGGCGACGGCATCCCGCCCGGCGAATGCGCGATCGAGCCGCGTCCACAACGCCCGTAGTTCGTCGTCGCTGGGTGGTCGGTGGGGTACGACGTCGGCGGGTGCTGGCTGGTTCACTACGGGATCGTTCACGGGGTACCTCCGATCTGTGTGGTCCTCACGACCTCACCTCTTCCAGGAGGTGCCGGTTCCACTTCGCGGTGTCGCACAGCGAGCACGGCCCGTCCCGCATGTCGTGACCGTGGGGGCACACGCCGCCGTGTGTTCCAGATTTGTCAGTAGAGGGCCGTGGAGACTCGTCTCGCCGTGCCTTCTTCTCTCTGGGGTTAGGGGTGTCTACTGACAAATCTGGAACACGAGCAGGGTCCAGGGACCGGGGCTCGATGTTGTCGGCCAGGCTGTAGAACCACCGGGTGCGGGTGCTTTCCCCGTAGGTGGCCTCTTCCTCACGGCAGTCGAGCACCCCGAGCATGTGCAGTGCCTGCAACTGCCGGTCCACCGTGTTCCTGGGCTTGTTGATGCGCTTTCGGATGTCAGCAGTGGTCGATCCTGGGTGCTTCGCGAGGTCGTCGACGATCGACAGCCGCAGGGGTGGCATGGAGTCACGGGCGCACCGGATCGCCAGCCGCAGAGCCTCGGCGCGGGAGACACCGATGGCGACTGACCCACGAACCACCTGGGCCAGCTGCTTGGCGAACCGGGTGGGCATCTCTGGGGCATGGGCGTCGATCACGTCGCCCCTGTGGTCGTACTCGACCCCGGTCCGCGCCAACGTCACCACGTCGGCGGCGGCGAGCAGCACGTCCGTCTCTTCGGCGGTGAGCGTGGTCGGGGTGGTGTCCATGCTGGCGATCACTCCGCCGACAGCTTCAGCAAGCTCGGCCCGCATCAACTCTTCCGATCCGGTGTTCCCGATGGCCCGGCGCCCTGCGGCCTGCCTGCCGTGGTGGGAGTCCATACGGACAACTACGAATCGGTCTCCCATCGCGGCCACCACGTCACGCGCGGAGTCCCAAGCGGTCGTGACGGCACCGACGAGGACGATCCGACCCTCCCAGCAAAGCGAACGCCCACCATCTGCCCCGACGCTCCGGGTCCACCGACCGTCGTAGACCTCCCGCAGCGCTCCGAGCACCTGGGACCTCATGTCCCGGTTCATCGACAGGAGGGATGTCACGTCCTTGATGACGAGGACTCCACGCCCGCCGATCTGGCGCAGCAGCCCGCCTGTAGCGTCGCTGGCCTTGTCCTTCTGTGGCGTAGCCGACAGCAGTGCGCCCTCCGAGCTCACCGTGGACACGCTGACCGCGCCAGCACCGGACAGTGCCTGCACGGTCTCTGTCTTCGCATTCCCAGACCCGGACAACAGCAGCAACCAGAGCGGGTCCCCGTCGAGCTGCTCGACCGCAGCAGCAGCGAGGACGGCGTCAAGGGCCTGGGTGTCGTAGTCCGCACCGAGCCAGCGGCAGAAGACCTCGTGCGCGCCGTCCAGCGTGACTGTGCCGATCACCGGGACACCCCCGTCCACGCCCGGCGTAGCACGCCCAGGTCCTCAGAGCCGACACCACTCGCCTTGAGCCGGTCGGCGGCCTGCTCGACCTTGCGGCGGAACGAATCACGACGTGCGCAGGCTCGGCAGGACCCGCGCAGCACCCCGTGCTCGCACAGGCCCGCCAGCACACCCCCGGCCAGGCTGTGAGGGCCTGGACGCCACGGACGGCAGGCCGGGGCCTCGACCGGGTCGCTGTGCCCGGACGCCAGCTTCGGCAGCCGGTGAGCAGCTGCACGCCACCGCTGGTCCATCTTGACCAGCTCGTCCAGCTCGTGTTCCGGGCAGGGGTAGTCCCGCCGTTCGCAGACCCGGCAGGCGTCGGTGGTCGTCGCTACGATGGTCGCAGGCCGCCCAGCCTCAGAGTGCGCCGTCTCGTGGTCCGCCGCGGGGCGGCGCTCTTCATCGGTACTCACCGACACCACCCCCGTCCTGCGCCGTGAACCGCACCGCCCGGCAGGCGCTGTGACGGTCACCCACCGCAACCGGTCGTCTCGTAGGTCCATGTCTGTGCGCCTCCTCGGTAGGGTCTCTCACCTCCATAGGCGGCCAGGGGTCGCTCTCGTGGCCATAGCGGCACGAGCCGAGAAGGTTGCGGTGGCGGGGCATCACCGCACCAGCGCCACCGGGGCGGTGTTTCTCTCCGGCCATCACGCAGCGTCCCTGGCCACGGTGACGGGCTGCATGATCGCGTCGAGGGCGCTGGCAGGGATACGGATCGGTCGGTTATCGCGCAGACGGCTGCGCGGCGGCGGGCCGACTTTGAAAGCGGGTAGGGTGCCGTCAGCGATCCAGCGCCGGACCGTTTTGGGCGAAATGCCGTGCTGCTTGGCAACACGTGCGACTGTGACGTACTGGTCAGATTCGGTGGACATGGCGCCCAAACCTCCGCGAGTAGCGGTCAGGTTCGGAGCACCCTCTCCGAGCGCACCTCCGGTGTGGACCGGGGGCGGTTCCGCCGACAGCCTCAGCCGCCGAACTAGGCAAGACCCATGCTAGCCCACGGTCGGACTACATTGCGCAGCACACCCTAGAGGTCACCAACCTTGACAGTGACGACCTTCTTCGTCGCCCGTGCGCGCTCCAGTGAGCGCCACAGGTCCTCGTGGTCGGTTCTGGGAAGATCGAGCGGTCCGTAGCAGTCGGAACACTTGGCTCGGATGCCTCGACCCCACGCGCCGCTTTGCAGATCGTGGGCAAGGTGTCGGTGCTCGAAGTCGTGTATCTCGGTCAGACGTTTGCCGCAGCGGGCGCACACGATGATGACACGCTTGGCGACATGCTCTCCGGACGCAGGCCGCGGGTCATAGTTTCCCTGGGACCGTGCAGCCAGCTGGTCGGGCGTGGCGAGGTCATCACGCACGCCGAAGGTGTTCGTCCCGGGCGGGAGCCACACCCCGGCCTGCCATGCTTCGTAGTCGTCCAGCGGTTGCCAGTCGTCGGTGCCGTTGTCGCGTACGGCGTACTCGGGCCGGTAGTCGTCGGGGAGCGGGTCGCACACGCCATCTTCCGTGGCCTGCGCCAACTCCTCTCGGGACATCGGCCGCCATGCGGTCGTACCTTCCTTACGGATCAGAGGCCACGGGGACGATCCGGTGTAGGTGTGCCGGTACTCGGTCATGCCAGGTCCGCCATCCGCGCGGCCAGCTCGGCGTCACGCCCCGCTGCGTGCTGGTAGCGCATAGCAGCGGCGATGGTGGAGTGCCCCGCCCTGGCCTGGATCTCTCGCAGGGTCGCGCCGGTCTGGGCGTACCGGGTGAGCCCGTAGTGCCGCAGGCCGTGCCAGGGCAGGTCGTCCCGGCCAGCGGCGGCGCGGGCGGGGTACCAGGCCCTCGTGAGCGTTGACTGGGCAAGGTGCCCGCCGTTGGCCGAGGGGAACAGCAGCCCGTCCGGTCCGGGCTGGGCATACTTCTCCAGGTGGTCGCGGACCACCACGGCCAGCCGCGCGGGGATCACCACCACCCGCACACCCGCCGCGCTCTTCGGCTCTCCGACGACGAACCCTTTCCCCGCAATGTGGGTGACGGCGCGCTCCACCCTCACCAACAGCGCGTCGCCGTCCTCAGTGAGGTCCTTGCGCCTGAGCTCGGTCAGCTCCCCGAAACGCAGCGCACCCCATGCCGCCAGGACCACGGCGGCGCGAAGATGGTCCGGCATGGCTGCTTCAATGATTGCGAGCTCGGCCGACGTCGGAGGGGTCACCTTCTTGCCCGACGAGGCGGAGCCAGCACCCCGGACCTGGCAGGGATTTGTCGGCACGATGCCGTCGAGCACCGCGGTCTGCAAGACCGACCGCAACAGCCCGTAGGCCCGCGCCGCTGTGGTGCGGCGCCCGGTGCTGACCAACTCGGCGTACCACTCGCGGACCGTCTGCGAGGTGATCGCGGTCAACGGCAGCAGGCCCAGGTCGGCCAGCGGCCCCGACAGCAGCCGCTCGTACTCAGCGCTGGTACGGCCTCGAAGCGGTGCGCCGTCGCGGCCGGTGCGGGTGGTGATCCACCGGCGGGCGTAGGCATCGAACCGTTCGGCCCGGGCCGCCTGGGCAGCGTGCTTCTGCGTGGCGGACGCTGGTGTCCAGCGGCCTTCGACGATGGCGGCGCGCTGGGTCGCCAGCCACGAGTCGGCGTCGGTGCGGGTGGCGAACGTGCGCGGGGCGGTGTGCCGCTGGCCGTCGGGGCCGACATAGCTGGCCTGGAGCCGCCCCGACGGCAGCTGCCGGACCATGCCCCAGGCAGCGCGGGTGGTCTTGCGCTTGCGCCCCAGGCTGTCGGTGGTGGTGGCGCGCGTGCGTGTCACGACGGACCGCCGCAGACCATGCAACCCCCGTCGCACGGGCACGTGCCGTCGCAGCTGGTGCACGCGCCGTCACCTTCGACGTCGCAGGCGAACCCGTACCCGAGGCAGTCCTGGCACATGGCTCTCTTCCTCCTCCGGCCCCGGCGTGCACTAACGTGCACTAAGGGCTGTCTGTTCGTGTCCATCCTAGGGTACCACCGGGACATGGCAAGGTGGGCGTAGCACCAGGTCAGAACCATTTTTTTCCCAGGTGGCAGCGTCCGCGGTCAGATCCCTGGATACCGGTTCGATCCCAGTATCGCCCACCGGCAAACCCCCAGGTCACTGGGGGTTTTTCGTTCCTCTGCACCGGGGTGGGCACTGGGTGAGCGACCTCCTCCTCGCCCCGCATCCCGCCCAGCACCTTCCCCGCCACTCCACACGTCGGCTTCGCCGCCCGCGGAGCCTCCGGCGCCGTGGGCCCAGCCGACGACATCTTGTTCTGGGAGCACCGTACCCGGGAGGTCCAGCCCCGCACCCGCACGGCAAGCCCGCTGTTCTGGACTGGTGTTCGGGTGATCGTTGACCCCATATCTGGGGACTACCCCTAACGGAGTAATCACGCCAGGCTATGTCGAGGTAGCCGACGCGGTGACCTCGACAGTCGCCAGGTTGTCGGCCCACTGCAGGGGGGTGGGCCGACAACCTGGCGGTACAGGGACCGACGGTTGCCAGTGAGGTCGCCGGACTGCTCCGCGCCGGGGTGACCCATATCTGTCCGGTCTCTTCCCACAGCACGGCCATGAGGTATGCACGCCCTGCCGCCCAGGACTCACGACCTGGTCCGGGTCGTCCCACGGGGGCTCTTGCCGACCTGGGCGGAGTCGATAAAGCGCAAGGTGCCAGGACGGCGCTATGTCGTGGATCGAGGGCCCACCGGGGTGTGCGGTCCAGAAGACGCGCAACGGCACTGTTGTTGAGAAGGGTCCAGATCATGGGTGGTTCGGTGGTGGAAGAGCGACGTTCTTGGAGGCTGCTCCTGGTCGTCGTCATGGTGCTCGTGCTGGCGCCGTGGTCGGCAGGCTCGGCACACGGCACGACCGGTGTGGTGCTGGTCCGGGAGACCAGTACCCACTACGACACGCTGGGAGAGGCGATCGCCACCACGGAGGCGGGCGGTCTTGGTGCCTACACCCTCGAGGTCGTCGGCGACGGAGCCGAGCCGAGCGCACTCACCATCGCCGGTTCGGACGTCACGATCGTGGGTTCGGGTGGTGCCCACACCGTCACGGGTATCAGCCTCAGGGTGACCGGTGGCAGCCTCACCCTGGGCGACGGCAGGACCTCTGGTCTCCTGACGCTCTCGGGCAGCGTGAGCGTCACCGGCGGGTCGGTCTACGTGAACGACGGGATCGCGGTGGTCAATCCCGCGACCGCCAAGCCGTCCGACTGCAAGCTGGCGACCTACCCGGCGCTTCGTCTGGAGGGTGCAGGCGTGACCGGCAAGATCACGGGTGGCCGTCTCGAGGGGTGCACAGCGCTGCTGGTGAAGGCCGGAGCCCGGCTGACCGAGATCAGCGGCGGCGAGTTCTACGGTGTCGCCACATCGACGGAAGTGCACGGCTCGACCGTCGACCTCATCTCCGGCGGTGTCTTCGTCAAGACGAGCAGCACCATCGAGCGCTACGCCTTCCACCTGGACTACCGCGCCCGGGTCGGGAAGATCACCGGCGGTGTCTTCGACGCGTCGGTCTCCCCGGTGAGCGGCGCTTTCATGATCATCCGCGGCAGCCGGGTCGACGAGATCAGCGGCGGCACGTTCGTCTCGACCGCGCTCGACGAGGCCGCGCTCATGGTCTATGCCGACGGCGTCTCGCCGACCGGTATCGGTACGGTGTCCGGCGGACAGTTCACCGGCGCGGCTCCCTCGAGCGGCACAGGAACCGGACTGGCCGTGTGGCTCTACGGGGCTGGTGCGCGGATCGACGCCATCACCGGTGGGACGTTCGAGGCCGAGAGAGCACTGGAGCCGGGCACCGGCAGCACGATCGGTGTCATCTCCGGCGGAAAGCTCGTCGGTGCGACCCAGGGGAGCCGTCCCGGCTACGGGATCCTGAACACCGGGACGATCGCAGAGATCGGCGGCGACGTGGAGATCACCGGCCGGAACGCTGGTATCTGGAACTATCCCGGTGCCAAGATCGACAAGATCAGCGGCGGCACCGTCGCGTCGTCCGGGGTCTACGTCGGCGGCAGCGGTATCTCCAACTCGGGAACCATCGACCTGGTCTCCGGCGGGAAGATCGTCGGGGACATCCGTGCGGTCACCTCGTACGGGCCTCTGAACGTGATTACCGGCGGGGCCTTCTGGGGGAAGTCCGGCGAGACGTTCTACCTCGCGTACACCGTGCAGCTCGAGCCGGGACTGACCGGCACCAGAGGGGTCGGGCGCTACCAGTCGGGGAACGGGCGCATCTTCAACGACGAGTCCCGCGTGGTGTATCCGCCGGACTACGAGATGAGCGCCGAGACCGACACCCTGCCTGTGGCGGGCGTCACCGCGGTCGAGTTCAGGTACCTGGCGCTGCCAGGCGGTGACCCGGAATTCGTCGTGACGGTGAACAGGAGCTGCGCGGTCGTCGACGGCGCCGGGTCCTATCACCAGGGAACGACGGTCACTGTCGACGCTGGCGAGTGCGACGGTCTCGTGTTCGACGGATGGACCATGGAAGTCGTCCCAGAGGGTGGTCTGTCCGATATCGACCTGAGCAGCGCGGTCACGGCCTTCTCCATGCCGGACCACGACGTCACGGTCACCGCAGTATGGGCGGACGGCGAAGGGTCGGTCGCCTGCGAAGAGACACCGGAGGGCTGCGAAGGCACGCCAGGTGGTGGCGGAGGGCCGGAGGACTGCGAGGAGGCAGACGACTGCCGCGAGACGCCGGACGGTGAGACTCCGGACGGGAAGACGCCGGACGGCGAGACTCCGGACGGGAAGACGCCGGACGGCGAGACGCCGGACAGGAAGACGTCGAGCCCCTGGACTCTGCCGAGGACAGGTGTGCCCGGACTGCCTGCCCTTCTGATCGTCTCGCTGGGGCTGCTCGGCCTCGGAGCGGTCTCGGTACGCAGCAGGACCAGGAGCATCCGGTGAACGGCGGGTCTGGTCCGGCACGCTGAGCCGTCGGCCTGGAAAACCGTCGGGCTGGAGGAGGTGCGGCGCTGGGACGGCCGAGCCCGTGGTGCTCGGTCGTCCTGGGACGGTTGCCGTCTGCGCGGTGCGGTCGGACTGGATCGGCGCATCGTTCGCGGGGGTCCGTCCGGTTCGGAGGACTCGCGCGCTGTTGATGGTCTGGCCTGCCCGGTGAGACGGGCCGGGCAGGCCAGACCTGCGTCGGTGAGCAGGCGGATATCCGGCATCCGCTCACCGTCGCAGTACCAGCCGGAGCTGGTCGGGCGGAAGGGCACCCACCACAGATCCCATCCGCACGATTCTCCAGACGGAGACGCTCCAGTTCAGTCCGTGCCGGGGGTGCTGACCGCACCCGGCACTTCGTGACCGGCTTCGACGACTGCCATGATCTCGACCATGGCGACGTGGCTTCGTGCTGGTCTGATCGGGCGCTGGACCGCCAGCAGGAGCCGACGGGGGAGCACCGGGGCAGAGCTGGGAGATTTTGCCGACGAGACGTGTAGATCTCGTGGTCTTGGTGTGTACCGCGGGCGGGCAGGCGTGAGTCTGCGGGCCTGCGCCGCGTGGAGGGAGCAGGCCGCGACGGTGGAAGATCGCCGAATCGGTCCGACAGGGCTCCGCCAACATGTAGCCTTCCTGTGGGTGCTCGTGATGTCACTGACGGACCAGCGTCCCGCGTTGTCCTCAGACGCTTCAGCGCGTGGGTCGGTTCGTTATTCACGACTGCTCGGATCGGCGGTCGGCGCCGTGGTGCTCCTCTGGTGCACTGCGGGGCGGCTGCCGACCTGACGGACGGACGGTTCGCTGGTGGCAGCGTAGAAGGGAAGGTGGAGGATGGCGGGTCCGTACCCCCAGCCGTCGGCAGAACCCAACGGTCGGCCGGAGTACGCCCACCGGTCGGCTGGTTACGCCCAACCAGCGGCGGTCGCGTACGGAGCCGGTGAACGGATGGACGGTTGGCACAACCCACGCGTCTCACCGCGACCCGACCAGATGATGCGTGAGGTCGCCGTACCCCACCTGTTCTTCTCCACGACCGACCGCAAGGGCGTCATCGACGGTGCCAACGCCGTGTTCTGCCACTACGCGCAGTACACCATGGACCAGATCCTGCGTCAGCCGCACAACCTGATCCGCCACCCTGACATGCCCGCGGGCGCGTTCCAGATCATGTGGGACCTGCTGCTCGCCGGGCGGCCGATGGCGGCCTACGTGAAGAACCTGGCCCACGACGGTGTGGCCTACTGGGTGTTCGCCACGGTCACCCCGCTGGGCGACGGGTTCCTGTCGGTGCGTTCGCACCCGTGCAACCCCGGCGTGTGGCAGATCGTCGACCAGCTGTACCAGAAGGTACTGCCGATGGAGCTGTCGGCCCGGGCGGCGGGCCACCCGCGCCAGGCGGCCGCCAGGATCGGCGCGCAGGCTCTGGTCGAGGGTGTCCGCGGGCTCGGCCTGTCGGGCTACGAGGATTTCATCCGCCTGGCCCTCCCGGCCGAGGTGGCCGCCCGGCGGGCCCTGTACCGGTGGACCGACCCGGACCCGCGCGACCCGATGTCGGGCCCGATGCACGACATGATCCGGGCCGCGATGGCCGTGGACCAGACGCTGGACAGCCAGATGGCCAGCCTGGACGAGCTGGGCGCCCTGTCGGGCAAGCTCGGCGAGCAGGCCGACCAGACCGAGAGGTCCGTCGCCCGGTTGCGGGCCGCGGTCGCCGCGGCGGTGGCGGCCTCGGACGCGGTCGCGGCCACCGAGCCGGTGCTGGGCCGGGTCGTCAGCCCGTTGCCGGAGATCGCGCAGTGGCTGGTCGAGGCGATGGAAGACCTGCACTACCGTCTCAACGACGTGCGTCGTCGGATCGGTGACCTCCAGGTGCGGATCGCCCTGGCCCGGCTGCACGACGAGCAGCTGGGCGAGTTCGCCCGCGAGATGGCCGTCGGCCAGGCCCCCGAGCGGGCGCCGGTGTACATCAGCAGGCTGGCCCTGGCCCTGGAGGAGACCGCGAAGGCCGTCGCCCGTGAGGTCATGGTCACCAACGACGCCCTGCGCCTGTTCGCCCAGGACCTCGTCGAGGTGGAGCAAGAGATGCGCGGCTTCCAGCGCAAGCTGGCCACGTGGCGTCTGCTCATTCCCCGCTTCCGCCTGTCGCAGCGGCTGGACCGGTTCGCCGAGCCGATCGACGCTCAGCTGAACTCCGGTCTGCGTCAGGTCATCGCGGTCCGCGCGCTGGCGAACCAGTGCGTGGCGGCGTCGAAACCGTTCGACTCCGGTCCGATCTCGGCCGCCCTGTACGCCGTGCAGGCGGCGCGGGAGCTGATGAGCAGCCTCTCGGCTCCCACGCCTCCGCGGGGTGTCCCGCTGCGCCGGTACGCCTGATATCACCGGGAGCGGCGCTGAGCCGTATCGCGTCGAAGATCGAGATCCGCAAAGAGGGTGCCGTCCCGAGCCCGTGACCTCATATCCGGCCGTCCCGCACGCACGCCACGGCCATGAGGCATACACGTTCTGCTGGCCAAGGCTCCCGATCTGTCCGGGTCGTTCCCTGTCGATTCCTGCTGGCACAGACAAGGTTCGATAGACCGGCAGGCGCCACCGCGTCGCCGACCGCTCGTGGTCCGCGCCGGGGCTGCTCGTCCGGGTCGCCCTGCTGTCGACCGGGTGCTCGTCGGTAGCAGTGATGAGAGAAGGTGGTGAGAGATGTCGTGGATTCCGGACCCCCGGTCTTCGGTGGAGTCGAACCGTCGACTGTCTGGTGCCGTCCGGCTGCGGACGGCCGCCGGTGGGCAGGTGCCGGAAGACACCCACGACGTGCGCTCGGCACCACAGTCCGGCGGTCTGGTGCGTGAGGTCGCCGCACCTCACCTGTTCTTCTCCACGACCGACCGCAGGGGCGTCATCGACGGTGCCAACGCCGTGTTCTGCCACTATTCGCAGTACACGATGGACGAGATCCTGCGTCAGCCGCACAACCTGATCCGTCACCCTGATATGCCTGCGGGCGCGTTCCAGATCATGTGGGACCGGCTGCTCGCCGGGCGGCCGATGGCGGCCTACGTGAAGAACTACGCCCACGACGGTGTGGCCTACTGGGTGTTCGCCACGGTCACCCCGCTGGGCGACGGGTTCCTGTCGGTGCGTTCACGTCCGTGCCGCACCAGCACGTGGCAGATCGTCGACCAGCTGTACCAGAAGGTGCTACCGCTGGAGCGGGCCGCCCGGGCCGACGGCTATTCACGCCTGGCGGCGGCCGAGCTCGGTGCGCAGGCTCTGGTCGAGGGTGTCCGCGGGCTCGGCCTGTCGGGCTACGACGACTTCGTCCGCCTGGCTCTCCCGGCCGAGGTGGTCGCCCGGCGGGCCCTGTACCGGTGGACCGACCCGGACCCGCGCGACCCGTCGTCGGGTCCGATGCACGACATGATCCGGGCCGCGATGGCCGTGGACCAGACGCTGGACAGCCAGATGGCCAGCCTGGACGAGCTGAGTGCTCTGTCCAGCAGGCTCGGCGAGCAGGCCGACCAGACCGAGATATCTGTCGCCCGGTTGCGGGCCGCGGTCGCCGCGGCGGTGGCGGCCTCGGACGCGGTCGCGGCCACCGAGCCGGTGCTGGGCCGGGTCGTCAGCCCGTTGTCGGAGATCGCGCAGTGGCTGGTCGGGGCGATGGAGGACCTGCACTACCGTCTCGACGGCGTGCGTCGTCGGATCGGTGACCTCCAGGTGCGGATCGCCCTGGCCCGGCTGCACGACGAGCAGCTCGGTGAGTTCGCCCGCGAGATGGCCGTGGGCCAGGCCCCCGACCAGGCACCGGTGTACATCGGCAAGCTGGCTGCGGCCCTGGAGGAGACCGCGAAGGCCGTCGCCCGTGAGGTCATGGTCACCAACGACGCCCTGCGCCTGTTCGCCCAGGACCTCGTCGAGGTGGAGCAGGAGATGCGCGGCTTCCAGCGCATGCTGGCTACGTGGCGTCTGCTCATTCCCCGCTTCCGCCTGTCGCAGCGTCTGGACCCGTACGCCGAGCC
The DNA here is from genome assembly GCA_009777345.1 of Micrococcales bacterium. Classification (GTDB taxonomy): domain Bacteria; phylum Actinomycetota; class Actinomycetes; order Actinomycetales; family Cellulomonadaceae; genus Cellulomonas. The sequence continues at coordinate 22,517 of WRMB01000018.1, read as the reverse complement.
GATCGACGTCCAGCTGAACTCCGGTCTGCGTCAGATCAGGGCGGTGGGTGCGCTGGCGAACCAGTGCCTGGCGGCGGCGAGGCCGTTCGACTCCGATCTGGTCTCGACCGCCCTGTGCGCCGTGCAGGAAGCACAGAAGGCGGTGGGCGGTCTCGTTCCGTCGTCCAGAGGTCTGACGCCCGGCACCTGAGCCCAGCGGTCAGGAGAGCGACGTTCCGTCAGGGACCGCGGTGACCAGTGCCGCCCGGGAGCGGCCGGTGGGGTCCTTGAGGACGACGTACTGGACGTCGACGTGGGGTTCCAGGGCGCTGGCCTTGTCGTTGGGGGCGCCGATGACGAGCTGGAAGCCGAGGCCGCGCCAGGCGTTGACGGCCCGGCCGGTGAACTGCGGGTCGGCTTTGATCAGGGCTTCGTCCAGGAAGACCGGGGCGTAGCGGGGGCGGGTCGCGGCGGCGTCGCCCAGCTGGTAGCGCAGGGCGGCGCCGACGATGAACGCGACCAGCTCCTGGGACTCGCCGCCGGACTTCTCGCCGATGTGGTCGTACAGGGCGACGTGGTTGCCGTCCCGGTCCGTCTTCTCCGCCGACAGGCGCACGTGGCGGCGTACGTCCACCAGGTCGGCGAACTCCGGGGCGGTGCGGCGGATCCGGTCGACGATCTTGCGGGTGCGCAGGTAGCGGCGTTCGCGCTCGTCGTCGCCCGCATCGGTGGCCAGCACCTCGCGCAGGGTGCGCAGCTCGGCGCGGAACCGGGCGACCACGGCCGACTGGGTGTCCCGGGCGTCGATGCGCAGCCGGTGGTCGTCGTCGGCGAAGGGCAGCCCGGCGAGGATGTCGTTGACCGGGCGGATCCGGTCCTTGATCTCCCGGACCGACCGGGTCAGCGCGTTGTACAGGTCGGACAGGTCGTTGCCGGACAGGCGCAGCAGGCTCTTGCGCCATTCCGCCTCCAGCTGGTGCAGACCGCTGGTCTCCAGGTCGGTAAGGATGCGGTCGAAGTCGTGGTACGACGTGTCCGGGTCGGTGCCCAGGTTCGGGTCGGGCCAGCGTTCGGTGAACGTCTCGAACGTGCGGCGCAGCGCCTCCCGGGCCGTGGCGGCCTCGCGCTGGGCCGCGTCCCTGTCCGCCTTGACCAGGCTCTGGGCGCGGGCGACGACGGTGTCGAAGGCGGCGAGCGCCCGCTGCGGGTCGGCGTCGGTGGTGTCGGTACCGTCGAGGTCGACGAGGCTGTCGAGGTAGGTGCGCTGGGCGTCGTCCAGCGCGGTCCGCGCGGCACCGGAGCCAGCAGGACCAGACTGGTCAGCGTCGGGCTCGGCAACTTCGGTGTCGGACGCGGTGGTGTCGAGCCGGGTCTGGGTCTGGTCCACCTCGTCGGTGGTGGCCGACCAGTGCTCGCTCAGCTGGCGCACCTGTTCCCGGGCCAGCCCGAGCTGCTGGGTCAGGTCGCTGACCTTGGTCTCCAGGTCCTCGACCCGGGTGGACAGGTCGACCACGTCGGGCTGGCCGTCGGTGACCTGGGCCACGGTCCGTTCCCACCGGGCCTGCTCGGCCTCGACGGCCGCCACGTCCACCTGGTCCCAGGTGAGGGCGGCGACGTCCTGCCAGAGGCGACGCTGGGCGTCGAAGGTCTCCAGACGGGTCTCGGCGTCGCGCAGTCCCTGTTCGGCGGCGGCGAGACGACGACGGGCGTCGTCCAGCTGACCGTTCAGGCGGCGCAGCAGCGGTGCGTTGGAGAAGCCGAGGACGTTGGTGCGGCCCCGGCCGCCGTGCGCACCACGGGTACTCTCCGCGGTCTGGCCGGTGCGGGTCAGCGCCTTGGGGTGCTGGGACAGCTCGCCGGGGGTGTCGACGCAGACGTAGGCGAAGCGTCGGGCCAGCTCGCTGCGCAGCCAGCCGGAGAAGACGCCCGGCCGCACGTCGAGGCGTCCGGGCAGGGTGCGAGGGTCCGGTTCGACGTCGGACTGCAGGTCGGTGCGCACACCCTCGAACCGGATCCGCCGGTGCAGCGGCACCGCGTCGATCGCCTTGCGGAAGGCACCCAACCGGGTCACGTCGACCAGCAGCAGCGTCGCGAAACCTCCCAGGGCCAGGTTGAACGCCTCCCGCCACGGTTCGTGCTCGGTGCGGACCTCGACCAGCTCGGCGACGAACGGCAGCTCGTCCGGTGTCAGGCCCGCCGCGTCGGCCAGGGCGCACCGGGCGGTGTGCAGATCGGCGGGGACCGAGCTGCGCCGGGACCCGGCGGTCTCCCGCTCGGCCGTCAGCTGGGTCGTCTCGTCGGCCGCCGCCCGGTGCTCAGCCTTGGCGTCGGCAAAGCCCTCCAGAAGGGTACGTTTGGCGTCGTCGCTGGTCAGCGTCTCGCGGGCCTGAGCCGTCAGCCGCCGGAAGTCCTCTTCTGAGGTGACTTCCACCGCCAGGTCAGCGCACAGGCCGTCCAGCCGGGCCCGGTCGGCGCCGACGCTGGCCCGCCGGTCGGTGACCGCGTCCAGCTCGCGCTGGGCGTTGGCCAGCCGGTCGCCCCCGGCGGTCCACAGGGTCTGGCGGGCCGCGTCGAGCTCGGCCTTGGTGGCCTTAATCCGGGCGGCGGTCTCAGCCTCGACCTGCTGGGCGGCCTGGTGGCGCCGCCGCAGGTCGTCCTCGACGGACCGGAGCAGGCCCAGCCGACGCATCTGCCGCCAGCGGGCGGCGGGGGAGACAGCGTCGTCGAAGGTACCGACGGTCGCGATGACCGCCAGCCGTTCGTCCGCGGCGGCGACGCTCGCCCGGTGCGCCCGGACGGGGACGAGCAGGCGCACCTGCTGCTGGGCGGTGATCATCTGGTCGCGGGTGCCGCTCAGCTTGTCGAACTGCTCGACCACGGCATCGGCCGTGGCGAAGGTGTCCGGCTCTTCCAGGACCATGTCCTTGTAGAGGCGGTCCACGGTGGTGATCTGCTGCCCGGCCTGGATCCGGCCGAGCAGGCTGACCGCCTTGGCCCCGCCGCCGGCGGCGCCGATGCCCAGGGTCAGGTGCAGCCGGGCGGTGAAGTCCCGGTCGGTGTCGAACAGGGTCAGGCCGGTGCCGCCCAGCGAGGCGCGGGTGAGGCGCTGGGCCGCCGCCGGCTCCAGGTCGCGCAGGCTGAACGCGCCGTCGACGGTGGCACGGACGGTCGTGACGTCCTCCAGGGTGCGGGCCGCCGCGGGCACGTACCAGGCGCGCAGCGCGGTGAGGTGGGCACCAGCCTGGTCGGCCCAGGTCATCGCGATAGCGGTCCAGGTGTCGCGGCCGTCGCCGCGCAGAACCACGACCTGGGTACCGTCCGCGGTGCGCGACTCGTCGATCTTGCCGCGGGCGTAGGAGACGACGTTGCGCTGGTCCTTGCCGCGCGGGCGGCCCACGACCCCGCCGTTCGACGCCCCGTTGAACGGGGTGGTGTGCGGCATGAGCAGCGCGATGTAGGCGTCCATCAGGGTGGACTTGCCCGATCCGGACGCCCCGTACAGCAGCGTCGCCGTCGGGGCGAAACGCACGGTGTGGTGACCGTCGTACCCGCCCCAGTTCACCAGCTGCAGGTCGCGGGCCACCCACTGCTGACCGGTGGACGACACCGGGACCAGGCCGAACAGCGTGTCGATCATCGTCATGGGGCGACCTCCGTGTCCGTGCCGTCGTCTCCGTCGGTCGCAGCCCTGGGCTGGTCGTGGCGCAGCCAGTCGCGCAGCGCGGTGAGCCGCTCGTTGCTCAGTACCACCTCGATCAGCCCGGTGATGCGGAAACGACCCTCGGACTCCTCTTCGATGATGCCTTCGCGCCGCAGCCGTTCGACCGCACCGCGTACCTCTTTCTGGTGCGCCGCCGGGTTGGTGTCGGCCGGGTCGTAGAAGTAGGTCAGCGCGGCCTGCTCGACGTCCTCGACGTCGATCCGCACCGAGGTCTGGTCGCCCCCACGCTCGCGCTGGTAGACGGCGCGCAGGTGGACCAGGACCAGGGTCTCCGCCCGGGTGTACGGCTCGTCGCGCAGCAGCACCGGGACCTCGGTCTCCGCGGCGCGCACCTGCTTCTTGTAGGCGATCCCGCGTTCGTGGTCGACGACCAGCTGGACGTACAGGTCGTGCAGCCGCGACTCGACGACCGGCTGGTTCTCCAGCAGCGTCCGCCACTGGGCGGGGTTCTTCTCCGCCAGCAGGAACCGGCGTTGCAGGAGCCGCACCAGCACGGTCCGCACCTCGGCGTCGAGGGTGCCGCGGTCGCCGGGGAACAGCTCGGACGGATCGTCCTCCATCGACACCGGCGCGATGAACCCACCGCCGTCGTCGGGTGCGTCCGCCGGTGCGGCGTCGTCCAGGGCCACGGGGTCGTCCCGCACGGGTGTCTCACTCATCGGTCGCGTCTTCTCTCGGGGTGGTCACGGCGGCGAAGGCGAACCGGCGGCGCGTGCCGTCAGGCCGCACCGCGTCGGCGAACGCGACAGCGCCGGTCTCGGTCATGGTGCGGCGGTGGGCGATCTCCAGCAGACCGAGCAGGTCCACGGGACGGCGGATCTGGTCGGGCGCGGCGGCGAACGCCTCGGCCACGTCGACCACGGCGCCCCCGTCGGTCAGTGCCGCCAGGTACTGGGCGATCTGGTCGTAGTGCGGACCGCCCCAGGCCCGGGCGGCCGCGCGAGCAGCGTCCGGATCGGTGTCGTCGGCCCAGTCCTCCAGCGGGGCGGGAGGCGCCGGGGGGCACAGCTCGCCGGTGGTCAGGCGCAACGAGTCGACGTCCGCCACGGGCAGGCGTCGCAACGGGTCGACGGCCAGACCGCGCCGGGTGCCGGGCAGCCAGGCCGCCAGCCCGGACATCACGTCGCGCAGCAGGTCGTCGACCTCGCGGTCGCGCAGCGGGTCGTGGTGACGCACCTGCGCGGTGATGACGCTGGACGCTTCGCGCTGGGCGGCCAGCACCTGGCCGATCCCGCGCTCGATCTGCAGGACGACCTCGGCCAGCGCCTGACGCTGGCGCGGGTCCATCCGCTGGGTGAACCGGTGCCGCAGCACCACGTCGAGCTGGGCGGCCAGGTCGTCGCGCCGCTCCGGGTCGCCGAGCAGCCGCAAGGCCCCGACGAAGGCCCGGCCCTCCGCGGTGGCGTCCATGACCTGCTCGGCCCGGCGCAGGTACTCGCGCAGCACCTCGCCGGTGGGGCGGTCGTCGCCGCGCAGCGCGGTGACCACGTCGTGCTGCATGGACTTGATCGACTCGGCGACCCGGGCGAAATCGGCAGGCAGCTCGCGGACCAGGTGCACGACGTTGTCGGCCTCTTCCAGCAGCTCGTCGTCGTCGACCTCCGCGACGCTGCCGGTGCGCTGGACCTGGTCCAGCTCGGCCTGCAGCCGGGCGATCTGGGCGTCGAGCCGGGCGATGCGCACCATGACGTCCGGGTCGGCGTCCTGGGCCAGGTGCTCCACGGCGTCCAGCAGCGTCCGTACCCGCGACTGCGAGACCCGGGCCCGACCGCCACCGGCCCGGCCCGCGACCTCCAGCGCGCCGACGGCGTGGGCCGACAGCCGGTACACCTCGACGTCGTCGGTGACCTGCCGCACCAACCAGCCTTTCTCCGCCCAGTACCGGCACAGGTCACGGGCGCTGCCGGTGGGCAGGTCGTCGCCGTAGCCGGCGGCCCGCAGCCGGTCCAGCATCTCGCCGGTCTCGGTGTGCGCCTCAGCCACCGGCACGGTTGGGCGCTCGGCGGTGAACAGCAGCGACAGCACCGACACCACCAGCGGCGCGTGGCGTTTGTGCAGCAGGTCGAGCATCGGGTTCCCGAATGCGCGCACAGCGCCCAGGTACGCCCCTTCGACACGAGTGATCATCGCCGCCCAGGGTACCGGCGGCCCCGCAGGCGGGGTGCCGACCGCGTCGACTCGCGGTCCGGGGACGGACGGGCCGACGGAGGGGAGGGACAGGGGGCGCCGTGCGGGCGCTCCGGCGCGTAGGCTGGTCCTGATCTCGTGGTGACGTTCCCGTGAAGCCCCAGACTTGGAGGATCCTCCCATGACCGGCCCGGGCCGTGTGCGGATCGGCGTGCTTGGTCACGTCGACCACGGCAAGACGACGCTGACCGCCGCCATCACCAGGGTGCTGCGCGAGGAGTACCCCGACCGCAACCGCCTGGCCGGCAAGGACGACTGGGTGGTGCGGGGCGTGGAGTACCAGACCCGTAACCGCCGCTACCTGCACATCGACCCCAGCCCGTGGCGCGACCGCCGGGCCAGCCTGCTGCACGCCGCCCCGCTGGACGGTGCGGTCCTCGTCGTCTCGGCGGTCGAGGGCGTCATGGCCCAGACCCGGCAGGACGTGCTGGGCGCCCGCTGGCTCGGGGTGCCCGCACTGGTCGTCGCCCTGAACAAGGCCGACCAGGTGGACGACGACCTGGCCGCCGCCGTCGAGGCCGAGGTGCGTGACGAGCTGACCAGGCAGGGCTGGTCCGGGGCGGACGTCCCCGTGGTCCGGGTATCAGCCTTCCACGCCTTGTACGGCGACCCGCAGTGGCGGGCGTCGATCCTGGAGCTGATGGACGCCGTCGACACCCACGTCCCCGGTCCCGGGTCCGCCCCGGTGCACGACGCCGAGACCCGCCGCCGCACCCGGTTCGACGCCGAGGTCTACCTGGCCACCCCGCCCGAGGGCGGTTCGCCCCGCCCGCTGTGGCCCGGCAGCGCCTGTCGCTTCTGGTTCCGCACCGCCGAGGTCGCCGGGACGGTCGCCTTCGACGATGTCGAACGCGGCACGGGAGGCCCCCGACACCGAGACTTCGTCGAGATGCTCCTGCCCGGCGACACGGCCCAAGTTCGCGTGACCCTCGACGAACCGGTGGCCCTCGGCGACGAGGAGTGCTTCGTCGTCACCCAGCCCGGCCGCTCCGGCTACGCCTGGGGCCGGGTCACCCACGCCCTGGGCTGACCACCCGGTCCGCCGTCGCGCTTGTGGCAGGCTGGTTCCACCAGCGGCAACCGGGGGTTTCGTGACGTATCCAGGCAGTAACGGCGAGATGATCGTCTACCGGCGGCCTGACGGCCGTGGTTCGACGGTGCAGCTGAAGACCGGTGGTGGCACCGTGTGGCTGACGTACGAGCAGATGTCCGATCTGTACGCGACCACCAGCGAGAACATCATCCAGATCGTCAAGCGGGTCCTGGCCGACGGTGAGGTCTCCGAGGCAACTGCTAACTCTGAGTTAGTAGTTCGCCAGGAGGGCTCCCGCCAGGTGCGGCGCACCATCAAGGTCTTCAGCCTCGACATGATCCTTGCTGTCGGCTACCGGGTGACGACACCGCAGGCCGTGATGTTCCGCCAGTGGGCGACGACGGTGCTCTCCGGCGGCCGAGCTTGTCCACGAGAGGATCGACACGGGCTCGGCATCGTTCGGGATGACGACCTGGAAGGGCGACCGCCCTCTCAAGGCGGATGCGATCATCGCGAAGAACTACCTGACCGAGCCCGAGCTGGTCGACCTCGACCAGCTCACCACCCAGTTCCTCGACTTCGCCGAAGGGCAGGCCCGTCGTCGTCTAGTGACGACGATGGCGCAGTGGGTCGAGACAACCGACCGTCTTCTGACCGCCAATCAGTACCACCTGCTGCACCGGGGAACGGTCGCGCACACCGCCGTCGAGGAGATCGTCGACGACCTCTGGCCGACCTACGCCGAACGACGCCGAGAGCTCGACCGGGCCGAGGCGACGACAGCCGAAGTGATGGACCTCACTGAGCTGCTCCAGCTTGAGCACCGCCGGGACGAAGGAAGCGACACTTGACGGCTCGCGAAAGAGGTGGGACTGCGATCGGGCTCGACCTAAAGTACTTGGGCGCATCCGCTGTCGTCCTGCTGGTCGAGATTTTTATTGCCGTGTTCGTCAGGGACGGCCTCGTCAGAGGGTCGGTAGGCGATATTCTGGTCGTCGTGCTGATCTACTGCCTGGTCAGGGTCTTCGTGCAGACCAGGACGAGACTGCTCCCTGCATACATCTTTGCCTTTGCTGTTGTGGTGGAAGTCCTTCAGGGGCTCAACCTTGTTGCCGCTCTCGGGCTGAACGACGTCCCGGCAGCAAGGGTCATCATCGGCACGACGTTCGACATCGCGGATATCGCCTGTTATCTCGTCGGATGTGCTGGGCTTGCCCTTGTCGAGCTGGTCGTGCGTCGCCGGGGTTCAGACGGGTTCGTGGCGGCAGGCTCTGTCCGGCGGGTTCGTGTGGTCGGAAACTCGGGATCCGGCAAGACCACTCTCACCCGCAAGGTCGCTGCTCGGCTGGGCGTGCCCCATCGGGAGCTGGACGAGGTGTTCCACGCACCGAGCTGGGAGCGCCGTGATACCGACGAGGCTCGCGCCGACCTGCGGGCGTGGCTGGCGGGGCCAGGTGCCGACGGATGGGTGGTGGACGGCAACTGGGGCAGCAAGGTAGACGACCTGTGCGTCGACGTCGACGTGATCGTGTGGCTGGACTATCCGCGCCGGGTCGTCATGCCACGTGTCCTGTGGCGCACCGTCTGGCGTGGGGTCACCGGCCGCGAGCTGTGGCACGGCATGTTCAGCCGCGACCCCCGCAAGAACATCGTCCTGTGGTCGTGGACCCAGCACCGCAGGTACCAGGAGCAGTACGGAACGCTGACCGCCACCGAACCTCGTGTCGTCCGACTCACCGGTCCGCGCGCAACACGGCGATGGCTCGCGGCGCTGCCGACCAGTCCGCCCTGGCTGGACGATCCGTGAGTGAGGCCCGACTCGTGTGGGTAGTTCGTGGGAGGCTGGTGCCGCTAGCAACCAGGAGGGCACCGTGACCGACAGCCGGCAGCTACACATCCGCAACTCCACAGCAGAGTTCCTCATCTTCACGTCTCAAGCAGGTGAGCGGTCCATTGAGGCACGCTACGAAGACGAGACCATCTGGCTCACACAGAAGTTGATGGCCGAGCTCTTCGCTGTGTCCCGTGAGAACATCACCATGCACCTGCGTGGCATCTACGAGTCCGGTGAGTTGCAGGAAGAGGCAACATGTAAGGATTTCTTACAGGTTCGTCGGGAGGGCTCCAGGCAGGTGCGCCGTGCGGTGGCACACTATAACCTTGACGCCATTATCTCGGTCGGGTACCGGGTGAACTCGCTGCGTGCCACGCAGTTCCGGCAGTGGGCGACCCAGGTGCTGCGGGAGTTCGCGATCAGGGGATACGTCCTCGACAACAAGCGTCTGGAGAACGGTGCCTTTCTGGGTGTGGACTATTTTGAGCGGCTGCTCGAAGAGATCCGGGAGATCCGGCTGTCGGAACGTCGGTTCTATCAGAAGGTGACTGACGTCTATGCCACAGCGGTCGACTACAACGTCGATGCACCAACCACCCGCTCCTTCTTCTCCTCGGTGCAGAACGCGCTGCACTTCGCCGTCCATGGCCGCACCGCTGCCGAGCTGATCCGTGAGCGTGCTGACGCCGACCAGCCGCATATGGGACTCACCACCTGGGACAAAGCACCACGCGGCCGGATCGTACGCAGTGACGTCGTCGTCGGCAAGAACTACCTGAGCAAGGACGAGCTCGACGAGCTTGGGCGTCTTGTCAACTCCTTCCTCGATCTTGCGGAGAGCCAAGCCCGGCGGCGCATCCCCATGACCATGGAGGACTGGGCTGGCCGCCTCCGTTCCTTTCTCGACCTCTGGCAGGCAGACGTTCTGGAGGGTCGCGGAACGGTCTCGATGGACGAAGCGAAACAGCACGCTCTCAGCGAGTTCGAGCGGTATCGCGCCGTCCAGGACCAGGTGTATGTGTCAGACTTCGACCGGCTGATCAACGATGGTCCGACGGTGGACGGCTCCGACACGCTGACCGAGATTGCAGGAAAGATTAACGGACGGACTGGCGACGGCAGCCTAGCGTGATGGACCGTTCACGACGGGGGAACTTTTCGTGAGCGTCTACGGGGTGCGAGCGCTGCCGTCGTCGAACCTCGTGTCGTCCGGTTCGCCGGTCCGCGCGCAACGCGGCGATGGCTCGCGGCGCTGGCGACCAGCCCGTCGTCCTAGACTGGGGTCCCGCCGGTCGCCGTTCGTGCGCCGCTGAGAGGGCCTTGGAGTGATCACCGCAACAGATGTCGAGCTGCGCGTGGGTGCGCGTCAGCTGTTGGTGCCGACATCGTTCCAGGTGGCGGCGGGAGACAAGGTCGGGCTGGTGGGGCGCAACGGGGCGGGCAAGACGACGCTGACCCGGGCGCTGGCCGGGCAGGCCCAGCCCACCGGCGGGACCGTCCACCGCACCGGTGAGGTGGGGTACCTGCCGCAGGACTCCGGCACGGCGGACCTGGGTGCGGTCGTGCTCGACCGGATCCTGTCGGCGCGGGGCCTGGACGAGGTGACCGCGGCCCTGCGGGCCACCGAAGGGGCGATGGCCTCGGCCGACGAGGCGACCCGGGACCGGGCGATGACCCGGTACGCCCGGCTGGAGGCCCGGTTCGTCGCCGCGGGCGGGTACGCCGCGGAGTCCGAGGCGCACCGGATCGCGGCCAACCTGGGCCTGCCCGACGAGACCCTGAAGCGCCCCCTGGGCACCCTGTCCGGCGGGCAGCGCCGCCGGGTCGAGCTGGCCCGGATCCTGTTCTCCGACGCCGAGACGCTGCTGCTCGACGAACCGACCAACCACCTGGACGCCGACTCCGTCGTCTGGCTGCGGGACTGGCTGACGGCCTACGCCGGGGGCGTCGTCGTCATCAGCCACGACGTCGGTCTGCTGCGGGCCTGCGTCACCAAGGTGTTCCACCTGGACGCCAACCGGGCGGTCGTCGACCAGTACAGCCTCGGCTGGGACGCCTACCTGCAGGCCCGTGAGACCGACGAGCGGCGGCGGCGCCGCGAACGGGCCAACGTCGAGAAGAAGGCCGCGGTGCTGCTCGCCCAGGCCGACAAGATGCGGGCCAAGGCGACCAAGGCGGTAGCGGCCCAGAACATGGCCAAGCGGGCCGAGCGGATGCTGTCCGGCCTGGAGTCGACCCGGGTCGCCGACAAGGTCGCGCACCTGCGCTTCCCCGACCCGGCCCCGTGCGGCAAGACGCCGCTGACCGCGACCGGGCTGTCGAAGTCCTACGGTTCGACGGAAGTCTTCACCGACGTGGACCTGGCGATCGACCGGGGCTCCAAAGTCGTGGTGCTGGGCCTCAACGGCGCGGGCAAGACCACGCTGCTGCGGCTGCTGGCCGGGGTGGACGCCTCCGACACCGGCGAGGTGGTGCCCGGGCACGGGCTGAAGCTCGGCTACTACGCCCAGGAGCACGAGACGCTGGACCTGGACCGGACAGTCGTGGAGAACCTGCGTACCGCCGCACCTGACCTGACCGACACCCAGGTGCGCTCGGTGCTCGGGTCGTTCCTGTTCTCCGGCGACGACGCCGACAAGCCCGCCCGGGTGCTGTCCGGGGGAGAGAAGACCCGGCTGGCGCTGGCCACCCTCGTGGTCTCCGCCGCGAACGTGCTGCTGCTGGACGAGCCGACGAACAACCTCGACCCGGCCAGCCGCGAGGAGATCCTGGCCGCGCTGCGCACCTACGCCGGTGCGGTGGTGCTGGTCAGCCACGACGAGGGTGCGGTGGCCGCGCTCGACCCGCAGCGGGTGCTGCTGCTGCCCGACGGTGCCGAAGACCTGTGGAGCGCCGACTACCTGGACCTGGTGGCGCTGGCCTGACCGACGACCGGACGGGTCAGGCGCTGACCGGCGTGGCGACGAGCTCGTCGACCTCCACGACCGAGGCCAGGAAGCCGCGCACCTGGAGGAACTGGGTGAGGTATTCGGCGTGCTCGTCGCACGACATCCAGACCTTCCGCCGCTCCGGGGCGTGCAGCTTGGGGTTGTTCCACAGCAGCCCCCACACGGCTTCCGCCGTGCAGCGCCGGGCGCTGCAGACCAGGTCTCCGACGAGGTCCGGCACCGGTTCGCTCACTGGATCAACCCTTCGGTAGCGTCATATGCGGGGCCGCACCGCCGTTGACAGCACCTGGACGGCATGCGCTCCCGTAGGTCTGATGGTAGCCGGGAGGCCGGTGCGCGGCACGGGGCGTCCACGGAGCGTCGCGCTGTTGTCGAAGACCGACAAGGCTCGGTGGGGAATTGGTGGCTGTCACCCGTCGGCCCGGTTCCCGCGTCGGCTAGCGTCATGACGTGCCTATGACGACTTCTCCAGACAGCACCACACCGCGCAGCGTCCTGGTCACCGGTGCCAACCGTGGTATCGGCCGGGCGATCGCCGAACGGTTCGTCGCCGCCGGTGACCGGGTAGCGTCGATCGACCGCGCGCCGTCACCGTCCGACCTGGTGCCCGACGGTGTCCTGCCGGTGCTCGGGGACGTGTGCGACACCGCGTCGGTGGACGCCGCGTTCACCGCGGTGGAAGAGGCCCACGGTCCAGTCGAGGTGCTGGTCGCCAACGCCGGGATCACCCGGGACGGGCTGCTCATGCGCATGAGCGACGAGGACTTCACCACGGTGCTGGACACCAACCTGACCGGTGCCTTCCGGGTGGTCCGGCGGGCCAGCACCTCGATGGTCCGGCGACGGTCGGGCCGGATCGTGCTGATCGCGTCGGTGGTCGGTCTGTACGGGGGAGCGGGGCAGACGAACTACTCCGCCTCGAAGGCCGGACTGGTCGGGATGGCCCGTTCGATCACCCGGGAGCTGGGCGGTCGCGGGATCACCGCCAACGTCGTCGCGCCGGGTTTCATCGACACGGCGATGACGCAGGGGCTGCCCGACGACCTCAAGACCAAGTACCTCGCCGCTATCCCGGCGGGCCGGTGGGGTACGGCCGACGATATCGCGCAGACGGTCGAGTTCCTCGCCTCGCCAGCAGCCGCCTATATCACCGGTGCTGTGGTGCCGGTCGACGGTGGCCTGGGCATGGGCCACTGAAGACCATCACGACAGGTACGACGGAAAGGACGACCATGGGACTGCTCGACGGCAAGACGCTACTAATAACAGGGGTACTCACCGACGGGTCGATCGCGTTCCACGTGGCGCGGCTGGCCCAGCAGGAGGGGGCCCGCGTGGTGCTGACCTCCTTCGGACGCCAGCACCGCCTGACCGAGGTCACAGCGCGGCGCCTGCCGACGGCCGCGCCGGTGGTACGGCTGGACGTCACCGACGCTGACGATCTCGCGGCGCTGGCTACTACCGTCGGGGCGCACACCGACCGGCTGGACGGTGTGGTGCACTCGATCGGCTTCGCCCCGCAGTCGGTCATGGGAGGGGACTTCCTGGCCGGTCAGTGGCCGGACGTGGCGACGGCGCTGGAGGTGTCGGCCTACTCGCTCAAGTCGCTCGCGGTGGCGGCCCGGCCGCTCATGGGCGCGGGGTCGGCGCTGGTCGGGCTGACGTTCGACGCCCAGTACGCCTGGCCGGTCTACGACTGGATGGGCGTGGCCAAGGCCGCGCTGGAGTCCACGGCCCGCTACCTGGCCCGTGACCTGGGTCCTGCGGGTATCCGGGTGAACCTGGTCTCCGCCGGGCCGGTGCGGACCACCGCCGCGAAGTCCATCCCCGGGTTCGAGACGATGGAGAGCGCGTGGTCCGGCCGCGCCCCGCTGGGCTGGGACGTCGCCGACCCCGAACCGACCGCGCGGGCGGTGGCCGCCCTGTGCTCCGACTGGTTCCCCGCGACGACCGGCGAGATCGTCCACGTCGACGGCGGCGTCCACGCGATGGGCCAGTGATCGCCCGACGGGTCGGCGCACCCGGCAGGGTCGGCAGATGAGACGATCGGTGGCGTGAGCCTCACCGTGAACTGCCTCCTGCTGCTGCGCCACGCCAAGGCCGAACCGGCTGGTCCCACCGACCACGATCGGCCGCTGGCGCTGCGGGGACGACGCCAGGCGTCGGCCGTCGGGGCGGCGCTGCGCGCTGACGGCCTGGTGCCCGACCGTGTGCTGTGCTCGTCGGCGCTGCGCACCCGGCAGACCTGGGACCTGGTCCGCGGCGGTCTCGGCCCGGCCGGTGCCGAAGCGGTGGTGGAGGTGCGCGACGAGCTGTACGGCGCCGGTCCGCAGGACGTCCTCGCCCTGCTCGCCGAGCTGACCGAGGCGACGACGGTGCTGGTCGTCGGCCACGAGCCGACGCTGTCCACGCTGGCGCTCCGCCTGGCCGGGCCGGCATCGGCGCCCGAAGTCGTCGACCGGGTCCGTCACGGCGTGCCCACGGCGAGCTGGAGCCTGCTGGAGACCGATACACCCTGGGACGGGCTGGGACCGGCCGGAGCCCGGTTGAGGGCGCTGCGTGTGCCCGCGTAGACCCCCGGCTGTCGGGGTGGTCCGCTGGACTGCGGGAATGTCGAGCCAGGAGCATCGGTGGTCGTGCGCTGCGAGGCTGTACGGAAGCAGGACGAGTTGGTACTGGTGGTGCTCGTCGTGACAGGCTGTGGTGCTACGACCACGTGAAGACGAGGGGACTCTTAGGAGATGACCACCTTGCGACCGTTCCGGGCCCTGCGCCCGGCGGACAACGCCGCTGCCGCACGGGTGGCGGCGCTGCCGTACGACGTGCTGAGCTCGGTCGAGGCGCGGGCGGCGGTCGAGGGCAACCCGGACTCGTTCCTGCGGGTCGACAAGGCCGAGATCGACCTGGACCCGTCGGTGGACCCCTACGACGACGCCGTGTACGCCAGGGCGAAGGCGAACCTGGCAGCCCTGGTCGACCGCGGGGTGCTGGTGCGCGACGCGTCCGCCTGCTTCTACCTGTACCGGCAGACCATGGACGGACGGTCGCAGACCGGTATCGTCGGCTGCGCCGGGGTGGACGGCTACACCGCGGACCGGATCAAGAAGCACGAGCTGACCAGGGCCGACAAAGAAGCCGACCGCATCCGGCACGTCGACACCCTGGACGCCAACACCGGGCCGATCTTCCTGGCCCACCGGCCCCACCACGGGCTGGCCGACCTGGTGGCCCGCTGGACCGCCGACCACGCACCGCTCTACGACTTCACCGCCGACCAGGTCCGCAACGAGGTGTGGAAGGTGACCGACGTCGCGGCCAACCTCCAGATCGCCGGGACGTTCACGCAGATGGCGGCCCTGTACATCGCCGACGGGCACCACCGGTGCGCGTCGGCGGTCAAGGTGGCCCAGCTGCGTCGGAGCCAGCACCCGGGGTACTCCGGCGACGAAGAGTTCAACTACTTCCTGGCGGTCGTCTTCCCCGAGGACCAGCTGCGCATCATGGACTACAACCGGGTCGTGGCCGACCTGGCTGGTCGCACCCCGGCCGAGCTGCTGACCGCGCTGGCCGCCGTCGCGGCAGTGGGTGAACCTCAGGCGCAGACCTACCGTCCCACCGGCCAGCACGAGTTCGGGATGTACCTGGACGGGTCGTGGTACCGGCTGCGGGCCCGGCCAGAGCTGGTGGACGCGTCCGACCCGGTGGCGTCCCTGGACGCGGCCTGGTTGCAGACCCACGTCCTCGACCCGCTGCTCGGGATCGCGGACCCCAGAGCCGACCAGCGGATCGACTTCGTCGGCGGTGTCCGCGGTCTGGACGAGCTGGCCCGTCGGGCCGGGCCGGACGGGGTGGCGTTCGCCCTGTACCCGGTCACCATGGGTGATCTGTTCGCCGTCGCCGACGCGGGCCAGATCATGCCCCCGAAGAGCACCTGGTTCGAGCCTAAGCTCCTCTCCGGCCTCTTCGTCCACGAGCTGTGACCCTCGCTGCCCGGGCCGTCGTCCGGCGACAGCTAGCACTAACGTAATCAGGGGGGCGTGTCCCGTGCATACTCCGGGTCGATCTTGAGTAACCTTGCCGTGTGACTGGGACGACCAGCGCGGTCCGACGCGCTGCCAGAGCGAGTTCGTCCACCCCGACCTGGGTGGACGTCGCTGACCTGCACACTCGCGGAGGCTGGGTATGACGGCGACCTTCCTGCCCGAGGTGCGTGGGGTGATCGAGCGCGACGGGAGTCTTACGCTCATCGTCGGGGACGAACAGCCGGTGACCGTCGCCGGTCCGTCCGACGGCCCCACGAGTCTGTACGACGCCCGGCGACAGCTGGTCGCCGCGGTCGCCGCGGTCGCCCACCAGAGCGGGCAGGAACGCGTCGTCGCGCATGTCGACGACCCGGAGAACGGGGCGATGATGGTCTCGGTCACCGCCGCGGGAAGCATCGAGGACGTCCTGCTCGCCCCGCCCACCGAGACGCTCCAGCCGGCGAGACGACCCGTCCAGCCAGCCGCCCGTCCGGCCCAGCCGCCGACAGCCCAGCCAGCAGCGAGACCGCAGCAGGCCCAGCCGACGAGCGTGCCCACCCAGCCAGCACCGGCGGCCCGCCCCGCGGCGGCCCGACCGGCGGAAGGCTGGGTCCCGACGGGCCGTCCGGTCCCGCCGGAGCGTCCGGTCCCGCCGGTGCGGCGTCCGCCCCTGCCGACGGTGCGGTCGCTGCCGGTCGCGCCCGACCGGCGGGCCGTCCACCGGGCACCGGAACCGTCGCTGCTGGCGCTGACCCCGGTGACCCAACGGACCCCGGTGCCGACGTTCCTGGTGAACGAGGCGACCGCCGACCCGGCCCGCACCGGGTGGCGCGGTACGGCCAACCGGTTCGGCCTCAGCCTCGCCCCGACCGGCAGCGAGGTGAGCCTGCGGCGCTCCGTCCGCATCGTCTCGCAGCACTGGCCCGGTCTGCGCACCGTCGCGGTCGCCAACGCCAAGGGTTCGGCCTCCAAGACGCCCACGACGATCGGGCTGGCCGCCGCCTTCGCCCGGCACGGTGGCGGCGGTGTCGCCGCGGTGGACAACAACCCCACCCGGGGCACCCTCCCGTGGCGGACCGAACAGGGCCCCCACGACGCGAGCGTCACCGACCTGCTGCCGCACGTCGAGCGGCTGATGACCTCCGACGCCAGCGCGTCGCAGCTGGCCGCCTTCCTGCACCACCAGACCGAGGACCGGTACGACGTCCTGCGGTCCAAGCCCGAGCGGCTCGGCCCGCCGTTCACCGCCACGGAGTTCGACGCCGTGGTCCGGGTGCTCGCCAAGTACTACCGGCTGATCGTCTTCGACTCCGGCAACGACGAGACCGCGGCGGTCTGGCAGCACATGATCGAGCTGGCCACCCAGCTGGTCGTGCCCACCCTGGCGCGCCGCGAGTGGGCCGAGGCCGGGCGGCTGCTGCTGACCGAGCTGGCCCGCAGCTCCGAGCACGGCTACAACCTCGCCACCAACGCCGTGGTCATCGTCTCCCAGGCCGACCCGCGCCGCGGTCTCGGCCCGGCCCTGGAGATCGCCCACGGTTTCGAGGGCCTGGTCCGCGCCACCGCGGTGATCCCCTACGACCCGCACATGGTCGAAGGGCACATGCGCTGGGCCAGCCTCGCCCGCGAGACCCGCGACGCCTGGATCCACGCCGCCGCCATGGTCGCCACCGGGTTCTAGCGGTCGAGCCGTCTTCGCTTGGGTCGGGTCGGCGGAGCGGGACAGTAGGAACCCCCACCGTCCTGCGCATCAAGTTGTGGGCGGTCTTTTTTCGATCCCGACCCGAGTGGAGGCGGTTCTGTCGTTCCTACTCGGTGAGGACGGCGCCCTTGGGGACGACGGTGATGCCGGACTCGGTGACCGTGAACCCGCGGGCCCGGTCGTGCTCGTGGTCCAGGCCGATGCGGCAGCGTTCGGGGACGACGACGTACTTGTCGATGATCGCCTTGTGGATCTGCGCGTACCGCTGCACCAGCACACCGTCGAACAGCACCGAGTCGGTGACCTGGGCCCACGAGTGCAGGCGGCAGCCCGGAGAGACCACCGAACCGGCGACGGTCGCGCCGGAGACCACCGTGCCGTGCGAGACGATGGAGTCCGCAGCGTGCCCCAGGCGGCCCGGACCGGCGTGCACGAACTTCGCCGGGGGCAGGCCGGTGTTGCCGGTGTGCAGCGGCCAGGCGCTGTTGTACAGGTTGAACACCGGCTCGATCGCGATGAGGTCCTGGTTGGCGTCGTAGTAGGCGTCGATAGAGCCCACGTCGCGCCAGTAGTCCTTGTCCCGGGGGGCGGAGCCGGGCACGTCGTTGCGGATGAAGTCGTACACCCCGGCGGTGCCGCGCTCGACGAACGCGGGCACGATATCGCCGCCCATGTCGTGACGGGAATGGGGGTTGTCGGCGTCGGCGGTGACGGCGTCGACCAGCGCCTTGGCGTCGAAGATGTAGTTGCCCATCGAGGCCAGCACCTCGCCGGGGGAATCTGCCAGGCCGACCGGGTCGGACGGCTTCTCCCGGAAGGCGGCGATCCTGGCCGGGTCGCCGTCCGCGGTCTCGATGACGCCGAACTGGTCGGCCAGCTCGATCGGCTGGCGGATCCCGGCCACGGTCAGCTCGGCGCCGGAGTCGATGTGCGCCTCCATCATCTGGGAGAAGTCCATCCGGTAGACGTGGTCGGCCCCGACCACGACGACATAGTCCGGACGCTCGTCCTCGATGATGTTCAGACCCTGGTAGATGGCGTCGGCGCTGCCCAGGTACCAGTGCTTGCCGACCCGCTGCTGGGCGGGCACGGCCGCGACGTAGTGGCCCAGGATGGCTGACATCCGCCACGTCTTGGACACGTGCCGGTCCAGAGAGTGGGACTTGTACTGGGTCAGCACGATGACGTGCAGGTACTGGGAGTTGATCACGTTCGACAGAGCGAAGTCGACCAGCCGGTAGATCCCGCCGAACGGCACCGCTGGTTTGGCCCGGTGGGTGGTCAACGGCATGAGACGCTTGCCCTCTCCACCAGCGAGGACGATGGCAAGGACCCGCGGCGTGGCTCGCATAGCACGACCCTAGACCGAGAGCTGCCCAGGACGCACGGCGGCCAGCATATGGGCCGTGGGCGGCCCCACAGTGGGCGCCGACGGGCAGGTTCTGGGCGTTCGGCTACGCTGGAAAACCACTGCGGCCTGCGGCGGCCCCGTTCGGGAGCCCCGTTCGGGAGGCCCCTGTCTGTGGAGGCACCGTTGCGCGTCGACCTGATGACCCGCGAGTACCCGCCCAAGATCTACGGAGGGGCCGGTGTGCACGTCGCCGAGCTGGTGCGGGTGCTGCGCCAGCCCGTGGACGGCGCACCGGGCACCGACGTGCAGGTGCACTGCTTCGACGGACAGCGGGGCGACCCCTGGGTCCACGGGTACGACCAGCTGCCCGGTGATACCGCCCTGGCCACGTTCGGCGTGAACCTGGCCATGGTCGCCGGGGTCGGTGCGGTCAACCCTGGCGTCGGCCCGGACCTGGTGCACTCGCACACCTGGTACGCCAACCTGGCCGGGCACCTGGCCGGGGTGCGCTACGACGTGCCGCACGTCCTCACCGCCCACAGCCTGGAGCCGCTGCGGCCGTGGAAGGCCGAACAGCTGGGTGGCGGCTACGCCCTGTCCAGCTGGGCCGAGCGCACGGCCTATGCCGGGGCCGCCCGGGTGGTCGCGGTCTCGGCCGGGATGCGGGCCGATATCTTGCGGGTCTACCCGTTCGTCGATCCGGACGACGTCGTCGTGGTGCACAACGGCATCGACCTGGACGGCTGGGCCCGGCCCGCCGACACCGAACAGTCCCGCGTCCGGGCCCAGGCGCTCGGCGTGGACCCCGACCGGCCCGCCGTGGTGTTCGTCGGCCGGATCACCCGACAGAAGGGCCTGCCGTACTTCTTGCGGGCCGCCGAACGGCTGCCCGCCGACGTCCAGCTGGTGCTGTGCGCCGGTGCCCCTGACACCCCGCAGATCATGTCCGAGGTCTCCGAGCTGGTCGCGGGCCTGGCCGCCCGCCGCTCCGGCGTGGTCTGGATCGAGCGGATGCTGCCCCGCGCCGAGCTGATCGCGGTGCTCGCCGCCTGCACGGTGTTCGTCTGCCCGTCGGTGTACGAACCGCTGGGCATCGTCAACCTGGAGGCCATGGCCGTCGGCCTGCCCGTCGTGGCCACGGCGACCGGTGGCATCCCCGAGGTCGTCGTCGACGGCGAGACCGGCCGGCTGGTCCCCATCGCCCAGACCGACGACGGCACCGGCACCCCGCTGGACCCCGACACTTTCGTCGCCGACCTGGCCGCAGCCCTGACCGACGCGGTCGACGACCCCGACCGCGCCCGCCGCTGGGGCGCGGCCGGTCGCCGCCGCGCCGAGGACCACTTCTCCTGGGACGTCATCGCCCAGCGCACCGGCGAGGTCTACCGCGGCGTGCTGTGACGTATCCTCTCCCGCGTCATGCACCCCTCTGCCGAATGTGGTCGATCGCTTCTCTGCTGGACAGGGCGCGGCGGATCCGGGCGACGAGGCGGCGCGGGTTGCGGAGGTCTTCGGCGGTGATGCGGATCACCAGCCACCCGGCTTCGACGATGGCGTCGAGGCGGCGTTTCTCGCGGAACCAGGCGTCCTGGTCGGTGTACTTCGTGCGGCCGTCGTACTCGATGGCGACGCGCAGGTGCGGGTAGCCGAGGTCGGCCCAGAACGTCCCGCGGCAGGTCGTGATCGGGACCTGTGTCTGCGGGACGGGCAGTCCGTCGACTACCAGGTGGTAGCGGAGCGCGGTCTCCGGGGCTGACTCGGCCCCAGGGTCGGCGGCAGCCAGCACCCGTTCGGCGGCCTGCACACCGTGGCGACCGCGCCCGCCCAGCAGGGTTCTGACCTCGTCCAGGTCCACCCCGGCCCGCAGCGCGCCGTCGGTGACCACCAGCACGTCGAGCGTGGGCAGCGACCGGGCACAGTCGGCCACCGTCAGCGCCAGGCTGGTCACCGGAAGGTCGCTGACCACGCCACGGTGGACGTCGGGCACCGGTGCGACGTGACGGACCACCGTCGGGTCACGACCGTGCTGGCCGGGTTTGGTGGTCTGGCGCAGGTGGGTGACCAGGACGCTCTGCCACACCGGCAGCCCCCACAGCAGGGCCGCCGACTCGCGGCTGAACCAGTGCGGCGTCTCCACCCGTCGGTGGAGGCCGACGATCCTGGCCAGCGCCCGGTCGGCAGGACCGGACAGGCTACCCGGCACCACGTAGGCACCGCGGCAGACCGGTTCCCACGCGCCGGAACGCACCCGGGCGGCAACGTCCGCAGGCCGGTGGTCCCGGGCGAAGAACACCTCAGGCAGCGGTGGTGGCACCGGCCTCACCGACCCAGGTCGTACAGGCATGCCCCCACTACACCCCATATCCCCCCTCTCCAGAGACCATCTGCCTCCGGCCTGTGGACAAGCTGCCCCAGACCGCGAGGTGTCTGGGGTTTGTGCTGCTGGTCTGGGGTTTAAAACCCCAGACCAGCAGCACAAACCCCAGAAGCCTGCCGCGAGCCTGGTCGTGCACGACCGAGATCCGTTAAACATGCTAACCTTGGGTCCCGATTAGTCAGTTTAGTGGATTCCTCTGGGGGGGTTCGTGAAGTCGTTCCAGGATCTCGACATCCTGGTCGGGGCGGTGCCGTTCGGCGTGGTCACCAACCTGCGCACCATCGACACCGGTCGGGGCGCGGAGGCGCTGCACCGCGACAGACTCCCCGAGCTGCTCACCCGCCTGGCTGACCGTGCCCGGGTGGCCAGCATCGAGGCGTCGTCCGCGATCGAGGGAGTGGTCGTCGCAGACCGGGCTCGGGCCGCGGACATCGTAGCCGGTGCGTCAGACCGGTTGCACGATCGCAGCGAACAAGAGCTTGCCGGGTACACCGCCGCGCTGGACTACCTGTACCAGGAACAGTGGCGACCGTTGAACGTCGGCCTGGTCGTGCATCTGCACCGGTTGCTGTTCGGCTACAGTCCCGTGCCGGGCGGACAGCTGAAGCAGGTGGAGAACCTCGTCGTGGACGTCATGCCCGACGGAACCCGAGCCAAGCGGTTCACGCCGGTCTCGGTGGCACAGACCCCGCACTACCTCGAAGAGCTGGTGGCCCGCTACCGCGTGGCGCAGGCAGCAGGACGCCACCACCCGGTGATCGTAGTCGGACTCTTCGTGCTGGACCTGCTGACCATCCACCCGTTCGTCGACGGCAACGGCCGGATCGCCCGGGCGCTGACGAACGCACTGCTCACCGACGAGGGGTACGAGGTCACCCGGTACGTCTCGCTCGAGACGGCCATCGCCCGGTCAGCCGACGCCTACTACGCGGCCTTGCTGGTCTCGACCAAAGGTTGGCACGACGCCACCCATGACCCGTGGCCGTGGTTGCGGTACTTCATCGGCCTGATCGCCGGCTGCTACGACGACTTCGCGACGCTGACCGCCCAGGCCCGTACCGGCAGCAAACAAGAGCGGGTACGCGACTACGTGCTCCACCACGCCCCGTCCACCTTCCAGATCGCCGACGTCCGTGCTGCTCTACCGGACGTCTCAGACCAGACGATCCGCCTGGTGCTGGGGCACCTCAAGGCAGCGGGACTGGTTTCGGCCGACGCTGTCGGCCGCGGTGCCACCTGGTCCCGTCGCTGACGCCCCCGGCACAGCTGCCCCAGACCGTGAGGTGTCTGGGGTTCGTGCTGCCGGGCTGGGGGTTAAAACCCCCGACCAGCAGCACAAACCCCAAAAGCCCGCCGCCGGCGC
>WRMB01000017.1 GCA_009777345.1 Micrococcales bacterium | reverse complement strand
TCCGCCTTGCCAGCACACCCGTCTGGGCCCACAGCGCCAGAGGCTCCGCGCGGCGGCGTAGCCGACGTGTGGAGTGGCGCTGGGGAATGACGCTCGTGACGGCGCAAATCGGTGGATCAGGGCTCAGAACGGGTGCCGCTGCTGGATCGCCTCGGCCAGGGTGGGGCCGTTGTCGCCCAGCCGCCAGGAGGTCCAGCCGTCGAACTCGCCCTCGGAGCGGGCGGCGGCCGAGGCCGCGGCGGACGGGTCGTCGAAACGGCGACCGTCGGGCAGCTCGATCAGGCCGTCGATCCGCAGCCGGGCGATCAGGCGTTCCCCGCGGCGGCGGCGCAACCAGACCAGCTGGGTCGGGCCGGTCTCGTTGACCAGCTCGACCAGCTCGGGGTACGCCACCGAGGTGGTGCGGGCCAGGTGCGGCCGGTCGTCGACGGCGGGCGGCAGCCCGAGCGGTGCGGCGAGCATGTCGAACTTGCGCAGCACCGCAGGTTCGGCGGGGCCGAGCGGTTCGAGCGTGGCCGGACGGGACTGCGCGGCCGGGCTGGGCATGGGCCGCGGATCGACCGCGACCTGAGCGGCACGGGCCGAGGCCGCCTCGGCGGGGCCGTCGCGGCCCGGCCCAGCGGTCCGGGCCGACGCGGCTGCCGCAGGCGGAGGCGCCCAGGACGTGTCGGGTCGGGCCCGGGGCAGTGTCTGCTCGACCGACGGGGCGAGGGGCGGGACCGGGCGCACGTCGTCGTTGACCGCGACGCGGTGCTGCTCTTCCACGATGGACTGGGCCCGGGTGTCCGTGGCGTCGAACATACCGCCGGGGACCAGGTGCAGCCCCGTCGGTTCGACCACCCGTCGCCGGGTCTCGTACGTGGCGTGCGGGGCGACGCTGAGGAGTCGGCACTGGTCCTCGCCCAGCACCACCCCGACCTGGAGGATGTCCAGCCGACCGCCCCGGGACTGCCAGAAGTCGGCGGCGTCGTGCGCCTCCGGGGCGACGTCGGCGCACAGCACGACGATCCGTGGCCCGATGCGGCGCGGCGCCTGGATACCGAACGGCAGGCCCGCCCGGAAGGCCCCGAAGTCCCGGCTGAAACGGGCCGGGTCGGCCGGGTGGTAGACGTGCCCGAGGTCGGACTCGGTCATCCGACCGGCGCTCCCGGCACGGCGCAGCGCCGCCAGGAACGCGTCGTGGTCCAGCTGGTGGATGACCTCGATGGTCACCGGTCGGCCGGTGGGGTCCAGGGCGAGCAGGTCGGGCAGGCCCGAACCTTCGCGCCCGTCGTGCTCGTGCACCACGAACAGCGGCTCCGGCACGACGGCCTGGAGGTTGTGCGCCACGACGGCCCGCACCTCGGCGGTGAACGTGCTGGCACGCGGCTGCATCGGCTGCACCAGCCGGACACGGCCGGAGCCGAGCTCGAACAACGGCATGAACCAACCTCTCGCTTGCCCCCGCTCGTCACGAGGTGCTGAGTCCACCCTCTCACGAGTCGGCGGCCGATATGCCCCATCCGCCGCGTCTTTTCGCCCAGGCATCACACGCCCGGCCCTACCGACCGCATGGTGGACGCCCTGGTCCGCCGGTCGGTTCAGCCCGACCCGGTCAGGTGGCACCCACCCCCAACGCCACTCCCCAACACCCACTCCCCAACACCCACTCCCCAACGCCTGACCGATAAGACGGAGGCGGTTCGTGGTTCTGACGCTGTTTTACCGTTTCGAAACGGTGGAACGGCGTGGAGCCCACGAACCGGAACTCTCTTATCGGCCGACCATCGACGGGGGCGGGGTTCGGAGGAAAGGAGGGCCCTCCTCACCGGTGGGCGGTCGGTGGGGTGCTCTGAGAAAGCGGACGAGAGGGTGAGCGATGCGGACGACGGGCCGGTGGCCGGGACGGTACTCGTGGGTCGCCAAGGACCTGCGTGTCTGGGCGTCCACCCGGGGCTGATGCCAGGCCCAACCTTGTGCGACGAGACTACGCGACGTACAGTATCTTGTACGCAAGGAGGCTGTGATGAAGGTGATGAGCTACTCCGAGTCCCGAGCGCGGTACGCCGACGTGCTCGACTCGGTCGTCGACGACCAGGAAGAGGTCGTCATCACCCGGACCGGGCGCGAACCTGCGGTGATCGTGTCGCTGGCAGCCTACGAGGCCCTGAAGGAGACCGACTACCTGCTGCGCAGCCCGGCCAACGCCCGACGGCTGCGCGCAGCCGTCGCGGACCTCGACGCCGGTCGGGGCGTGGAACGAGAGCTGGTCGAGTGAGGCTTCTCTGGCAAGAGCGCGCCTGGGAAGACTACGAGTGGTGGCAGACGCACGACCGCCGCCTGCTCGTACGCATCAACCGGCTCCTGCGAGACATCTGTCGTGATCCCTGCGCGGGGATCGGCAAGCCCGAGCAGCTGCGCGGCGACCTCACCGGTTGGTGGTCCCGGCGCATCGACGACGAGCACCGTGTGGTCTACCGCCACCGTGACGACACCATCGAGATCGCGTCCTGCCGCTACCACTACGAAAACTGAGACCCCGACGCGCCCAGTGGGTGCGGCAGGAGAAGCCGTCGGCCAGGTGCACGTCGTCGGGGTCGCCTGACGCAGGACAGGGAGCAGGACTGCTCGGTCGGTGACAGCGGCGGGAGCGCTTCTGGGGAGCCTCGCCGCACGCTTACATCTGATGTTGATCTGATGTATGCTGCAGGGTGTGGATGCTGCGACGCTGACCGAGTTCCTGCGCACGCCCAAGGCCGTGATCGCGCAGACGGACAAGGGTGCTGTGCGTATCACCCGTCGTGATGCCTCTGACCTCGTCGTCCTGCGGGCCGACGATCTGGAGCACCAGCAGGAGGGCATCGGTCTGTCGAGCAGGCTGATGCGTGCCACCTTGGTGGCTGGTGGCGACGTCCGGGCTGCGGTGCTTGCGGCGTTCGCCTGGACTGCGCTGCTGTCGGAGGGCGAGCTCACCCGGTTCGCCGGAGAGATGGACAAGCACCTGTGGAGCGCCACCGAGCTGGGGCACTACGAGAGCCTGCTCCTGACCTTCAACCGGTGGCGCGAGACCGCCGAGGCGTACGCCGCCGGGATGCCGCGGGGCCCCGGTGAGAACCTGGTCTGGCTCGACGACGCCCCCGACGTCCCTCGGCCCGAGTGATGACGACTGACGTCGAACGTCCGCTCAAGCGCGCCGAGTACCGCATACAGCTCGTGGGCCGCCGGGCCGCAGGTCGCCGTGACCGAGGCCGCCGCGGCCGATGCCCCTGATAAGCTGAGGCAGTGACGGACCGACGACTCCGTATTGACGGCCTTGAGCTCAGCGTCCACCACGTCGGCCGGGGTGGACACATCCAGATCGAGAACAGGACGTATGCCATCGAGCACGTCGATCAAGGGCACTTTTCTATCTATTTCCCCAACGGGAACAGGCCGTCGTTGCAGTCGCACTTGGACGCACTTCACAAGTTTGCGCTGAGGCAGGCCCCGAAGTGGTGCGTGGAGAACAGATCTTCACTGACTCCGTCCGCTGCCTGAACCCGGTCTGCCCCTGCGCGACGACCGATCAGGACCGTTGCCAGACCCCGACGCGCCCAGTGGGTACGTCAGGAGAAACTGTCGGCCAGGTGCACGCGGTGGCAGCTACGTAGCCCGGTGGGCGGTTAGGAGCTGGGCCAGGTGGACCCCGGACTTCCCGGCCAGGTGCTGAGCCTGGGTGCGGCAGGAGAAACCGTCGGCCAGGTAGACGTCGTCAGGGTCGGCCTCGCGCAGGGCGGGGAGCAGGGCGTGCTCGGCGACGGCGACGGACAGGTCGTAATGACCCTGCTCCATGCCGAAGTTGCCGGCCAGGCCGCAGCAGCCGGACAGCTCGGTGACCTGGGCGCCGGTGCGGTCCAGCAGCTCCTGGTCGGCGGTCCAGGTCATCACGGCGTGGTGGTGGCAGTGGGGTTGGGCGACCAGGCGCACGTCCGACAGGTCCGGTGGGGTCCAGCGGTCGCCGGGGCCGACGGGCGGGTCGGCGGTGAGCAGCTCGGCCAGCGTCCGCGTGGCGGCGGCGACGGTCTCGGCGCGGGGGTCGTCGGGCAGCAGGTCGCGCAGGTCGGAGCGCAGCACGGCGGTGCACGACGGTTCCACCCCGACGATCGGGACGCCGTTGACCGCGAACGGCGCCAGGACGCCCAGCAGGTGCCGCAGCTGTCTTTTCGCCCCGTCGAGCTGCCCGGTGGAGATCCAGGTCAGGCCGCAGCAGGCGGCGTGGTCGGGCACCAGCACGTCGTACCCGGCGTCGCGCAGCACCCGGACCATGGCCAGGGCGATCTCGGGCGAGAGGTTGTCGTTGAAGGAGTCGGTCCACAGCAGCACCGGCCGCCCCGTGCTGGCCGTTCGATACTTCTGTCGTGATTTCGAGAGTTCTACTCTCGAACCGGTGACAGAACTCTCGAACTCCCCCGTCGGCAGGTGGGTGGCGGCCAGGGCCCGGAAGGGGGTGCGGGCAAAGGTGACCATGTCACGGCGGGGGTCCATGCCTCCGGCGCGCAGGACGAAGCGGGCGACGGGACGCAGGCCGAGCAGGGCGTTGACCAGGGGGGCGAGACGGCTGGCGGTGATGGCGCGGGCCCAGCGGGGCAACCAGCCCAGGGCGTAGTGGCTCGACGGGCGCAGCCGCCCGCGGTAGCGACGGTGGGTGACCTCCGACCTGTAGCGGGCGATGTCCACCCCGGCCGGGCACTCGGCCGAGCATGCCTTGCACGACAGGCACAGGTCCAGGGAGGCCGCCACCTCCGGCGCGGACCAGCTCCGGGACACCAACGTCCCGTTGGCCATCTCCTGCAGCACCCGGGCCCGGCCCCGGGTGACGTCCTTCTCCTCGCCGGTGGCCTGGTACGACGGGCACATGAAACCGCCGTCGGCCCGGCACTTGGCCACCCCGACGCAGCGGTGCACCGCGGTGGTCAGGTCCCCGTCGTCCTCGGTGAAGGCGAAGCCACGGGCGCCGAGCCGCCGGGCGGCGGGTCGGCGCAGGTCGGCGTCCAGCGGGCGGGGGTCCACCAGCACCCCGGGGTTGAGCAGGTCGGCCGGGTCGAACAGGTGCTTGAAGGCGCGGAACACCTCCATGGCCCGCGGGGAGTACATCATCGGCAGCAGCTCGGACCGGGCCCGGCCGTCGCCGTGCTCGCCGGACAGCGACCCGCCGTACGACGCGACCAGCTCGGCGGCGTCCGTCATGAACGAGCGCAGCGCCGAACCGTCCCGCACCAGGTCGACGTCCAGGCGCAGGTGGACGCAGCCGTCGCCGAAGTGCCCGTAGGCCATGCCGTCGACCTGGTGGTCGGTCATGAGCGCGGCCAGGGCGCGCAGGTAGTCGCCCAGGTGCTCCGGCGGCACCGCCGAGTCCTCGAACCCCGGCCAGGCCGGGGCGCCCGACGCGGTGCGCCCGGCCAGTCCGGCACCGTCGGCCCGGATCCCCCACACCGCGGACGCGGCGGGCCCGGGCTGGTAGACCGCCACCTGGGCGGTCCCGGCGTCGGCGGCCAGCCGTCGAGCGGCGGCCAGGGCTTCGACCACGTCGGCGCCGCCGACCTCGCAGAACAACCAGCCGCCCCCGTCGGGCAGGGGCGGCACCGACGACGCGCCGCGTACCCGGCGCACCACGTCCACCAGCCGGGCGTCCATGCCCTCCACCGCCAGCGGTCGGTGCGCCAGCAGCGGGGGGACCGCGTCGGCGGCGGCGGCCATGTCCGGGTAGCCCAGTACGACGAGCACCGGTGCGGCGGGCAGGTCGACCAGGCACAGCGTCGCCCCGAGCACGGTGACGCAGGTGCCCTCGGTGCCGACCAGGGCCTTGGCCAGGTCGGTCCCGTGCTCGGGCAGCAGGTGCTCCAGGGAGTACCCGGAGACCTGCCGGGTAAACCGGCCCAGCTCGGTGCGCAGGACATCGAGGTTGCCGGTGACCAGGCGGTCCAGGCCGGGCACCGGCGACAGGTCCCCGGCGGTGGCGGTGAAGCGTCGTCCGGTGCCGTCCACCACGTCCAGGTCGACGACGTTGTCGGCGGTGCGCCCGTAGGCCACGGCGTGCGGACCGCAGGCGTTGTTGCCGATCATCCCGCCCAGGGTGGCCCGGGTCCAGGTCGACGGGTCCGGGCCGAACCGCAGCCCGTGCGGTGCGGCGGCCCGCTGCAGCGCGCCCATGATCACGCCCGGTTCGACCCGCACCGTGCGGGCCTCGGGATCGACCGGCCCGATCCGGTCCAGGTGCCGCACCAGGTCCAGCACCACCCCGGGGCCCACCGCGTTGCCCGCTACCGACGTGCCCCCGCCGCGCGCGGTGACGGGGGCCTCGGCCTCCCGGGCCACGGACAGGGCGGCCAGCAGGTCGTCGGTGTCCAGGGGCGCGACGACGACCTGCGGCACCACCCGGTAGTTCGACGCGTCGGTGGAGAACTCGGCCCGGCGGCGGGTGTCGTCGGCCACCTCGCCGCGCACGGCCCGGCGCAGGGCGGCGACCAGATCGGCACCGTGCGCGGAAGAGAGGTCAGAGAAGGTGGTGGCGCTCACGCCTGGGATTCTTCCACCCCAGCCCGGGCGCACACCTGATCGACGCGAGCTCGTTCGCCCGAAGTGCTGCCTGCGGGTGTGCCGCGACCACCCTTCGGGTCGACGAGCACGAAAGGCGGCCCGGGCAGCTGTTCAGATACTGTGACGGACGAATCGGTCCGGTCGGGGACGAACCGGCCCGTACGGGTACCGGTGTCCGGTAAGCTGCGTCTATGAGCGAGGTGCCCCCGAACCCCTTCGCCGTGCCGGGCCTACCCCCGGACCCAGCATCGGCGCCGACCCCGTCCTCGGACCCCGGCAGATCACCCTACGGCCAGCCCGCGGCCGGGGTGCCCGCCTACGGGACGCCGCCGACATACGGCGCACCGCCGACATACGGCCCCTCCCCCTACGGCGCACCGCCGTCCGACCCCTACAGGATGCCGCCGTACGATCCCTACGGGATGCCGCCGTACGGGCCGCCGGGCGGCGCCTACCCGCCACCCTATGGCCAGCCGTACCTGCCGCACCCGCCGCTGCAGCGCACCAACGGCCTGGCCATCGCGGCGATGGCCGTCGGGATCACCTCGTTCCTGTTCTGCACCTGCCTAGTCGTCGGGATCGTCGCGCTCGTCCTGGGTATCATCGCGCTCAACCAGATCAAGGAGCGGGGCGACAAGGGCAAGGGCATGGCGATCGCCGGGGTGGCGACCGGTGCGGCCAGCCTGCTCCTCGGTATCTTTTTCTGGAGCATCGGCTTCATGGACGACTTCAACGACGGCTTCAACGACGGCTACTACGGCACCCAGGGCCAGACCGTGCAGGTGACGGACGCCAGCGCCGGGTTCGTCACCGCCTGAGCCGCGGCAGCCGACCACCGGGCCAGACGGGTCAGCGGTCGGGCGGCCAGGTCCGGGCGTCGTGGACCGGGAACTGGTCGATGCCCTGGGCCGCGGCAGGGGACGTGAGGCGACCGGCCCGCTCGGCGCCGACGCGAGCCAGCTCGCGCAGCAGGACGGGACGCACGGCTACGGCGACCAGCAGGTCGAGGGCCCACAGCGCGTAGGGGACGGCGACCCACAGGCCCTGCACATCGGTCATCCTGATGAAGAGGCCCAGCGAGGCATGCCCTCCGACAGCGGCGACCACGTAGAACCCGACCGTGACGGCGACCAGGACGCTGAACAGCACCCACCACATCTTTCGGGCCGACTTCGTCAACGGGTAGACGAAGCCCAGGGGCGCCAGGGGCGGCAGGATGAACGCGATCGCGATCCCGACCACCCACCAGCTGTGGTTGCGCCGCCACTCCCGGTTGGTCAGCAGCCGCTGGGCGCGATCGTCTATGTAGCTCATGCCGGTGTACCGCACTGGCCGCAGAAACGTGTCCCGGGCGGGTTCTGGGTGCCGCAGCCGCTGCACACCGTCGGCGCGGGCGGGGCAGGCGCGGCGGCGGCGCTCAGGGAGGTGCCACAGCTGTTGCAGAAGCTCACGCCCTGCGCCTGGGGCGCCTGGCACGAGGGACAGGCCTTGAGCTGCATCGACGTACCGCAGTTGTTGCAGAAGTTCCCGGCCCCGGCAGGCTTGCCGCAGGTGGGGCACATCGTGGTCTGCTGCTCGATGGTGCCGTGCCACACCTGGGCGTCAGCGCCAGCCGCGCGGATATTGCGGACCGCGGCGTCGGCGTGCGCCCTGGCCACCACGACGTTCTGACGGGGGGCGCACTTGACGCACAGCCCGGCTTCCTCGTTCAGGCACTGGTCGCAGACCCAGTGGTTGCAGCCGGGGCAGCGGTGAAAGTGCTTCATGGCTTCGTTCTGGGCGCGTTCGAAGGCCTTCTCGTGCTCCTTGCGCCACTCCGGGCTCTTGCCCCGGTAGCGGTCGTCCATCCGGTCGAGCATCGACCCCGCGGCGTAGCCCATCGAACCGGTCCGCCCGCTGGCGAGGTAGCCGACGCTCCGGGCACCGCCGGAGACCGTCCGCATGAAACGACCCTTCTTGTAGGTCGTCGACGCGATGAACGAGCTGGTGTACCCGTCGCGGCACGAGTCGCAGTCGAAGACGAACTGGAACCCGGCGTCCTCCGACTTGTCGTGGTAGTTGCTGGTGAATGCTTGCATGGCCATGCTCGTCTCCTCTCTTGTCAGGCGGTCACTTGTCGAACCGTTCTCCGCAGTCGGTGCAGAAAGCGTTCTCGAAGAACTGGTAGGCCCCGCAGCGTTCGTTCGGGCAGCGCAGCATCAGACCCGTGCCGCAGCTCTCGCAGGCGTCCTGGACGAATGTCCACTGGGTGCAGGTGGGGCAGTGGACCCACAGCGCCCGGGCGCACCCGGGGCACACCCGCTGGGCCTTGTCCACAGCGCGGTGACACCCCGGACAGGCCCGTCCGAACGGAGCGGTGGTCGCGCACGACGAGCACACCCGGGCGTCGCCGTCGATCGGCGTGCCGCACTGTGTGCAGCGCTTCATGTAGGTGGCCACAGCAGTCCCTCCGACCCCGGTCCCTCCGTCGGCGACGAACGTCACGACGACGCACAGGCTACCAAGCGTCCGGAACCTAACGGTATGAGCCGGGCAACGGCGTGCCGGGCCAGGACCGCCAGAGCAGCCAGCACCGGGCGCCGACGTCGAAGGGTGGTCAGACGTCCTCGATGATGGGCAGCGTGTGCCAGATGCGGTCGATGTAGTCGCGCACCGAACGGTCCGAGGAGAAGAAGCCGGAGCGGGCCACGTTGAGGATGGCCGACCGCGACCAGGCGTCGGCGTCGGCGTAGGCCGCGTCGACCTGGGCCTGGGCCTGGATATAGGCGGCGTAGTCCGCGAGCACCAGGAACCGGTCCTCGTTGAGCAGGTTGGCGACGACCGGCTCGAACACCGACGAGTCGCCGTCGGAGAAGGCACCGGACGCGACCAGGTCGATCGCGGCCCGCAGGTCGGCGTCCTGCTCGTAGTATGCAGTCGGGTGGTAGCCCGCCGTGACCAGCTCGTCGACCTGCGGTTCCAGCAGGCCGAACAGGAAGAAGCTGTCGTCGCCGACCAGGCGCCGGATCTCGACGTTCGCGCCGTCGTCGGTGCCGATGGTCAGCGCGCCGTTGAGGGCGAACTTCATGTTCCCGGTGCCGGAGGCTTCTTTCCCGGCCAGGGAGATCTGCTCGGACAGGTCCGCGGCCGGGACGATCCGTTCGGCCAGGGTCACGTTGTAGTTCGGCGGGAACGCCACCGTGAGCACCTGGTTGACCTTCGGGTCGGCGTTGACGACCCGTCCCACGGCGTTGATCAGCCCGATGATCTGCTTGGCCATCCGGTAGCCCGGGGCGGCCTTCGCACCGAAGACGAACACCCGCGGAGTCACGTCCTCAGGTTTCAGCACCCCGGTATGCAGCTTGTTGTACAGGGTGACGATATGCAGCAGCTTGAGCATCTGCCGCTTGTACTCGTGCAGGCGTTTCACCATGACGTCGTACATGCGGTCCGGGGCCAGCGTCATACCGTCCCGGGTGGCCAGCAGCTGGGCCAGCCGGATCTTGTTGTTGCGTTTCACCTGGCGGAAGCGGGCCCGGAACTCCGCGTCGTCGGCCAGGGGCTCCAGCTGGGCCAGCCGGTTCAGGTCGGTGATCCAGCCAGTCCCGATCGCCTCGCTGATCAGCGCGGACAGCCCCGGGTTGGCGAGGCGGACGAAACGGCGCGGCGTGACGCCGTTGGTCACGTTGGTGAACTTCTCGGGCCAGAACTGCGAGAAGTCCGGCAGCACCTTGTCGCGCAGCAGCTGAGAGTGCAGCTCGGCGACGCCGTTGACCTTCGCCCCGGCCACCGTCGCCAGGTGCGCCATGCGCACCGCCCGCGTCGGGTAGTCGGTGATGATCGACATGCGCCGCACCCGCAGCTCGTCCCCGGGGAACTGGGCCCGCACCTCGTCGAGGAAGTCGTCGTTGATCTTGTAGATGATCTCCAGGTGCCGGGGCAGCAAGCGGCCCAGCAGATCGACCGACCATACCTCCAGCGCCTCGGGCAGCAGGGTGTGGCAGGTGTAGGCGAAGCACTTCTTGGTGATCTCCCACGCCTCGTCCCAGTCGAAACCCTCGAGGTCCACCAGGACCCGCATGAGCTCGGGCACCGCGATCACCGGATGCGTGTCGTTGAGCTGGAAGATAACCCGTTCGGGCAGGCGGCGCAGGTCGTAGCCGTCGGGCAGGACGTGGTCGACGAAGTCCGCGATCGAGCAGGCGCAGAAGAAGTACTGCTGCTGCAGCCGCAGCTCTTTGCCCTGGGGGGTGGAGTCCTCCGGGTACAGCACCGCGGAGATGTTCTCGGCGAAGGTCTGGCCCTGCACCGCGCCGACGTAGTCGCCGGAGTTGAACTCGGCCAGCCGGAACGGCCGGGTCGCCCGAGCGCTCCACAGCCGCAGGGTGTTGACGCGCCCGTTGCGGTAACCGGGGACCATGTAGTTGTACGGCACCCCGAGCACGTCCCACTCCGGCAGCCACCGGCTGCGGGTCCGACCCTTGGCGTCGGTATAGGTCTGCGTCGTCCCGCCGAAGTTCACCGTCACCGCGACCTCGGGGTTGGGGAACTCCCACGGGTTGCCCATGGCCAGCCAGCGGTCGGAGTGCTCGACCTGCCAGCCGTCGACGAACTCCTGGCGGAAGATCCCGTACTCGTAGCGGATGCCGTAGCCGATGCACGGCACCGACATGGTCGCCGCCGAGTCCACGAAGCAGGCCGCGAGCCGCCCCAGACCGCCGTTGCCCAGGCCCGGTTCGACCTCCTGGGCGCGCAGCTCGGTGAGGTTCAGGCCCAGCCGGGCCAGGCCCTCCTCGACGATATCGTCCATGTCGGAGGCCAGCAGCGCGTTGTCCAGCTGGCGCCCCATGAGGTACTCCGCCGACAGGTAGCACACCGCCTTGGCCTGCGCCTCGTGCTGCTTGGCCAGGGTGTCCATCCACCGGGCCTGCAGGTGGTGGCGCACCGTGCGCGACAGGGCCAGGTACTGGTCGTTCTGCGAGCTGCGGACCAAGGACACGCCCTGGCCGTAGTTGAGCTCACGCATGAAGTCCGCGATGAACCCGTCGACGGTGTGCGCGGGGGCCTTGAGGTCGCGCCAGTTGGGCACGCTGCTGTCAGTCACCAGGTCAGGTTAGCGGCGGCCCGCCTGCCCCCGCCAACCCCGCCCTTGCTTCTCGGTCCCTCCGCCGGTCGATACCCCCGATCGGCCTCACAGGCCGAGGAACTCGCGCCACCGGGGCAGCTCGGCGCGGGCCTGGGCCAGGCCGGCGTCGTAGCTGGCCGCCAGGGCGGCGACGTCCCGTGTGGCGTTGCCCACCGACATGCGGTCGGGCACGAACAGGTAGGCCTCGCCGGACGACTCCAGGTCGAACAGCTCGGTGCGGGTCTGGTTGTACCGGCGCCAGCGGGTGCTGAGCGCCTCGGCCGCCGCGGGGAACCTGCGGAAGTAGGCGTCGAACAGCCACGGCACCCGGCTGGGCCGTTTGCGGTAGCCGCGCTCCTGGGTCAGCACCACGAAGAACCGCTGGTAGCCGTCGGCGCGCGCCGCGTCGAGCGCGATCCCGCCGGTGGGGCCCAGCGCGCCGTCCACGTACGTCCGGCCGTCGATGCGTACCGGCGGCATGAGGACGGGCATGGTCGACGAGGCCCGCACCCGGCGCATCAACGTCGGCAGGGTGTCCAGGTCGTCCCGGCCCCAGTACACCTGGGTGCCGGTATCGCACTCGAACGCGCCGATGCGCCGCTGCGCCGGGTTGGCGCGGAACGTCGCGAAGTCGTACGGCAGCGCCTGGTGGGGTCCGGCGGTCTGCTCGTAGATGTAGTGCGCGTCGAAATAGCCCTTGCCCTGCAGGAACGTCCACAGGCTGCCGAAGCGACGGTCCCCGGCGAAGTCCACGAACGACTGCTTTGCCCTGGTGGCGTCCCGGGCCACGTAGTTCGCCGTGTTCGACGACCCGGCGGAGATCCCACCGACCCAGTCGAAGTGGATCCCCGCGTCGAGCAGCGTCGTCACCACCGCCGCGGTGTAGCTGGCCCGCATCCCCCCGCCCTCGAACACCAACGCGACGTCCTTGACGTTCGACACCAGCTCAGCGACCACGCACCCCAGGCTATCGCCGCTGCGCGTCTGTCAGACTCAATCCGTCGGCTTCGAGACACGAGGTGGGACACAGGTAACCGTCCCCACTGTCCCCGGTCGCGAAGGATCCTGGTCGTGATGGTCGGCCATCCACCGCAGGACCGCCGATGACGGGCGCTCCTTGAGCGGTTCGCAGACGACGTTGGTGTCGGCGACGATCACGCGAACGGGTCCCTCGGCTCGTAGTCGGTGTACTCCGGCCGCTCCAGCTCGACACCGCCGAACTCGGCCCGGAAGGCGGCCGCCCCGTCGAGGTACCGCCTCAGCGACGGACCGCCCCCTTCGCCGAGCACCTCTTGCAGGATCACTCTGGCCTCAGCCTCGGGGGACGGCCGACGCAGGTGGCGCCTGGCGTGGGCCCGCAGACGCGCCTTGGTCCCGTCAGGCAGGTTGCGCAGCACTACCTGCTCGGACACCCTCACCACCACCTCGATATCGTGAACTGATATCAATGAATCAGACCCCGACGAGTCCCCTCAAGCGCCTTGCCGTGGCACCAGGCGCAGTTCTGCCGCGGTGCTCGACGCAGCCTGCAGGCATCGTGGCCGCCCTGGTTGCCGCCCCGACCGTGCAGGCCGACCGGGGCACGACCCGCCCGGAGCAGCCGAGCAGGAGATGTGCTGTGACCAGGCAAGACATTAGGAACCGCCCCCACCGGCCCGCGCGAGGAAGTTCATGACGAGGGCACACATGGCGTCCTTCTCCTCCGGTTGCGAGAGGGCGATCATCAGCGTGATCGCCGCCAGGGTGCTGTTGTCGACACGGAGGCTGCCGTCCGCGTCCCGCAGGGCACCGTTGCGGTCGAGAAAATAGACGAACAGCGCGGCAGCGATCCGCTTGTTCCCGTCAGCGAAGCAGTGGTTCTTCACCACCAGGTAGAGCAGGGTCGCTGCCTTCTCCTCCAGGCTCGGGTAGAGCTCGTGACCACCGAAGGACTGGTAGACCTGGGCCACGCTCGACTGGAACGACCCGTCACGCTCCAGGCCGAACAGGTCCGAGTCGCTGGCGAAGCCCATCGAGGCAACGAGCTCGCGGGCCTCCGGGTAGGTCAGCTGCCAGGTGCTGGGTTCGCCCTTCGGCTTGGCCAGTCGCTGGTGGTCGTAGTCGTCGAGCAGACCGAGCCCGTCGGCGTAGACCTGGAGCACGCTCGCCACACCGGCCACCTCGGCGATCCCCGACCGGCCGATGATCCGCAGGACCTGGTTGAGCTGGTCGAGCCGCCGCTGGTTGATCGAGTAGCCCGTGACCAGGTGGTCACGCAGGACGGTCGTCGCCCAGCGGCGGAAGAGGACTCCCTCCGGGGACTTGACCCGGTAGCCGACCGCCAGGACCATGTCCAGGTTGTAGTGCTCGACAAGACGAGTCACCTGGCGAGCCCCCTCGGTTCGAACTGTCGCAAATTTTGCGACAGCTGAGAGCCCAGCCAGCTCTTCGGTCAGGGCGTTGCCGATGTGCTTGCCGATGGTCTTCACGTCCCTGGCGTACAGGGCCGCCATCTGCTGCCGGTTCAGCCACACCGTGTCACCGTCGAGGCGCACGTCGATGGCCGACGTCCCGTCGTCGGTCTGGTAGATGAGGAGTTCGCCACCTGGAGTCTTGTTCATGCCGACGACACTAGAGGACGGCGCCCACACGACGGGATGCGTTATCCACAGATGGGCGGGAGCCTCCGGCGACACCCAGGCCATCCACTGGCCGAGCCCGACGCCAAGGTGTCGTCCTCTTGACGATCTGGGCACGGACCTCATGGCTAGATGGGCACACAGGCCGTTGACCAGGCAAGACATTAGGAACCGTCCCCACTGTCCCGCCGGGGCTGCCTGAGGTCCTGACAGCCCTGGCCCTCTGGAGGGTAGAGTCACGCTCGCGGCCGAGGTCTCGGACGCGGTCGGCACCGGGCTGGCGGCAGAGCGAAGGAGGACGCTGCACCCATGACGAGCAACGACCCGTTCGGAGGGCTGGGCAGCCTCGGCGGCATCTTGGGCGGTATCGCGCGGAGCGTCGTCCCCCAGGACACCCCCGAAGGCAAGCTGCTGGCGGCCCAAGGCGACCTCGCCCACCTGCGCAAGCAGGAGAACGAGCTCCTTCTCGAGATCGGGCGGGAGGCGTACCGACGCGACCCGTCGGCATGGCCGCAGGACGCACGACTACAGCTGGTCCAGCAGAACATCGCGACCGCCGAGCACGCAGCAGGCGAGGCGAGAGCCGCCCAGGAAGCCGCCGAGGCCGCGAAAGCCGCCCAGGAGGCGGCGGGCCGCTGCCCCGGCTGCGGGAACAAGAACCCCGACGGCGTGAGGTTCTGCCAGGAGTGCGGCACGAACCTTGCCGCGGCCGGGCCGAAGCACTGCACCTCGTGCAGCGCCGAGCTCGCCCCCGACGCACGCTTCTGCGGCGGGTGCGGCACCCGACAAGAATGAGACCTGACCACCTGGACACCATGTCCGCGTTCAGCACCTGAGCCCCACCACAACCCCGACCGTCGATTCGAGACTTTTGTCGCGGATTCGAGAGTTTAACTCTCGAATCCGCGACAAAAGTCTCGAACTGATGCGACGTGTCGGTCGGCAACCCCGGCGAGAACTCTCGCAAGCACCATGCTCCGGTCGCGTAGCTCCCGGACGGGCACGGCGGGCAGCACCCCGTAGCCGGTCGGAAGCGTATCCGTCTACCACTGTCCCCCGCGTTCCTGCCCCTGGCCCGAGGCATCACCTTCCGCCCCGACGACCCCGACCTTCCCCGTCGGCTGGTCTCGCCCGCACCCAGCCTGACCCAGCCACTTGACGCAGCGGAAAGTGGCGGCTATATTTTCCGCTACGGAAAGTGGGACGTTGCAGGAAGGACGGACCGATGGACCAGACCCCGGCGGCATGGGGCACACCAGACCCAGCCGCACCCGACCAGGCCGCGCCGACCGTCGACGGTGCGGAGGCCGCCGCCGCGCTGGCCCTCGCCGCCGCCGCGGAAGACGAGCAGAAGCGGGCGGTCGGCAACCCTCCGTGGTTCTACACCAGCCTCGGGCTCTGCCTCGGGGTGCTCATCGGCGCCAACGCCATCGGCACCGAGTGGGTGCGGGTGACCGTCATGGTCTGGACCGTCGCGGTGGAGACGCTGATCATCGTGTCCCTGGTGCGCTCCTGGCGCCGCCGCGGCGTGCGGCCGCAGCTGTTCTCGGCCCTGGACACCCCTGTCGGCGTGGTCCAGCTGCTGACGCTGAGCGCCCTGGTGCTGAGCACCTGGCTGCCCGCCTATGCGCACCCCGGCTGGGCGCCAGTCCTGGGTGCAATCGCGGCCGCGGGCTATATCGGCGTGTGCTGGGCCTGCGAGACCTGGTGGACCCGGCACACCGGCACCGCGAGCGCATGACGGCCGTCCAGTTCAACGAGGAGATCCACGCCCCGGTACGGCTGCGGATCTGCGCCAGCCTGTCGCAGGTGGAGTCGATGGAGTTCGCCGCGCTGCGCCTGACGCTCGGGGTCGCCGACTCCGTCCTGTCCAAGCACCTGTCCCGCCTGGAGAAGACCGGGGTCGTCGCCCTGGACAAGGCCAAGGCCGCGGGACACCAGCGCACCTGGGTGCGCCTGACCTCCCAGGGCCGCCGCGACTACGCCGCCCACATCGCCGCCCTGCGGCAGATCGCCGGCCTGTGACGGGCCGCCGGAACCGTCCCGGCTGAGAACTACCGCGTGGTACGTCAACCGACCACCGCGTGCCTGACGTACTCAAGACCAAGTGTGGGGCTGGTCTGGGACTTCAACACCTGAGCCCCACCGCAACCTCGACCGTCGATTCGAGAGTTCTGTCGCGGATTCGAGAGTTTAACTCTCGAATCCGCGACAGAAGTCTCGAACTCATGCGACGCGTCGGTCGGCAACCCCGGCGAGAACTCCCGCAAGCACCATGATCTGGTCGCGTAGCTCCCGGACGGGCACGGCGGACGGCACCCGTAGCCAGTCAGACACGTATCCGCCTACCACCCGCCCGGTCTGTACGTCTGCCAGGCACACGACGACGGTCCAGCACAAAGAACCAGACACGAAGACCTCACACGTGGCCATGAGTACCGGTCCGTCGACCAGGCCCAAGACGCCCAGACCAGATATGAGACCTCCCGTAGCCATGGCACCAGTTCGTCGGTCGGTCAGGTCCAGGCGGCGACCTCCCGCACAACAGGTCCAGACGGTTGCAGGTCGCGGTACAGACGGAAGACAGGGACCCAGGAACCGAGCACCGAGCACAAGCCGGGCGGGTGGTAGGCGGATGCGTGTCTGACTGGCTACGGGTGCCGTCCGCCGTGCCCGTCCGGGAACTACGCGACCCGCAGCAGACCAGCCACGTCGCCGGTGCGACACTTTCACGCCGATGCGACACTTTAAAGGGTCGCATCGGCGTGAAAGTGTCGCACCGGCGGATCTCGGATCGGCCCGGTGCTACGGTTCGGCCATGAAGAACGTCACCATCATGTTGCAGTCCGACGACCCGGCGCACCAGCTGAGTGCCACAGCGTACGACCCGCCGAGCCCAGCATTTCTTGCCTGGATGCGGCTCTTCGGGGCCGAGACCGCTGAAGAGATGGATGCCGCCGGGGCCGCCGATCCGAACGTGGCGCAGGCGGTCGAACGCATCAAGGAGTTCTGCGCCGACCCGGCCAACCGCGAGGAGATCGAAAGGATTCAGCACTCTGAGGCCGAACGGCAGGCGGATGAGGACGAGACAATAGTGCTGCGGATCAGGATCACACCCCGGTAGCCACAGAGCTTCGCCAGCGAGGTGGCTCCAGCGTTCGACCGTGGCCCGGCACCAAGCCGGCCTGGACGGCGACGACCTCGATCGTGGTGTTGCCCACCGACATGCGGTCGGGCACGAACAGGTAGGCGTCGCCGGACGACTCCGGGTCGAACGGCTCCTCGCGGGTCTGGTTGTACCGACGCCAGCGGGTGCTGAGCGACTCGGCCGCCGCGGGGAACCTGCGGAAGTAGGTGTCGGACAGCCGGCTGGGCCGTCTGAGGTAGTCGCGCTCCTGGGTGAGCACCACGAAGAACCCTGGGCCGCAGAGTGCGGGACGCCAGCGTCGCACAGTGCTGCATCGATCCGTCGCAGACTGCTGTTCAGAATCGTCGCAAACTGCGGTATTCTGGCGCGATGGAGTACCGGCCGCGAGTCATCGACGCACGTGTCGTCCAGATGCTGCATGCCATGGGCGGTATCGTGCTGGAAGGTTCACGAGCCTGCGGCAAGACCTCGACTGGGCTGGAGCACGCATCCAGCGCGGTGCGGCTCGACTCGCCGCAGGTCGCCGCGCTGGTCGACCTCGACCCTGCGGGCCTGCTCGTCGGCGAGGCTCCCCGCCTTGTCGACGAGTGGCAGCTGGCACCGGCGCTGTGGAACGTGATCCGTCACGAGATCGACACCCGCCAGGCACGCGGCCAGTTCATCCTCTCCGGGTCGGCGACCCCACCCGACGACATCCGCAGACACTCCGGCGCGGGACGGCTGGGACGGCTTCGTCTGCGCACCATGACACTGGCCGAGAGCGGACGCTCCACCGGCACCGTGTCACTACGGGCCCTGCCAGAGCAGTCGTCGCTGACCAGCGTGCGCGGCCAGCTCACCTACCGCGACCTGGCCGCCGAGGCCGTGCGCGGGGGTTGGCCTGCCTTGCTGGACGCCACCGTCGCAGAAGCCTCCGACTACAACACGTCCTATGTCGACGATCTATGTTCCACCGACGTTCCAGGCGCCTCAGGTTCTCGCCACGACCCTGTGCGTCTACGCCGTCTGCTGATGAGCCTGGCGCGCAACATCAGTGCAGAGGCAACGGTCCAGTCGCTGACCCGTGACGTGGCAGCCGCCGGTGCCCCGACGGACAGGTCCACCATCGCCACCTACCTCGACGCCCTGGCCACCGTCTTCGCACTGGAAGAACTACCAGCGTGGAGCGTCGCCCTGCGCTCCCGCACCCGGCTGCGCACCCGTGGAAAGATCCACCTGGCCGACCCAGCCCTGGCCTGCGCCGTCCTGGGAGTCTCAGCAACACGACTCGGCGACGACCCAGAGTATTTCGGCCAGGTCTTCGAGGCCATGGCAATACGTGATCTACGCGTCTATGCCGACCTCCAACGGGCTACGCTGCACCACTACCGCGACGAGACAGGTCTAGAGATCGACGCCGTCATCGAGCACCACGACGGTTCATGGTCAGCGGCAGAGATCAAACTCGGGTCGTCCATGATCGAGGCGGCAGAACGCAACCTCCTCAAGCTGGCTAACGAACGCGTCGACACCTCTCGCATCGGCCCACCGAAATTCCTCGCCATCATCACCGGAACCGAGTACGGCTACACCCTCCCGTCTGGCGTGCACGTCGTCCCGCTCGCCGCTCTGGCCGCATGAGTCGAGGCCTGCCTCAGGACAAGGGGGGGTCGCCTTCTTGACGATCTGGGCACGGACCTCATGGCTAGATGGGCACACAGGCCGTTGACCAGGCAAGACATTAGGAACCGTCCCCACTGTCCCACCCCTACTGGTGAAGCGCGTCGGTCGGGTGAGGCAACAGGAGGCGTCAGTCGTCTTTGAAAATAAAGGCAAGAGTTCCCCCTTTGTCCGGCTGGGCCACCACAAGCATGAGCTTGCCAGGGTAGAAACGACGCAAGCTGAGTGGCGGCACGTTCTTGGTGACTCGGACACAGACAGTGGTATCATCAGGATTTCTGATCGTTAGATAGAAAACTAGTTCGACTTTACCTTCATCGTCCGTCACTCCGGTCGGCTCAACGGAAGCGATCACACAGTTGAAAGGCCCTTCGGGTACGTCTTGGAACGGAGGGCGGGCATTCATTTCGTTCTCTTTGCGCTGCCGTTCAACATTTTGCAGCCATTCCGCACGATCTTGCGCCTGGTCCCAAAGAACACGGAAGCGCATCGAGTCGGTCGCATCGATCGCGACCGGCAGGATCATACCGGTTATTGGCCACTTGCCTACCTGTTCTATGGAAATCCTCTCGTGACGTTCGATCCAGCATGCATCGACCTGCGAGGCGGACAGAACCCCGCCGATCTTGCCACCGATTCCATCCTCACAGGTCTCCAGATCGCTGGCAGCCTCGAGCACTTGGAACTGCCCCAAGACTTCGTC
Organism: Micrococcales bacterium; assembly: GCA_009777345.1. GTDB lineage: Bacteria > Actinomycetota > Actinomycetes > Actinomycetales > Cellulomonadaceae > Cellulomonas. Next base: position 42,652 of record WRMB01000017.1, on the reverse strand, counting down.
GCAGGTGTTCAGCAGCGAATCAGCAGCATCCGTGGTGTCGACAACATCTGCCACCTTGTTCTGACGAAAGAATGAACGCTTCACGGAAGCCTCTCTGGGGCAATGAGGGAACGGCCTTCCTACTGCCTCGGCAGGCCGGTCCCCCTGCCGGGGTCTTTGTGGCGCTGCCGGGCGGCCTGTTCCTGTTTCTTGAAGAGGCCGAACCGGGGCAGGAACTTGTCCCAGTCGATGGCGTGGGCGTCGATCTCGGGGCCGTCGATGCAGGCGTGCTGGCGGACCAGCTTGCCGTCGACCATGACCGGGACCATGCAGGCGCCGCACATACCGGTGGCGTCGACCATGATCGCGTTGAGGGACGCCACCGTGGGGACGCCGTAGGGCTTGGTCAGGTCCGAGACGGCGCGCATCATCACCGAGGGGCCGATCGTCACGACCTCGGCGATCTTCCGGCCGGCCTTGAGCATCTGCTCCAGGGGGGTGGTGACGAGACCTTCGGTGCCGAACGAACCGTCGTTGGTGGTGTAGATCACCTCGAGCTGGTCGCCGAACTCGGCCTGCAGGGCGGGGACGCACTCGCCTTCGGCGTCCCAGAACATCAGGTCCTTGGTGCGGAAACCGTTGATCAGGATGACGTGGTTGCCCAGGCGCAGGTGCTGGCGCAGGATCGGGTAGACCGGGGGCAGGCCCAGGCCACCGGCGATGAAGACCACCGTCTGGTCGGACGGGTACTGGTGCAGCACCGACGGGCGACCCAGCGGACCGGCCACACCGGCCAGCACGTCACCTGGCTGCATGGCGTTCATCTGGGCCGACGACGCACCGACGGCCTGCACCACCAAGGTGATGGTGCCCGCGTCGGCGTCCCAGTCGGCCAGGGTCAACGGGATCAGCTCACCCTTGTCCGCCGGGTAGACCCGGACGAACTGGCCGGCCTGGGCCGACCGGGCGATGACCGGGGCCCGCACCACGAACTCTTCGATGCCCTCCGACAGGTGGCGCTTAGCGACGATGACCGCCTCGCTGGCCGCCTGCTCGGTGTACTCGCGGGCGCTGGCCACCCGGGCGGCCACCTCGGCGGCAGGCACCGCGATGTCCAGGATCTGGCGGGCGGCGGACTGGCCGTCACCGGCGGCCAGGATGGCCGTGGAACCGCCGCGGGCCGCGTCACCGCCGGAGTAGATGCCGGCGATGGACGTCTCCTGCGAACCGGACTCCAGCTCGATGGTGCCCCAGCGGGACACCGCCAGGTTCGGCTCGGAGTCCTTGATGATCGGGTTGGCAGCGTTGCCCAGAGCCATGATGACCAGGTCGACCGGCATCTGCGAGGTGCGACCGGTGGCGACCGGGCGGCGACGACCCGAAGAGTCCGGCTCGCCCAGCTCCATCGTCTCGATAGTCGCAGCGGTGACGAAACCCTCAGCGTCGCCGTGGAACTCCGTCGGCGAGTGCAGCTGCATGAGCGCGATGTCCTCTTCGAGGGCGTGCTCCAGCTCTTCGACCCGGGCCGGCATCTCCGCCTGGGTGCGGCGGTAGACGATCGTGACGTCGCCGCGCAGCCGCCGGGCGGTGCGGGCGGCGTCCATCGCGGTGTTACCACCGCCGACGACGATGACGTGCTTGCCCGCGACCTCCGGCAGGGGGGTCTCGTGCTCGTCGTGCGCGGCCTGCATCAGGTTGACCCGGGTGAGGAACTCGTTGGCGGACATGACGTTGAGCAGGTGCTCACCGGGCACGCCCATGAACTTCGGCAGCCCTGCGCCGGAGCCGACGAAGATCTTCCAGAACCCGGCCGCGCGCAGGTCCTGCATGGTGGCGGTCTTGCCCACGACGAAGTTCTTGACGAACCGACCGCCCAGCAGGCGGATCTTACGCACCACGTCGTCGATCAGGCCGTTGGGCAGACGGAACTCGGGGATGCCGTAGCGCAGCACCCCGCCCAGTTCGTGGAAGGCCTCGAACACCGTGACCGGGTAGCCCTCGACCGCCAGCAGGTAGGCGTTGATCAGGCCCGACGGACCCGACCCGACGATCGCCACCGGCGGTTTGGTCGCCGCCTGCCACGGGTCGGGGACGTGGCCGAACCGACGCTGGTCGCTGTCAGGGTCGACCAGCTTAGCCCGTTCGGGCAGGAACCACTCCACCTGGCCGATGGACATCGGTTTCTTGTGCAGGCAGACGCCCTGGCACTGCAGCTCCTGCGGGCAGACCCGGCCGGTGACGTTGGGCAGCGGGTTGGACTCCTCCATCATCTCCAGGGCCTCGGTGAACCGGCCCTGGCCCAGCAGTTCGAACATGGTGGGGATGTGGATGCGCACCGGGCAGCCGCCGTTGGGCGTCTCGCGCCCTTCCAGCAGCTCGCCGACCTCGCACGGCTTCTCCGAGCACTGCTTGTCGCGGATGGCCTCCAGCCAGACGAACAGGTCGACGTCCCGCTGGGTATAGCCCAGGGCCATGTAGCCCAGGTACCCGGTGTTGACCAGGTCGAAGTCCTCCGAGCGCTCCTCAGCGGGGCGGATATACGGCTCGATCCCGCTGTTGATCGGCCAGTCCTGGCTCAGCCCGTCGAACATGGGGTAGCGGTCGGACAGGTGCGCGTCGATAGCGCGCATGAACACGCGCTTCTTGCCCAGCGGCAGGTTCCAGACGAACCGCATGAGCACGGTCGCCGCGGCGTCGTCGCGGGACAGGACGTCCCACAGGGCCAGCGTGAACTCCCGGCTGAGTTCCTGGCCCCGGAACTCCGCCGCGACAGCGGCCAAACCGTCGCTGATGAACATCTGCCGGAAGGCCCGCGGGTCGGCCGCCAGGCGGCGCTGCAGCAGGTCCATCTGCCGGTGGAAACCGGTGACGGCCCGGTCGGACTGCAGCGTGGCCATCTGCTCGGCGGCGGAGTCGAGCGCGGCCTTGGCGCCCAGCCAGGTCGCGACAGGATCGACGCCCGGGCCGACCGCGGTGCTCGGTTCGGAAGTGGTAGTCATCGGATGATCTCCGCGTCGCAGGTGGCCTTGACCCGGGCGATCCGGGCGGCGATCTCAGGGGTGATCTCCAGACCGTCCAGGGCGCCGCCTTTCATCTGGGCGACGACCTGGGCCTGTCCGTCGACGATCATGGTGGTCTTCTCGAACAGCGCCGGTAGTTCCTGGTAGCAGGTGCCGCAGTCGTTGCAGGCGGCGATGTCGTCCAGGTCCAGCCAGATCGGCCAGTCGTCCATCCCCGGGGCCGCCGCCGCGGCGGCGGGGGCGGCAGCGGGGGCCGGGCCGGGCATACCCAGCATGGTCGGCGCCAGCGGAGCGGTGGACGTAGCCAGCTCGGCCAGGGCGGCGGCGATCTCGTCCATGGACGACTCGCGGGCCTCCAGAGCCTCGTCGAGCTGGGTGCGCAGCGTCGCCAGCTCGGCGGCGTGGGAGGCGGAGAGGGCGCCCACGGTGACACCGGCCAGGTACTGCAGCGTGGTCCAGTGCCGACGACGGTCCTCCACCAGGGCGATGATGGAGCCGTCGCAGGCCACCTTGATCAGGCGCCGGTCGTCGTCCGTGGCGTAGACGAACGGGACCTGGCCCTCACGGTCGCCCGGCGCCAGCTCGACGTACTCGGCGACGGGCACGGCGGCGTCTTCCTGCTCTGGCTTGAGCTTGCGGAAGTGCTTCTTGAACCGCACCTCGCCCAGGGCGAACTCGGCCGGGGTGAGCGGGGTCTCCAGCAGCTGGAGGTTGCCCGAGGCGTCGACGTGCTGGACGGTCGCTGTGGTCCACAGCTGGTCGACGTCGGGGTTGCCGGCGAGCGACCAACGGTCGGACTGGGCCTGGCCGCCGCGCGGGTCGTGGACGTACAGCGGGGCCATGCGCGACTCCACCGCGAGCCTGGCGTGCTTGGCCGACAGGTCGTCGGCGACACCGTTCTCCGGCTGGCAGGGGGTGTAGACCTGCATGAGCGCCGCACCGCCGTCGTACCCGAGCAGAGCCTGGGAGGTCTCCAGGAAGTGCGCGTACAGCGCGGTGGAGACCGAGCAGGAGAACACGTTCGGGTGGAACGCGGCGATCAGGCCCAGCTCCTTGCGCATCTCGGCCTTGCCGCCGTGGGCGGAGCCGATGCGGGACAGGTCGGAGTCCTGGCCGACGAAGCTGGCCGTGGAGGCCTGGCCGCCGGTGTTGGAGTAGGCACCGGTGTCCAGCACCAGCATCTTCACCGGGGTGCCCCCGGCCAGCACCCGTGACATGGCACCGAAGCCGATGTCGTACGCCGCGCCGTCGCCGGAGACGGTGAGGAACACCGGCAGCATCGCCAGCTCGTCGTCGGTGAACCCGCGCCAGTCCAGCATGGCCAGGGCCTTGTCGTCCCGGGCGGCGTCGTAGGCGTCGTCCAGCTCCAGCCGGGCGGTGCGCAGGGCCTTGACCGTCTGGGCCGCCTGGGCGGCGATCCCCTCGAACATGCCCTGGGCCAGCGGCTGGGCATCCTGGAACAGCGAGTTGACCCACGGGTCGATGTACGGGTTGAACGGCAGCGTCGAGGCGTACACCGACGAGCAGCCGGTGGAGTTGGCGATGATGGTCGGGGACGGGCCGTCGCCGGTCGGACCGGCCTCGGCGTTGTAGACGGCCTTGTCCAGCTCGGCGATGGCCCGGGTGATGCGGTCGACACGAGCGGTGTCTGTTGTGCCCGTCAGGGTGCCGAGCTTGGCCCGCAGCTGGTCGAGCAGACCTTCCAGCTGGCGGATCTGCGCCTTGGTGCGGACCCCGGCCCGCACCCGCGACAGCGCCGTGAGCAGGCGGATCGAGGTGACCTCGCCGCAGCCCCGGCAGGCGCCGTGCCCGCCGACCATGGCGTAGTAGGCCGTGCGGTCCAGCAGCAGACGCTTGACGTCGCCGCCCGGAGCCACAGCGTCCTCGGTGACGCGGCGCGGGCTGGTGGGCAGCTGGGTGTACCGCTCGAACTTGGCCTCCAGGATGCCCAGCACATCGGCGTCCTGCTCGGCCTTGACCAGGGTGTTCGGGCCGCAGACGTCGATGCACTGCAGGCAGCCGGTGCACTTCCAGGGATCGACCACGGCGGAGAACAGGGCGCCGGTGCCCGGCTCTTCTTTCTCGGGGGCGTCGAAGAAGGGCCGGGTGCGAGCCACCGGGAAGGCGGCCAGGGCCGCGACCACGGCGGGTACGGCCTTGCGCGCGGCCTTGTCGGACTCGGCGATCACGTCGGCCGCCTGGGTGGCGATCTCGGTCAGCGTCGCGTCGGTCGGGGCTTCGCGCAGCAGCCGGCGGGTGCGCTCGGCCCAGGCGTGCACCACCCTGCCGACGGCCTGGGCGCTGGCCGCAGGCAGCTGCGCCGCTTCGACGGCGGCGGTGAACACGTCGTCCACCTCGTGCACCGTCATGGGGATGGCAGCGTCGGGGCAGACGATGCCGCACTCCAGGCAGCCGGTGCAGCCCGACGGGTCGAAGACCGGCACCTCACGCCGGAAGATGCCCTTGTTCTTGGCCTGGGCGGTCCCGACCGGCATGAACAGACCGGCACCCGGCAGCACCGGCGACTCGCCGATGGTGCCCTCGCGGAACGGCCGGGCCACCAGGTCCTCGTAGTAGCCCGGGTCGAAGATGGCCTGGGGGCGGGGGGTGGCGGCCGTGGGGCACATCGCGGCCGACAGGGCACCGGACACCCGGGCGGCGGGCTTCTCGTCGTCGGCCGCCACGAACTCGGGGGCGTCGTAGTCGATCACGTGGGTGGCGATGGCACCGTCGTCGATGACGGCCATGTTGCCGTCCACCACCGCGGCGCCCTTGCGGCCGAACTTCTTGACGATCTGGGCCCGTACCTTCTCGCGCAGCTCGGTGGCCGAGGCCCCGGCCGCGACCCGCTCCACGTGGCCGGTCACCGCGCCGATGAAGGCGATGCCCATCATGCGGGTCTCCAGCTCGGCGCTGGGGGCGTGCTTCTTGGCCACGGTGAAGGCGTCGAGCACTGCCAGCTTGATCCGGCGCTCGCGGATGGTGCGGCGGGCGTAGGCCGGCAGCGACTTCCAGGTCTCCAGCGGGCCGAGCGACGACTGCAGGATGAACGTGCCGCCGGTGACCAGGCCCTTGAGGGGGTTGGTGTGGGCGAACACCATGTGGTCGGGCGAGACGACGACCTCGACGTCCTCCAGGTCGTTGTTGGTCAGCAGCACGTGCTCGGGCGACAGGGTGATGTAGTAGTTGGTGGCCGCGCCGGACTTCTCCGACCCGTACTTGGGGGCGGACTTCGAGTGCAGGTCCAGCGCGCCGGAGAGGATATCGGTCAGCAGCTTGCCGGTGGCGACCGTGCCGTACCCGCCGACCGAGTGGAAGCGGATGCGCAGGGAGCCCTCGGGCAGCAGCTGCGGGTTCGGCTCCGTGGCCAGGGCCATGGCGGCGGTCTCGGGGTAGGCCGCGCGCAGACGGTCCTGCAGGGCCTTGGCCTCGCCGGTCGCGGCGTCGTCGAAGAACTGCGAGCCCAGGTAGAACAGCGGGGGGGCGTCGTGGGTCGACGCGGCCTTGACGGCGGCGACCAGGTGGCGGGGCTGCACGTCGTGGCTGCCCAGGCCGAAGATCACCGTGCTCAGGCGCGGCTGCGTCACCAGGGCCGGAATACCTGCGAACTGTTCACCGGTGGCGTTGGCGCCGGCCCGGAACAGGGCCTGGGTGACCAGGCGGGTCAGGGCGGTGTCGTCCGAGCGTTCCATCACCAGCACGGACCTGGCGTTGGCGACGGCCTGGACCAGCTCGGCCTCGCCGAACGGCTGCAGCAGCTTGACCGAGGCCACGCCCACCTTGATGCCCTGCGCACGCAGGTAGGGCAGGACGGCGCGCAGGTCGTCGGTGATCGAGCCCATGCCGACCACCACGACGTCAGCGTCCGCCGTGTCGTAGGTCTGGACCGGGGCGTACGCCCTGCCGGTCAGCTCGGCGTACTCGGCCATGGCCGCCCGGACGATGCCCGGTACCGCCGAGGCGAAGTGGGTGCGGTGGTCGGCCGCCCCGGCCTGGAAGTCCGGCTGGTTCTGCACCGGGCCGGTCAGACCCGGGTTGTTCGGGTCGACCAGGGCCGGCACCAGCTGGCGGGTGCCTTGGGTCCAGGCGTTGGTCCAGGCGCGGCGCCACGAGGCGTGCAGGTCGTCGGGCAGCCAGGCGAGGGTGGAGTCCACCAGGTCGCCCGTGGCGTCGGCCTCGATCTGGTCGGCGTTGCCGGTCAGGTACTCGGTCAGGGCCGCCCGGTCGGTCTCGATCAGCTCGGCGGCGTGGCGGGCGACGTACTGACCCAGCTGGAACACCCGGCCCCGGGCGCCGAACAAGATCTCCTGGGCCACCGTCGGGCAGGCGATACGCCCGGCGGGGTCACCGAGGTAGGTGCGCAGCAGCTCAGGCTCGGGCAGCACCATCTCGCTCATGACGTGGCTGGTGGCGAACCCGTCCATGGCGTTGGCCACGGGGACCAGGGACAGCGCCGACACCTTGTAGCTGATAGCGGCCAGGTCGGCGGCCTCCTGCGGGTCGGAGCCGAACAAGATGGTGTACCCGGCGGGCAGCAGGGAGTACACGTCGTCGTGCCCGGCCATGACGTTAAGCGCGTGCTTGGACACCACGCGGGCCGCCACCTGGAGCACGAAGCCGCCGATCTTCTTCCCGGCGGTGACGTAGTGCGACTCCAGGGCGTACAGGATGCCCTGCGACGACGAGGCGTTGGAGATGAACGCCCCACCGGTCAGCGCCGCACCCAGCGCCCCGGACTGGGCCGAGTGCTCACCCTCGGTCTCGACGAAGAACGGGTGGCGGCCCCACACGTTGAGCTGCCCCTCGGCCCGGGCGGCCTCGAAGGCCTCCGAGATCTCGGTGGACGGTGTGATCGGGTACCCGATCACACCGCCGCAGACGTGCTGCATCACGTACGCCACGGCACCGTTGCCGTTGATGACGCTCGGGACTCCAGGGAACGGAACTGGCTGGGTCACAGATACCATCCTGACAAGTTGGCACGCAGGGTCCTGCGCGTGAGGTACGACGAAGCGCCACGCCGACCACGACGGTGTGCGCCCCTGCGCGACGGTACACGACCGGCGCCTCAAGGCTGATCGACGGACGACCCAAAAAGGGTAAAGAGGTGACGTACACCATACCAGGACGATAGGCCCTGGCCAGCGCTCCTCCGCAGGTGGCCGACCCAGACCCCCGAGCGGCTCGCCCGGTCGGCGCAGCCGACAGGTGACCACATGCTGGTCCGCGGACCACCTCGTGGTCAGGACGACTCAGCCGCCTTGTCGCGCAGGAACCGCACCACCTCGTCCACCCGGGTGGACGGCGCGTCGTGGGGGAAGACGACGCCGTTGCGCTGGTGCGCGGCCCGCAGCTCCCGGGCCATCCGTTCGGCCCGGTCGAAGTCCTCCAGCCGACCCAGCACGGGATCCTTGCCGCGGGGCCCGGTGACCAGCCCCAGATCTCTGGCCTGCTGCCGGACACCTCGCCCGTCGGCCACAGGCCTTGCCTGGTAGCAGACGAGCCAGACCTCGAAGCACGGGTTGGAGACGACCAGGTCGATCCCCTCCAGCCTGACCCGGTCCTGCAGGTGGGTCAGCTGCGGCGCGAACTCGTCCACGTCGGTCACCACGTAGACACGGTCCCACCGGTTGCCTTGGTCGTGATGGTCTGCCGCCTCGGCCGCATCAGCATCCAGGAGTGCCCTGGCTTTCTCCACCAGGCCGCCGGGGTCTCGGTGCGACGCGACGACCTTCACGTTCACGGTGCGGAGCTGACGCTCGACCATGTCGAAGTAGCGCTTCTCGGTCACGGTGCCACCGACGACTATCGCAACCCGGGCACGCGGGACTCTGGTGCCGGTGGAGCGGCGGGTCGAACGCGGTTCGCCCAGGCGCCGACCGTCAGGTTTCTTACGTCGGGCCACGTCAGCGGTCCATGGAGACCAGTGGTGTCGGGATGTGCGGAATCCCGCCGTAGCGACCGGTGAGATAGCCGCGTTCCAGGCTCTCGTCCTTGCGCGGGGAGTACTCGGCCACAGCAACCAGCTCTGCGGCGCCGGTGACCGGGTCCTTCTCGGTCCGCCACACCTGGTCACGGGCCAGCGGTTCGCTGCTGGTGCCACGCCCGAGCAAGGAGGTGTCATGCGTGGTGAACACCAGCTGTGCCTGGCGCGGGTTGGTCGAGGGGTCGGCGAACAGGCCGACGAGGGCACGGACGACGAACGGGTGCAGGCTGGTGTCGACCTCGTCGATCACTACCGTGCGGCCCTCGTCCAGCCCCGCCAGGATGATCGGCGCGAAGGAGACGAGGGCCTTGGTGCCGTCCGACTCGGACTCGAAGGGCAGGTCGACACCGCCCGACGCGCTGGTGTGGGTGAACCGGAGCTGCCTGAGGTTTCGCCTGATCCGCGGCCAGTTCTCGTTCAACCACTCGGTCGACGCCTCCAGTTCCGGCCACGCCTTGATCTCGGCGAGAGAGGGCTCGTCGACTGAGACATCGCTGACACCGATATCGGCGTTGCGCATCAGCTCAAGGAATGCTGCCTTGCGCTCGGGATGCTCGGTCAGCAGATCGACCGCGGCACGAGCCGACGGCGAGCGTAGTTCCATGACTGGTAGCCCGCTGTCTGTGTGGACACTCGCCCGGTACGTCTCGATAGACACGACTGCCTGGTGGGCAGGCGCCAGGAGGTCGCTGCCGAACTGGGCTCCGACCGCCAGAGTGAGCGCGTTCGGCCTGGTCCGGGCCGTGTCCACGAGCTGGGTGCGCGGTCCCCGGAACGGGCGGCCGAACCGGAGCTCGGCACCGTCCCTGGTGAACAGCTCGGTGCGCCGTGCCGTCCGGTAGACGTACAGCCACTCGCGTACGACACGGCAAGAGTCGACGGAAAAGCCGTACTGGTAGTCCAACCCGTCGTCGGCCCGGACCTCGACCTCGAACGACGACGGCAACCCGGCGCTGTCCCGGTCCAGCCGGAACGGCTCTGCCTGGGTACCGCCGTCCACCGGCCAGCGCACGTAGGAGTCGCGCACGGCACCGACCAGATAGTCGATGGCCTTGACCAGGGTCGACTTGCCCGAGGCGTTCGCCCCGTAGACCGCCGCGAGCGTACTCACCTGTGGATCCCAGCCGGTTGCACTGGGGACCGCATGTCGGTACGTCCGACGCATCGACAGCTCTTGGACGTCGCGGAACGCCTGGTAGTTCTCCACGCTGAGACTGAGGAGCATCGCGATCCCTCCCGGTACACGTCGTGCCGCCGATGATGCAACTATAGCCCAGCCGTTGCTGAAAAACCGCGTGATACTGGCTAAGGATGCACATCCTATGATCATCCCGAGGATCGGGCGACAGGTGCAGCAGGCCAGCGCCCACTACCACCACCGGCAGCCGGGCCTGGGAGATCGCGGCACACCGGCCACCGTCGGGCCGGTCCTGTGTCTCGTCGCGGAACACGGCGTCGGTTCCTCCGACCGGACGACAGGACACGAGAGGCTCGCCTTACGCGGTATCGGGTGAGAGACTGGGGGATCTCGGACATACCGGTCGAAAGGAACGAAGGGGCGATGAGACGACAGCGTGTGGCGTCCGGCGCCCTCGTGGGCGCCGTCTGGCTGGGCCTGGCGGCGCTGGTCGCGCCGCCGAGCGCCGCGACCCCGTCCGACGCGCCGTCGGCCGCCCCCCTGGTCGACCCCCTCGGACGCCAGCTGGGCCGGGACGCGCGCGACCCCTCGGCCGACCCCGTACCCACACCACCGGTCACCCCGTCGCAGCAGGAGGCACCGGTCCCCGAACCCACCCCGGAGCCCGCACCCGAACCGCCAGCGCCCGGCCCGGACTGCGCGGTGCTGGCCTGCGTCGCCCTGACCTTCGACGACGGCCCGGGCGACTACACCGCTCTCCTGCTCGACGACCTCGCGGCCCGGGGCGTGCCCGCTACGTTCTTCGTCCTCGGCTCTCAGGTCGACAAGCACCCCGATATCGTCGCCCGGATGGCCGCCGAGGGTCATGCCGTGGGCAACCACTCCTGGTCGCACCCGCGGCTGACGACCCTGTCGGCCGAGGAGGCGGGCTGGCAGATCGACGCCACCACCACGATCGTCCAGCAGACCACCGGCACCACCCCGACGCTGGTCCGCCCGCCCTACGGGGTGTCGAACGACACCGTCCTGGCCGTCCTGGCCGAACGCGGCGCCGCGGCGATCATGTGGAGCGTCGACACCGAGGACTGGCGCAACCGGGACGTCGAGATCACCACCCAGCGCGCCCTGGAGGGCACCGAACCCGGTGCCATCATCCTCATGCACGATATCCACCCGACCTCCGTCCAGGCCGTCCCCGGTATCGTCGACCAGCTCCAGGCCGCGGGCTACACCCTGGTCACCGTGCCCGAGCTGCTCGGCCCCACCACCCCCGGCCAGCTCTACCGCAACCGCTGACGCCCGAGGGGCCGCCCAGACCCGGGGGATCCGTCAGGGCAGGTCGCGCGGGCCGCACGCCGGGCAGGCCGGGTCCCGGGCCAGCGTCACAGCGTCGAAGCGCATGGCCCAGGCATCGACCAGGAGCAGCCGTCCGACCAGGGTCGGCCCGCCGAGGACCAGCTTGAGCGCCTCGGCGGCCTGGACGGTGCCGACGATCCCCGGCAGGACGCCGAGGACACCCGTCGCGGGTGCCTGGTCCGGCGGTCCGGGGTGCAGGCAGCGGTAGCACGGCCCGGACCCGGTGAACACCGCGACCTGGCCGTGGAGCTGCCAGACCGACCCGTGGACCCACGGGGTACGCAGCGCCAGGCAGGTGTCGTTGATCAGGTAGCGGGCCTCGAAGCTGTCGGTGCAGTCGACGACGACGTCGTAGGCGGCCACGACCGGCGTGGCGTCGTCGCTGGTCAGCCCTGCCGGGTGGCGGACGACCTGGACGCCGGGGTCGAGGGCGGCCAGACGGTCGGCGGCCGAGTCGACCTTGGCCCGGCCGGTGTCGGCGGTGCCGTGGACGACCTGGCGCTGCAGGTTGGACTCGTCGACGGTGTCGAAGTCGGCCAGGCCGACGGTGCCCACCCCGGCCGCGGCGAGGTACAGCGCGACCGGCGATCCCAGCCCGCCCAGGCCGACGACCAGGACCCGCGCGGCCCGGATCCGGCGCTGCCCCGCCTCGCCCACCTGGGGCAGCGCCAGGTGCCGGGCGTAGCGGGCGGTCTCGGCGGTGGTCAGGGGGCGCAGCCGGTGGTCGGGCACCAGGCTGGTGGGCTCCGCGCCGGGCTCTTGCGCCGGGCGGGTCAGGTCGCCGTGCCCTCGGCTCGGCCGGTCGCGGGGCTCGGACGGGGCGGACATGGGCTCCTCGGTCGCAGGCTCGGGCAGTGACATCCTTGAGTAGGCACGATACGCCTAGGTACAAAGACCTAGGCGAACCTCGGACCTGAACTGCCGCGATCGACGTTTCCGCTGGTCAGGAGCCATGTATCGGGACAGAACAGGATAACACCATATATACTAGTCAGAGTAGTCGATACCTGCTAGGCTCCTTCGGAGTCCACCGCCGGACCAGGCTGTCACAAGGGAGAGATCATGTCTGCGGCGACATCTGACAATACTGGCCGTCTGAAGTTCCTCAAGGGCAGGTGGATCGAGGGCTGGGACCCCGAGAACGAGGAGCAGTGGGAGCGCGAGGGGTCCAAGATCGCCCGGCGCAACCTCGGGTTCTCCGTCTACGCCGAGTTCCTCGGCTTCGTGGTGTGGGCACTGTGGGCCATCACCGTCCCGCGCCTGGGCAAGTACGGGATCGTGCTCACCGACTCCGAGCAGTTCACCCTGATCTCGACGCCAGCCCTGGTCGGGGCGACGCTGCGCTTCCCCTACACGTACATGGTCGCCAAGATCGGCGGACGGAACTGGACGATCGTCTCGGCCTCGCTGCTGCTCATCCCGACGACCGCGATGGCCTGGGCCATCAGCAACCAGGCGTCGTTCCACACCCTGTGGCTCGTCGCCGCGCTCGCGGGTTTCGGTGGTGGCAACTTCGCCAGCTCCATGGCGAACATCACCTTCTTCTTCCCGCAGAAGACCAAGGGCTGGGCGCTCGGCCTCAACGCGGCGGGCGGGAACATCGGCTCGGCAATCGCGCAGTTCACCGTCCCGATCCTCGTCACGGTGACCGTCGTCGGCGGTGCCGCCGCTGTCACGGCCGGCGACGCGAAAGAGAACCTGCCGATCGCAGGCTGGTTCTGGGTCCCGTTCATCCTGCTGGCCATCGGCGGTGCGATCTGGGGGATGAACAACCTGACCAGCGCCAAGAACGACCTGGGCGGCATCAAGGCCTCGATGAGGGACCCGCACCAGTGGATCCTGTCGTTCCTGTACATCGGGACGTTCGGCTCCTTCATCGGCCTGGGCGCCGCCTTCCCCAAGCTGCTCAGCGACCAGTTCCCCGAGAGCGACCACATCACGATCGCTGGTGCCACCGTCGTGCTCGCCTTCCTCGGCCCGCTCGTCGGTTCGCTGATCCGCCCGGTCGGCGGTCGGCTGGCCGACCGGTTCGGCGGCGCCTACATCACCGTCCTCGCCTTCGTCGTCATGATCGTGGCGATCTTCACCGCCATCCAGATCCTGGAGTCCGCGTCCAAGGCTGACGAAAAGACCGGTCACTTCTGGCCCTTCCTCCTGTGCTTCATGGTGCTGTTCACCGCCACCGGTGCCGGGAACGGGTCGATGTACAAGATGATCCCCACGGTGTTCCACTTCAAGGCGGGCGTCACCAACGCCCTGACCCATTCCTCGGGTGTCTCCACCGAGCGGAAGATCGCGGCCACCCTGGGTATCGTCTCGGCCTTCGGCGCCTACGGCGGCTGGATGGTCCCCGAGATATTCAAGAAGGCGATCGAGCAGACCAAGGTCATGGAGCAGAAAGTGGTGGAAGGCGTGCCGCAGCTCACGCCGGACGGCGATCCGCTGATGGTGAACATGAACCTGGTCGGAGGCTACCAGCGGGGCATGTGGTGGCTGCTCACCGCCTACGTCGTGTTCTTGGTCGTGCTCATCGCGGCGTACGTCATCCCGTACGCCCGCCGAGGCACCCGGGTCTGAGGCGGCCCCGGGCGGACGGCGGCCCGTCTGGGTCTGAGCGGACCAGAACCCCCAGCGTGGTCGGTGACGAGCACCGACGCGGTCGGTACTGGTGGGCGACGGTTCGACTCAGACCCGGACGGGCCGCAATCAGGCAGGTCCGGCGCGTGGTGCGGGTCTTCGTGGGAGGTCAGGGTCCAGAGCCCCTGGCCTCCCACGAAGACCCGCACTGGCGGTCCAGCGCCGGACGAACAGACCCGCTCAGCCCGGTGTGCGGGCGTAGACCCGGACCCGGTCCAGGTCGACCCGGACCCGGACCCGGGCGTCCGGGGCGACGATGCGGTCTACGACCCAGGCGCGGGCCACCGGTGCCGCCAGGCCCGGGCAGGCGGCGACCTCGGCGCGCAGCCCGTCGGAGGTCTCCTGCAGGCCGGTGACCGTGGTATCCCAGGTCCAGGCGTCTGGTGTCCGGTCGGGCCAGGGTGCCTCCGGGCCGGCCGTAGCACGCAGGGACGCGCCCCCGGGTGCGGGCCGCAGGCTCAGGGCGTCGGAGGGGACGGCCAGCCACACCTGGCCGGTCGGACGGTCCGGAGCGGTGGGACTGTCGGACGGAGGCGGGGCGGCCTGCGGGTCGTTCCGGGGCGGTAGCGGCAGCTGCCAGCCGGACTCGGCGACGAACCGGTCGTCCACCACCGACCCGGCGACCAGGCTGACCGCGGCCAGCGCAGCGGCGAACGGGGTGCGTGGCTGGCCCAGGACGCCCGCGACCGGTCCGGCGTCGGCCACCTGCCCCCGGTCCAGCACGATCACCCGTTCCGCCAGCGCCGCCACGTCCAGCACGTCATGGGTGACCAGTACCGCGGGCAGCCGACGCTGGGCCAGGGCGGCGGCCAGCCGGGTGCGGATACCGGCGGCGGCCCGCACGTCCAGCGCGGCCAGGGGTTCGTCCAGCAGCAGCAGGTGCGGGTCGGCGGCCAGGGCCCGGGCCAGGGCGACCCGGGCCTGCTCGCCGCCCGACAGCTGGTCGGCCCGGCGGTCCGCCAGGGCGACCAGGTCGAGCTCGTCGAGCAGGGCGTCGGTCCGGGCCCGCCGCCGGGCCCGGGGACCAGTCACGCCGTAGGCCACGTTGCGCCGCACGCTGAGATGACCGAACACGTGCGGGTCCTGGCCCAGGTAGCCGATACCGCGCCGGTACGGCGCAGTCGGCCGGACCGGGCGCCCGGCCCGGTCGGGCGGGCGCCCGGCATGGGTCGTCCCGCGCAGCACCACCCAGCCGTCGCGGCTGCTCAGCAGGCCCGCGACCAGCTGCAGCACGGTCGACTTGCCCGAGGCGTTCGGGCCGACCAGGGCCACCACCTCACCGGCGGCCACCCGCAGCGGCACGTCGAGGTCCAGCGCACCGCGCCGTGCCACCAGACGGGCGTCCAGCACCGGACCGGCGGGAGCCTGGTGCGGGGTTTCGGTCGTCGGTGCGGAGTCGGGGGCCCCGTCCCCCCGACGCCGACCCGGCACGGACCGGCCACGCACGTCCCTCACCGCTTGCTCCGGACGGCTGAGGCCACCATGACCAGGACGGCGACCACCACCAGCTCCAGGGCCAGCGCCACGGCGGCGTCCTTGTCGACCCCGGCACCGTTGAAGGCGGTGTAGATGGCCAGCGGCATGGTCCGGGTGGTGCCCGGCGCGTTCCCGGCGAACATCGCGGTCGCCCCGAACTCGCCCAGCGCCCGGGCGAAGCACAGCAGCAGACCCGAGCGCAGCGCCGGGGCGACCAGCGGCACGGTGACGGTGGCGACGATCCGGGTGGGCCGGGCGCCGAGCGTCGCCGCGACCGCCTCGTGGCCGTCGCCCTTGGAGCGCAGCGCCCCCTCGACCGACACCACGAGGAACGGCATCGCGACGAACACCTGCGCGATCACTACCGCCGTGGTGGTGAACGGCAGGGTGATACCGGCCTCGGCCAGCCAGCGCCCGACCGGTCCGCGCCGCCCCAGCAGGAACAGCAGCGCCAGGCCGCTGACCAGCGGCGGCAGCACCAGGGGCAGCAGCACGAAGGGGCGCAGCAGCGCTGCCAGCCGGGTGGGCCAGCGGGCCAGGGCCAGGGCCAGGGGGAACCCCAGGAGGCAGCTGATCGCCGTCGCTGTCAGCGCCGTGCCCAGCGACAGGGTCAGGGCCTGACGGGCCGCCGGGCTGGTGACGGCGGCGACCAGCGTCGCCGCGTCGGTCCGCCCGGCCAGGGCGAGCAGCGGCGCGGCGACGCACAGCAGGGTGACGGCGGCGACCGGCGCGACCCACACCGGGACCAGCCCGGGAACCCGGGCCCGGACCACAGAGGGCCGGTGCGGCGGTCTTGTGGTCGCGACCGGCGCCGTCGTCACCACGGGGTCAGGACTGGGCGTCGGAGAACCCGGCGTCGTGCAGCACCTGCTGACCCGGGGCCGAGCTGACCAGCGCCAGGAACTGACGGGCCAGGTCGGTGTGCGACGAGCCGTCGAGGACACCGATGTAGTAGTTGGTCGTCGCCACCTTGGTATCGGGCAGGGCGATGGTCTTCAGCGCGTCGCCCTCGGCCTGGACGTCGGAGAGGTAGACGAACCCGGCGTCGGCGTCGCCGGTGGTGAGCTTGGTCACCACGCCCTTGACGTTCTGCTCCTGGCTGACCGGGGTGAGGTCGAGCCCAGCAGCGTCGAGCACAGCGACGGCCAGGGCGCCGCACGGCACCTCGGGGGCGCACACCACGACGGCCACACCGGGCTTGACCAGGTCCTCCAGGCTGGTGATACCGGCCGGGTTGTCGGACGGCACCGCGATGGTCAGCTGGTTGCCGATGAAGTTCTCAGGGTCGGTGATCAGCCCGGCGTCGGTCACCTCGGTCATGGTCGCCTGGCTGGCGGAGGCGAACACGTCCGCCGGGGCGCCCTCGACCAGCTGGGTGGCCAGGGTCGAGGAGCCGTCGAAGACCAGGTTGACCGTGACCCCGGGGTGCTCGGCCTCGAAGGTCGCGGCCAGCTCGGTGAACGGTTCGGTGAGGGAGGCCGCAGCCATCACCGTGATGGTGGCCGACTCGGCCGGTGCGGTACCGGAGGCACCGTCGGACGGGCTGCACGCGCCGAGGACCAGCGGTGCGGCGGCGAGCGCGACGAGGAGGCCGAGCCGCAGACGGGACGGACGAGAGGACGGACGAGAGGGGCGAGCTATGCCCGGTTTTGTTTCCACGAGAGTAGTATGTTTAAACCATGGCCGCACGTCAACGTCTGTCGAGCACTTTCTACCGCAAACGCGTCGTCGATCTGGCTGAACCCACGCATCTGCGGTGGCGCCCCCTCGAGCGGTGCCTGGGCCGAGTCCTGGCCGAACCGGTCCACGCCCTGGTGGACGTCCCGGGGTTCCACAGTGTGGCGATGGACGGCTACGCGGTGCGTCACGACGACGACACCCGGGCCGGACGGCGGCGGGTGGTCGGGACCGTCCCGGCCGGCGCGGCGCCGACCGGGATGCTGGCCCCCGGGCAGGCCGCCCGGATCATGACCGGTGCGCCACTGCCGCCCGGGGCCGATGCGGTGGTCCCGGTCGAGGCGGTCCAGACCGGCCGCGACGCTGACGGCGACCATATCGTCGTCGCCGACCCGGTCGTCCTGGGCCAGCACGTGCGCCCCCAGGGAGAGGACGTCGCGGTGGGCGACCTGGTGCTGCCCGCGGGACGGACGCTGCGCGCGGCCGACCTGGCCGCCGCCGCCGCGACCGGCCACGCCCGGCTGGCGGTGCGACGACGCCCCCGGGTCGCGGTCGTCACCACCGGCGACGAGACCCAGGCCCCCGGACGACCGCTGGCCCCCGGGCAGATCTACGACTCGAACCAGACCTTCCTGGCCGCCGCCCTGCGCCGGGCCGGGGCCAAGGTGGTGGCCCGGCGGCACTGCCCCGACCGGACCGACCAGCTGACCGCCCTGTTCGACGAGCTGGCCGCCACGGCCGATCTGCTGCTGGTCGCGGGCGGGATCTCCGCGGGCGACTACGACATCGTCCGGGACGTGCTGCTCGAGCACGCCACAGCCCCCGCCGGGCAGCCGACCGTCGTGCACGTGGCGATCCGACCGGGCAAACCCCAGGCGGCCGGGACCTGGCGCGGCACCCCCGTGCTGGCCCTGCCCGGTAACCCGGTGAGCGTCGCGGCGTCCTTCGCGGCCTTCGTCCGACCCTGGCTGGACCAGGCCCTGGTCCGCACCCCCGCCCCGCTGCGCACCGCCCGGGTGGCCCAAGGCTGGACCAGCCCACCCGGCCTGACCCACCTGGTCCCGGTGACCGTGACCGACGGACCCGCGGCCCGCACCGTCCGACCCGCGACGGACCGCACCTCGGCCTCGCACCTGGTCGCCTCGCTGGCCCGGGCCGACGCCTGGGCCGTCGTACCCGAGGACGTCACCGACGTCACCGTCGGCACCACCGTCGAGCTGCTAGACCTGGCCTGAACCAGCCGACCCGTCCGTCCTGCGCTGGTCCCAGTTCGTGGGTTCCACGCCGTTCCACCGTTTTGAAACGGTGGAACGGCGTGGAACCCACGACCCGAAACACCCTTATCGGCCCCTCATGGCGGAGATGCTGCTCGTTCGACACGCATCACCTCACCTGTTGTTCTGGGCCACATGCACGTCTTGACGGACCTCTGGAACAGCAGGACGGTGGGGACAGGTTCCTGCTGCCCTGCCCCTACTGTCCTGCCCTGAGTCAGCCGACCCCGGACCAGGGTCAGCCTCCGGCGAAGGGGGGGAGCACGTCGACTACCGCACCGCCGGGTACGACCGCGCCCGGTCCGGCGCGCTGCCCGTCGACCAGGAAGCTGCAGCGGGCGAGCACCGTGGTCAGGGGTTCGCCGTGGCGGGCGCCCAGCCGGACGACCAGATCGGCGACCGTGGTGCCGTTCTCGTCTGCCCAGACCTCTTCGGGGCAGCCCGCCGCTTCCCGGGCGGCGGCGAAGTAGCGGACCTGGAGGCTCACGGCTCGGCCACCAGGGCGCGGACCTGGGCCACGGCCTGTGCCAGGTCTTGCGGGGTGCCGCCCCGGCGGGCGGCGGCGACGCCGACGAGGTAGCAGGTCAGGGGCCCGGCGGTGCGGGTCACCTGGTGCGCGACCTGACGGGTCAGGTCGAGCAGGAGCGCCGCGTCGGGAGCGTCGTCGTCGGACAGGCCGAGCGCGGCGAGCACCCGCCCGGTCCAGGCGGCCAGCTCAGCGGGCGGTGGGGCAGATCCGGCGGGGGTGGCCGGGTCAGAGGGAGTCAGCACGGTACGTCCTTCCTTCTGGTCGGGGTTCTGGGCGGCGCGCTGCCCGCTCGGGACCAAGACGGGCATGCAGGTCGGTCCAGGTGTCGATATCGGCTGCGGCCGCGTCGGGGACGGGGATGCGGCGGGCCCGCAGCGGCGCCAGGAGCTCGCGCACCGACTCCCCCGACCCGCCGGGGCTCAGGGCGGCGCAGGCGTCGCGCAGGGCCTCCCAGCGGTGGATGCCCAGCAACCACTGGACCTGGGCGCCCCCCGGACCGGAGCTGGTGGCCAGGACGCACCACCAGGGTGCCGTCGGCCGGGTCCGGCCGGGGGCGGGACCGCCGTCGGCGACCACGGCCCGGGCCAGGACGGGCAGCGCCCGACCGACCTCCGGCATGTCGCAGGCCAGCACAGCGACCGCGGCCCCGGGCGCCGGGGTGTACTGGGCCAGGGCCGCGACCCCGGCGGCGACGGCCCGGGCCGGACCGGCGAACGGCGGGTCCTCCCGGGTCCACACCAGACGAGGCCCGCCGTCAGGCCCCAGACCGGGCGGTTCGTCCGGTTCGGGGCCCACGACGACGACGACCTGCGCGCCCAGGTCTCGGCAGGCGGCGTAGGTGCTGGTCAGCAGCGTGCGACCGCCCACCACGATATCGGCCTTCGCCATCCCGCCCAGCCGTCGGGCCCGCCCCCCGGTCAGTACCACCGCCGCCCAGGCCAGCCCGCCCTCCAGGTGCGAGGCGGCGCACGCGGGACGGGTCCTGTGCTTCGTCCCTCGTGCGGCGCCTCGTCCTTCGCGGGTGGTCATATCACCCGCCGATGGCGCGCATGAGACGGACCGGGGGGCGGAAACCCTCGCGACCGATACCGTGCCCGGCGGCCTTGCCGGTGACGCACCGGGCCAGCGCCTGCGCGACCTGCTCGTCGGTGGCCGCACCGTCGCGCAGGACCGTCCGCAGGTCCAGCTCGTCGGTGGCGAACAGGCACGACCGCAGCTGGCCGTCGGCGGTCAGCCGCAGCCGGGAGCAGTCGCCGCAGAACGGCCGGGTGACCGCGGCGATGATGCCGATATGGGCCGGTCCGTCGTCCACCCGGTAGCGGGTGGCCGGGGCACCGGAGCGGTCGGGGGCGGCGGTCAGCCTGTGACGGGTCCCCAGCCGGGCGAGCAGCTCGGCCGCGGTGAGCAGGTCCTCGCGCCGCCACGGCGAGCCGCCCAGGGGCATCTGCTCGATGAAGCGCAGCTCCAGCCCGGCGGCGAGCGCCCAGCCCACCAGGGCTGGGGCGGCCCGTTCGGTCAGGCCGCGCACCATGACCGCGTTGACCTTGGTCCGGGTGAACCCGGCGCTGCGCAGCGCGGCGATCCCGGCCAGCACCTCGTCCAGCCGCCGACGCCCGGTCAGCCGGGCGTACTCGTCCGGGTCGAGGGTGTCCAGGGAGACCGTGACCCGGTCCAGCCCGGCGGCGGCCAGGACCGACGCCCGTTCGGCCAGGCCGATACCGCTGGTGGTCAGGCACAGCTCGGGTCGCGGAGCCAGGTCGGCCAGCCGGGCCACCAGGTCGACCAGGTCGGGGCGCACCAGGGGTTCGCCGCCGGTGAGCCGGACCTTCGTCACCCCGCAGGCCACGGCCACGGCGACCACCCGCACGATCTCGTCCGTGGTGAGCAGGGTCCAGCGGGCACGGGGCACCAGCCCGGAGGGCGGCAGGCAGTACCGGCAGCGCAGCGGGCAGCGGTCGGTCACGCTGACCCGCAGATCGGTGTGCACCCGGGCGAAGCGGTCGACCAGCGGGGCGAAGGGCTGGGACAGACCGGGCCGGGTCGGGGTCGGGGCGACGGTCACGGCAGGCCCGCCCGCTCCGGCAGCCCCGCCACCAGCGGCAGGCCCACCCACTGTCCGGGACCGTCGGCGTAGCTCTGGTGCTTCCACACCGGGGCCTCGGTCTTGACCAGCTCGAGCAGTGCGGCGCAGGCGCTGAAGGCCGCGGCGCGGTGGGCGGCAGACACGGCGACGACGCAGGCCACGTCGCCGACGTCCAGGTCGCCGTAGCGGTGCGCCACCGCCAGGGCCAGCACCTGGGGCTGCGTCGCGACGAAACCGGTCAGCCGGTCGGCGAGCAGTCGCTCGGCGTCCGGGTGCGCCTCGTAGCGCAGGGCGGTGACCGGACGGCCGGCGTCGTGGTCGCGGACCGTGCCGACGAAGCACACCACCGCGCCCGCCCGCCGGTCGGCGACCGCGGCCTCGAGGTGGCTGGTCACCAACGGGCTGTCGGTGACCAGGCACCGCCGCACCACAGCAGCAGCGGGCCAGCCTGGGTCGGGGCGCCGGTTCACGGGTGGTCACCACCGTCGAGCTGGTCCAGCGCGTGGGCGACGACCGGTGTCAGCACCCGCATCGCGTCCTGGCAGGCCCCGACCGACCCGGGCAGCGCGACGACCAGGGACCGGCCGACGACCCCGGCGAGGGTCCGGCTCAGGCACGACGTCGGGTTGTCCGCACCGGCGGCCCGTACCGCCTCGGCCACGCCCGGCAGGAGGAGGTCGAACATCGGGGCCAGGGCCTCGGGGGTGCGGTCGCGCGGACCGATCCCCGTACCGCCGGTGGTCACCACGACCCGGACCCCCGCGGCCAGGTGCTGGCGCACCGCGGTGCGCACCACGGCGACGACATCGGGCACCACGGTCGGCTCGGTCACCTCCAGGCCCAGCCCGGCCAGCCAGGCTACGAGCGTCGGCCCCGTGACGTCGGGCCGGACACCGGAGGCGACCCGGTCCGAGACCGTGACGACCCGCGCCTGCATCATGCCCACGGCGTCCTGGTCACCGCGGGCCGGGTGCCGCTGCCGGCCTGGCGGTACACGACGTACGGCCGGACCAGGTAGCCCAGCGGCACCGACCAGACGTGCACCAGCCGGGTGAACGGCCAGAGCGCGACGAAGCCGAAGGCCACCGCGACGTGCAGCCGGAAGACGAACGGGGCGGCGGCCATGAGGTCCACGTCAGGACTCAGCACGAACAGCGACCGGAACCACACGGAGATGGTCTCACGGTAGTCGTACCCGCCGCCGACCAGGTTCTCCCCGAAGGTGGCCCACAGCCCGATCCCCGCGGTCATGACCAGCAGGCCGTACACGGCCCAGTCCAGCCGCGTGGTGACCAGCCGCAGCCGCTCGGAATACCTGAACCGGCGGATCACGAGCATGACGAGCCCGGTGGCCATCGCCACCCCGGCGACCAGCCCGAAGACCAGCGCCATCACGTGGTAGCCGTGCTCGGTCAGGCCGAGCGCGGCGGTGACCCGGGCCGGGACCACCAGGCCGAGCGCGTGCCCGCCGACCACGGCCAGCGCCCCGAAGTGGAACAGCGGCGAGGCCAGGCGCAGCCCGCGGGGCTCCAGCAGCTGGCTGGTGCGGCTGGTCCAGCCAGCCTGGTCCCGCCGCCACCGCCACACGTGGCCCACGACGAACACCGTGAGGGCGATATACGGCCACACGGCGAAGACAAGGACGGACGTGCTCATCGGGTACCTCCCTGTGCGGACCTGACCTCGGGCGAGAACACCAGGGACGGCACGGGCTGGTCGGCCGGGTCCGGCGACCGGAGCGGGCCGGGGCCCGGCGCGGGAAGAGCCGCCAGCGGCGGCAGGTCCAGCGCCGCCACGCCCAGCGGCGGCAGGGCGGGCAGCGACGGACCGTCGGCCTGTCGCTCGGACCGCAGGCGCGGGAAGGGCAGCGGCTCCGGTACCGGCCCCGGGCAGGACGGGCTGGGCTCCGTCCCGACCTCCTCCGCCGGAGGGCCGAGCACCACCAGCTCGTCGACGACCGCCGATGTCGTGGTGTCCGCCGGGCCGAGGGTGACGACCAGGGCGTCGAGCAGGTGCCCGTACGGCGACTCGGCCAGGCCCCGGCGCAGCATCTCGATCCCGGGGCGGACCAGGCGCAGGAGGTCCGCGCCGTGCTCCGGCTCGACGGCCGCGACCTCCAGCAGCAGCGGCAGGTGGTCGGGCAGCTCGCCGTCCTCGGGCACCATCCCGCAGGCCCGCAGCCGACGCTTGAGCTCCAGCAGCGCCAGCCCCCGACGACGGGTCTCGCCGTGCGAGTGGTAGGTGAGGTTCAGGCTGGTGTCACGGCGCATGTCGAAGGTGCGCACGTACTGGACCGTGAGCGCCGACCGGGGCGCCGCGGCGAACCAGTCGGTGAACTGCTCCAGGTGGCGACGGGCCTGACCCGCGGGCAGCGCCCCGGCGGCAGCCGCCAGCCGGGAGCGAGCGGCGACCAGCGGATCGTCGGGGTAGCCCAGGCACAGGCTGACCAGCGCCCACACCTCGCAGCGGCCCGGCTGACCGGGTGTGGCGGGCTCAGGACGAGGCATATCGCTCACTCCCCACCGTTCCGCCGCGCCCCGGCGGCACCGCGCACCGGGATGCTGGGTCCGCTGACGACTGTCGCGCCACCCGTCCCCGGCCCGCCGGGGACGTCCAGGGCACAGCCCTCGGCCCCGGCCCAGGTGCTGGCCCACGAGTCCAGCCGGGCGGCGTCCTCTTCGTGGGCCTTCGGCACCACGTAGCGGTCGGCCATCTTCGCGATACCGAGCAGCCGGTACAGCTCTTCCAGCTCCGCTCCGCTGGCTCCGACCCGGTCCAGCAGGTCCGTGTCGACCTTCCCGCCCGCGGTCAGGCCCCGCATGTGGCTGCGCACGGCGGTCAGCTTCATGAGCACCCCGGCCACCCGGGCGCGGTCACCGGCGGTGAACAGCTGGGCCAGGTAGTCCAGGGGGATGCGCAGCTGGTGGACGGCGGCGAACACGTCGTCGGCGTCAGCGTCGTCACCGCCCAGCGACCCGGTGGCGTCGAGCACCGGTGACAGCGGCGGGATGTACCAGACCATCGGCAGGGTGCGGTACTCCGGGTGCAGCGGCAGGGCGACCTGGTGCTTCACGGCCAGCGACCAGATCGGCGACCGACGGGCGGCGTCCAGCCAGTCGCGCGGGACGCCCTGGGCCTCCGCCTCGGCGGCGACCGCGGGGTCGGACGGGTCCAGGAAGACCTCGCGCTGGGCGGCCAGGAGGTCCTGGGGGTCCTCGACCGCGCAGGCCGCGTCCACCCGGTCGGCGTCGTACAGCACGATGCCCAGGTAGCGCAGCCGACCCACGCAGGTCTGCGAGCAGACGGTGGGCTGGCCGACCTCGATGCGCGGGAAGCAGAAGGTGCACTTCTCGGCCTTGCCGGTGCGGTGGTTGACGTAGACCTTCTTGTACGGGCAGCCGGAGACGCACATCCGCCAGCCGCGGCAGCGGTCCTGGTCCACCAGCACGATGCCGTCCTGCTCGCGCTTGTACATCGCGCCCGACGGGCACGACGACACGCACGCCGGGTTGAGGCAGTGCGAGCACAGCCGCGGCAGGTAGAACATGAAGGTGTGCTCCAGCTCCAGCCGTAGCTGGTGCTGGGCGGCCTCCAGGTTCGGGTCCTGCGGGGCGGTCACCGGCGACCCGCTCAGGTCGTCCTCCCAGTTCGGGCCCCAGGTGATCGGCGTGGGCTGGCCGGTCAGCACCGAGACGGGCTGGGCGCTGGGCCCGTTCCTGCCCAGCGGTGCCGACAGCAGCGCGTCGTAGTCGTACGTCACCGGTTCGTAGTAGTCGTCCAGCGACGGCAGGTCAGGGTTGGCGAAGATCTTGGTCAGGCGGCCGGCCCGCCTGCCGGAGCGCAGCCGCAGCCGACCGGAGCGGTCCAGCTCCCAGCCGCCCTTCCAGCGAGCCTGGTCCTCCCAGCGCAGCGGGTAGCCGATACCGGGTTTGGTCTCGACGTTGTTGAACCAGACGTACTCCACGCCGTCGCGGTTCGTCCACGTCTGCTTGCAGGTCACCGAGCAGGTGTGGCACCCGATGCACTTGTCGAGGTTCATCACCATGCCGACCTGGGCCTTGATGCGCATCAGTACTCGACCTCCTGGCTGCGACGACGGATCACCGTGAGCTCGTCGCGCTGGTTACCGGTCGGCCCGTAGTAGTTGAACCCGTAGGTCAGCTGGCCGTACCCACCCGCCAGATGCGTCGGTTTGACGTAGACCCTGGTCAGGGCGTTGTGGGTACCGCCACGCTTCCGGTCTCGCTCGGTCAGCGGCACGTTGATGTTGCGGTCCTGGGAGTGGTACATGAAGACCGTCCCGGTCGGCATCCGGTGCGAGACGACGGCCCGGGCGGTGATCACCCCGTGCGGGTTGACCGCTTCGACCCACTCGTTGTCCTGCACGCCGATGGCCTCGGCATCGGCCACCGACATCCAGATGACCGGCCCGCCGCGGGACAGCGCCAGCATGTACGGGTTGTCCTGGTAGCTGGAGTGGATCGACCACTTGGAGTGAGGGGTGAGGTAACGGACCGTCACCCCGCGGCCGCTCCCGTCGTCGATGTCCCCGTAGTGGTGGGCCATGTCCAGCGGCGGACGGTAGACGGGCAGCAGCTCGCCCATCTCGGCCATCCAGTCGTGGTCCACGAGGAACTGCTGCCGACCGGTCAGGGTGGACCAGGGCCGCAGCCGTTCGACGTTGATGACGAAGGCCGAGTAGCGCCGACCGCCGGTCTCCGACCCGGACCACTCATAGCTGGTGAACACCGGGTGCAGCGCGTCCACGGTATCGGCGAAGGTGATCTTGTCGTGCTCGTGCTCTTCGGCCAGGTCGGCCAGCCGCTGGCCGGTGCGCTTCTCCAGCGCCCGGAACCCGGCGACCGCGTTGTGGCCGTTGGTCGTGCCCGCCATGGCCAGGATGGCGTCGGCGAAGGCCTGGTCGGTGGCCAGCGCCACCTGCCCGGCGGTCGGGCCGTCAGCCACCCTGGGGTACAGCGACGCCAGGTGGGCCTCGGCATCGTCACCGGGGACGGCCACGCCCTTGGTCATGGTGCCGATCTTGGCGATGAGCGGGCCGAGGCTGCGCCACCTGGCGCCGATCGCGGTGTAGTCCCGCTCGACCACGACCAGCTTGGGCATGGTCTTGCCCGGTACCGGCTCGCACTCGCCGACCTTCCAGTCCTTGACCGCGCCGTGCGGCTGGGCCAGCTCGTCGGGGGTGTCGGTCAGCAGCGGGATAGCCATCACGTCGGTCCGGGTACCCAGGTGCTCGACCGCCAGGGCGGAGACCTTGTCGGCCAGCCCGCCGAAGCACTCGTAGTCGGTGCGGGCCTCCCACGGCGGCGCGATGGCCGGGCTGAAGGCATGCACGTAGGGGTGCATGTCCGTGGTCGAGATATCGTGCTTCTCGTACCAGGTCGCGGCGGGCAGGACGATGTCCGACATCAGCGCCGAGCCCGTCATGCGGAAGTCCACCGTGGTGACCAGGTCGAGCTTGCCCCGGCCCGGGTCGTCGCGCCACACCACGTCCTGCGGACGACGGTCTGGCGGCACCTCGGGGGCGGTCACCGCGTCGTCGGTGCCCAGCACGTGCCGCAGGAAGTACTCCGAGCCCTTGGCGGTGTTGCCGAACAGGTTGGCCCGCCACAGCGTCAGGCAGCGGGGGAAGTTCGCCGGGTCGTCGGGGTCCTCGATGGCGAACCGCAGGGATCCGTCCTTGAGGCTGTCGACGACGTACGCGGGGATCTCCTTGCCAGCGGCCCTGGCGGCATCGGCCAGGCCCAGCGGGTTGGTGCTGAAGCCCGGGTGCCCCGGGGTCCAGCCCAGCCGCACGGCCTGGGCCTGGCAGTCGATGATCGACTTGCCCTGCAGCCGACCCGGGCCGGTCGGGGAGGAGATGTCCCCGGCCCGGAACGGGTCGTACCGCCACTGGTCGGAGACCTGGTACCAGAACGACGTCGACGCCTGGTGCCGCGGCGGCCGGGCCCAGTCCAGCGCGAACCCCAGGTGCTGCTGGCCGGTGATGGGGCGGGCCTTCTCCTGGCCGACGTAGTGCGCCCAGCCGCCACCGTTGACACCCTGGCAGCCGGTCAGGGTGACCAGGGCCAGGATCGCCCGGTAGATGGTGTCGGAGTGGAACCAGTGGTTGGCGCCCGCGCCGAGGATGATCATCGAACGGCCCCGGGTGGTCTCCGCGTTGCGGGCCAGCTCGCGGGCCACCCGGGCGATCTGCGCGGCGGGTACGCCGGTGACGGTCTCGGCCCAGGCGGGGGTGCACGGCCCGGTGGCATCGTCCGCGCCGTCCGGCCAGACGCCGGGCAGGCCCGGCCGGGCCACCCCGTACTGGGCCAGCATGAGGTCGAACACCGTGGTCACACGGCGACCGGCCACCGTCCGGTACGGCACCCCGCGCACGACGGTCTGGCCGCCGTCCACGGCATCGGCGGTACCGGGCAGGTCGAAGCGGGGCAGGAGCACCTCGGTCGTACCGTCGGCGGCGTCGGCCAGGCTGAGCGCCGGGTCGAGATCGCCCAGGTCGAGGTTCCACTTACCGAGACCCTCTTCGCCCCAGCGGTCGCCCAGCGTGCCACCAGGCACGACCGGCGCGCCCGTCGCCTGGTCGTGCAGCACGGTCTTGAACTCCGCGTTGGCCTGGTCGGCCAGCGCGGGCACGTCGGCGGCGGTGAGGAACTTGCCGGCCACGGTACTCCCGTCGGCCCGCTCGTCGAGCGTGACCAGGAACGGGGCGTCGGTATAGCGCGTGACGTAGTCGGCGAAGTACTCCGTACGCCGCTCGACGAAGAACTCCTTGAGGATGGTGTGCCCCATGGCCATGGCCAGGGCCCCGTCGGTACCGGGCGCCGGTGCCAGCCACTCGTCGGCGAACTTGACGTTGTCGGCGTAGTCCGGGCTGACCGCCACCACCTTGGTGCCCTTGTACCGCACCTCGGTCATGAAGTGGGCGTCCGGCGAGCGGGTGGTCGGGACGTTGGCGCCCCACATCATCAGATAGCTGGAGTTCCACCAGTCGGCCGACTCGGGCACGTCGGTCTGGTCGCCCCAGATCTGCGGGCTGGCTGGCGGCAGGTCGCAGTACCAGTCGTAGAAGCTGAGCAGCGTGCCGCCGATCAGCGCGAAGAACCGGGTCCCGGCGACGAACGAGACCATCGACATGGCCGGGATCGGGGTGAACCCGACGCAGCGGTCCGGACCGTAGGTCTTGATGGTGTAGACGTGGGCCGCGGCCTGGATCTCCTGGGCCTCGTCCCAGGTGGTGCGCTCGAACCCGCCCTTGCCGCGGGCCCGCTTGTACTGCTTGGCCTTGGCCGGGTCCTCGACGATGCTGCCCCAGGCCTCGACCGGGTCCAGGCCGTGGCCGCGGGCGTCCCGGTAGTGCCGCAGCAGCACCGACCGCACGTAGGGGTAGCGGACCCGGCCCGGCGAGTAGGTGTACCAGGAGAACGACGCGCCCCGCGGGCAGCCCCGCGGTTCGTACTCCGGGGACTGCGGGCCGACCGTCGGGTACTCGGTCGACTGGTGCTCCCAGGTGATCAGCCCGTCCTTGACGTAGACGTCCCAGGCGCACGACCCGGTGCAGTTGACCCCGTGCGTGGTGCGCACGACCTTGTCGTGGCTCCACCGGTCCCGGTAGAACCGCTCCCAGGCCCGGTCGGGGCGCTGGGTGGTGGTCCGGCCCGTCGGGTCGACGCTCTCGCGCCGGACCAGGCCCCGGGCCCTCATCATGGTGAGCAGCGGTGCGGAGACGGTAGTCATGGGTCAGCTCTTTGCCTCGGCGCCCGGTCGGGCGTAGTAGTACCAGGCCTGCGTGGCACAGACCGCCGCGTAGACCAGGACGAACGTGAACACGGCCGTCTTGGTGAAGCTGGTGAAGGCCACGCCGAACAGGAACGGGCCGAACGCGGCGATGGCCGCCGTCCACCCGATGACGCCACCGGCCTGCCGGGGCGGGAAGATCATCGGCATCTGCTTGAACGTCGAGGCGTTGCCGAGCCCGGCGAAGAAGAAGATCAGGAACATGCCGAGCAGGAAGGCGCCCAGCGGCACCTGGTCCTTGACCGTCGCGCCCACCTCCGCGGCAGCGTTGCCGGCGGCCAGCGCGGCCTGCGCCGTCTCCTCCGTGTAGTGCTGGTCGGAGCGCAGCGCCATGAGCACCGGGATGGCGCTGAGCGTGATCCCGACCCCGGCCACCACGGTCCAGACACCACCGCCGAAGCGGTCGCACAGCGGGCCCCACACGATGCGGACGACCGACCCGGTGAACGCGCCGAGGAAGGCGATCATCGGCGCGCCGTAGATCCAGTCGATGGACGGTGGGGCCGTGTACAGGTCTTTCAGCACGTTGCCGAACTGCCCGGCCAGGCCGGAGAAGATCCCGAAGGTCAGGATGTACTGCATGGTCATGAACCAGGTGTGCTTGTTGCGGAAGATGTCGAACTGCTGACGGACGTTCGACTTGATCGGCACGGACTTCAGGACCACGACCGCCGCGACGGTCGCGAGCGCCAGCAGCACGAGGAGCAGGACCGGGGCGTTCGTCAGGTGGACCTCCAGCGGCTCCGGAACCTGCGGAACCTCCACCTTGTCGGCGTCCAGGGTCGCTGCCCGGTTCGCCGCCTCCGCCGCGGCGGCCTTCTCCTGCATCGTGTTGATCGCGCCCTGGTTCTTGATGGCCACGGCGCCGAGCAGCCCCATCGTCGCCACCATCGGGGTGCCGAGCTGGACCACGGCCACACCGAGGTTGCCGATACCGGCCTGGAGCCCTAGCGCGACGCCTTGCTTCTTCTTGGGGAAGAAGTACGACGTGGACGGCATGTACCCCGAGAAGACGCCGCCGCCGATACCGGTCAGGAAGGCCAGGACCATCAGCACCGGGAAGCTGACCACCTCACCGGTCTCGGCACCGAACAGCAGCAGGGCCCACCCGGCCATCGGCAGCATGAGCAGGATGGTGGAGGAGATCACCATCTTCCGGGTGCCCATGATGGGCGGCAGGATCATCCACAGCAGCCGCAGCCCACCACCGGCCAGACCGGGCATCGCCACCAGCCAGTAGGCCCGGTCCTGGGCCGCCTGGCCGTCGCCGAGCATCCCGGCACCCTGCATCAGCGGGGCCAGGACGGACGGCAGGAACCAGACCATGAAGCCGAGCATCAGGGAGAACGTCGTGGTCCACAGCGTCCTCCAGGCCAGCTTCTCGTCCCAGCGCGCAGGATCTTCGGGGTTCCAGTCGGTGAGCTCGCGCGAGCCAGAGCCTGCAGGAACGGTGGTAGACATGATGCCGCCTTCGTGACGTAGCGGGACAGATCGCCCTGACAGGACCATTGATACCATTTAAACGACTGACCGCACAAGAGGTAGCGGCGACGACCTCGTCGCACACCCGACCGGCCACGACAGCAGCCCGACCGACCGAGACCTTCAGCCCCTCCGCCACGCCCCAGACCGACCGCCCGACTTGGCCTCCAGGCGGACCTCGCCGATCCAGGTGTGCTTGTCCAGGCCCTTGACCATGTCGACGACGGCCAGCGCCGCGACCGATACCGCGGTCAGGGCCTCCATCTCCACTCCGGTCCGGTCGGCGGTGCGGACGGTGGCGGTGACGGCGACGCCCGTCCCGGTCACCTCGAGGTCCACCGTCGCGCCGTGCACGGCGATGACGTGGGCCAGGGGCAGCAGGTCGGGGCAGCGCTTGGCTCCGGCGATACCCGCGATCCGGGCGACGGCCAGCGCGTCGCCCTTGGGCACGGTCTGGTCGCGCAGGGCCGCGACGACGTGGGGTGCGCAGTGGACGAACCCGCTGGCGGTGGCCGAACGCACGGTGGGCGTCTTCTCGGTGACGTCGACCATGCGCGCCCGGCCGACCGGGTCGAGGTGGGTGAGCCCGGGACGGGTCGGCTCGGGGGCCACGGTGCTAGTCCACAGCCTGCCGGAACGGTACCGAGGTCAGCGCCTCGTCCGGCGCCGGGCTGAGGATGCCGCAGCACTCGTGCGGCCCCCGGGTCACCAGCTCGGTGAGCCGATAGGCCGAGCGCATCTCTTCGAGCGCGCCGTTGACCAGCCCGGCGCACAGCTGGCAGGGCACGCCCTCGTGCCGCTGGGCGAGCTGGCCGAACGGGCAGCGGTGCAGCCACAGGCGCTGCTGGCCGTCCGCGTGGTCCACCTCGGGGGCGAAGCCCAGCTCGTCGAGCATGGCGACCAGGCGAGAGACCACCTCTGCCTCGTCGACGGGGGCGAACGGAGGCGCTTTGACGGCGCGGAACCGGCCCCACTCCTGGCCGACCTGGTACAGCCAGCGGCGGGCGTCAGGATTCGTCTCGGCGACGGCCGCGATGAGGATCTGGGCCAGCTGCGCGAAACCGCACGGCTGTTCGCGCTGCGGGTCCGGCAGGGTGCTGGTGTAGACCACCCGGGGCCGCCCGGGGCCGGGTCGGGACTCGACCTGGCGGCTGGCCAGGCTGGCGTAGACCAGCGATTCCAGGTGAAAACGCGCCGTGTTGACGTGGATGCCGACCTGTTCGGCGACGTCGGCCACCGACAGGGGCGCGGGCGCGTCGTGCAGCAGGGCGATGATTCGGGTGCGTCGGTCACCGCCGCCGCGCTGGCTGGCGGGAACGGCATCGACCGAGGTCAGCGGTACAGTCACCGTAGTCTCCGGGTTAAATGCGTGAAAACTGTTAAAACCAGCCTAGCACTGCACCGGGTCGGGATCCGACATCTCGTCGTCATCTGGCCCTGCCGCGACTGGTTCCGGCGCCGACGCCCCCGCCGCGGGGCGCCGCAGCGGCACCGACGTCAGCGCCTCGTCGGGCGCCCGGTCGAGGATGCCGACGCACCGGTGCGGGGAGACCAGCGGTTCGAGCTCGGTGAGCCGGACGGTGGAGCGCATCTCCTCCAGCGACCCGTTGATCATCCCGGCGTGCAGCTGGCACACCACGCGGGGGTACTGGCGCGCGGTCGTGGCGAACGGGCAGTTGTGGAGCACCAGCTGCGGCTGGTCGTCCGCGTCGTGCTCCAGCTCGGGGGCGAACCACAGCGCGTCGAGCTTGTCCACCAGACGGTTGGTGATCTCCGACTCGTCGATCGTCATGAACGGCGGCACCTTGGTCGTGAGGTAGCGCCCCCACTCCTGGCCGACGCCGTACAGCCACGGACCGGCGTCCGGGTCGGCCTCGGCCACCGCCGCGGTGAGCATCTCCGCGAGCAGCCGGAAGCCCTGGGCCCGTTCGTGGGTCTGGTTGGGCAGGGTGCCGGTGTACACGACCCGCGGCCTGCCCGGGGCCGCCCGGCTCTCCGTCTCCCGGGTCGCCATGCCGGAGTAGACCAGGGACTCCAGGTGGAAACGCGCGGTGTTGACGTGGATGCCGACCTGCTCGGCGACATCAGCCACCGACAGCGGCTCTCGCGAGTCACGCAGCAGCTGGATGATATGCGTGCGACGCCCGCCGCTGTCGCTGCGGCCGGTGGTGCCGTCGTAGATCGACGGCTGCTGGTGAGTAGGCACGGTCACCCCCCTTTTTCTGCTGAAACCAAGGGTACACGCTACCCCCCAGGGTACCGAGGCGGCCGGTGGCGCACGCAGCCATACCCTAGACCCTGTTGTCGCGGAAGAACAAGGGCTGTCCGTCAGTCCCGTCCGGCGGCGCGGGACGGCCACGGCCCGACGAACCGGCCGGGCCGGGTGAGCGGCAGCGGCGCGGCGGCCTGGGCGCCCCGCAGCAGCACCCCGACCTGCTCGGTCACAGCGGCGAGGCTGGCGGGCCAGCCGGTGGGCTGGGTGTACCCGGCCGGGTCGAGCTCTTCCAGGACCACCACCGGCAGCGGCGCGCCGTGCACCACCGGGTCGGGCAGCCGCCGCCAGGCGGTACCGGGGCGCAGCGCTACCTCCGCCGCCTCGGGGTGCGCCGACAGGACCGACAGGTCCCGACCGGTCCGCACCAGCAGGACCAGCAGCGTCCGGGCGCTGAGGTTCTCCGTGGCGACCAGCACCTCGCGGGAAGCCGCCACGACCTCGGTCAGCACACCCAGCGGAGCCACCGAGGCCGGGGTGTCGTCCAGGCCGCGCAGCACGATCCCGCCGGTGGGCGGCAGCGTGGCCAGGGCGGCCAGCAGGGTCGCAGATGTCATCGCTGCCTCGCAAAGATCTCCCAGCGGCCCTCCGCAGGGTTCCACTGCCGTCCGACGACCTCAAGGTCGGCCCCGCTGTACGAGCCCTCGTCCCGGTAGTGCGACAGCGCGCTGGAGTCGGTCCGAGGGCGCCAGTCGACGTGGACCTGGGCGTTGCCGTCGTCGGCGGGGGCGAGCAGCCCGGCAGGCAGCTGCTGGCCGAGCCGGACCGTATCGGTCGCAGACTCCGGCAGAGCGGCCAGGTGGACGGTACGCAGATCGGCCAGCGGCAGCCGGGCCAGCTCGGCCAGCGTCTCGGTGACGGCCGTCCTGGACGCGGTCGGCCCGACGGCGCTGGGCTCCCCCTCCTGGGTGTACCGGTACACGGCGGTGACCTGGTCGGCCGTGAGCGTGCCGTGCCGGGCGGCGACGGTGCTGGCCCAGGTGCCCATATCGCCACCGTCGCGCGGGTGGGGCAGGTCGGTGACGTCCGGCAGCGGGGTGTGGGTCTGCCCCAGCCCCTCGTGGAACGCCCGTCGGCCCAGCTCGGGGACACCGTCGAAGAGACCCTGGGCGTGGTGCAGCACCCCGCCCAGGTCGTCCATCAGGTCGCCGAGGGCGCGCAGCGAACCGAGCAGCCCGGTGACCGTGGCGCCGACCTCCTGCGCGGCCTGGGCGGTGACGGTCGTGGTGTGGGCCACCAGCGCCGGGGCGGCCGGGCCCAGGGCCGTCCAGCCCTCGGCGTGCCGGACCAGGACCGACCCGACGACGCGGTCCAGCGCGTCGCGGACCGTGCGGCGCACCGCGTCCTGCAGCATGACGGCCGTCTGCAGGCCCGACGCCAGGCCCTCCGCCCAGGCGGCGGTGCCCTCGACGTGCACGGTGATGTCAGCGGCCAGCGCCCGGTAGGCGTCGGCGGCGTCCCCGGCGGCGTCCGCCAGGTCGCCGACCACCGCCTGGTAGATCTGGTCGGCGGCGACCGACAGCTGACGGGCGACGTCGGTCCAGTCCTGGGAGAACGCACGGGCCTGCTCGGTGTCGGTCGTCAGGTCGGACCACCAGCCCGGCAGCGGGGCGAGGTACGGCGTCAACCAGCCCAGCCCGGCCTGGTGCAGCGCGTCGAGCGGGTCCGGACCGTCGTCCGGGGTGAAGGCGAACGCACCGAGACCGCCGGTGACCCACGAACCGTTGCTGATCGCGGTGACCAGCGCCTGGCCGTCGGCGAGCACGCCGCAACCGCTGCGCGCCCACGCGGCGCGTGTCGGGTCCGGCACGGTCATCTGGTCCCCCAAGGACGTCTGTCATTCGTATCGTGCCATGTCAGCGCCGCCCCTGGGAGCGTTCCGGCGCCAACGGTGGACAGTGCGCCGCGCAGCGGGCCGCGAGACGGTGACAGCACGCCCGATCGGTGGTGTGGGAAAGTAGGTCGATGGACCTGGACAAGGAGGCCCGACCGGACACGACGGCACGGCCCGACGACGAGGAGCGCCCGTGGACGACGTCGCCGTGAACCGTCGGGCGCGGCTCCGGCGCGTCCCGGCCGCGGTGTCCCGCGTCGGGCTGGTGGCGCTGGTGGCCCGGCGGCTGCGCGGCTGCCAGGAGATCGGCGAGCTGGCCCAGGTGGTCGCCGAGTGCGTCGTCGAGCTGGTGAGCCCGCACCAGGTCGTGGTGTCCCGAGTCGTCGACGACCGGGCCCGCACCCTGTGGTCCGTCCGACCGGCCGGGGAACCGTCCGACGAGGTGTGGACCACCAGCAGCTGGCCGGTGCTGCGGCGGATCCTCGACGACCGCGCCACCTGGCGGTCCTGGGACGGTGGCCGGTTCGCCGCTCCGCAGGCGCTGGCCGACAGCCCCGTCGCCGTGAGCGTGCCGGTCGTCGTGAACGCCGCGGTGTGGGGCCTGGTCACGCTGACCGGCGAGGCGTTCGACGACGACGGTGTGGCGCTGGTCGAGGTGGTCGCGGCGCTGGCCGCCGCGGCGCTGGTCCGGCTGGACTTCGACCACCAGGTGCAGCACATGCTGGCCGAGGACCCGCTGACCGGGCTGGCCGACCGCCGGGTGGCCGACGCCGCCGCCGAGACCGCCCTGGAGTCCGGCGCGGAGACCTGCATCGTGATGTGCGACGTCGACGGGCTGAAGCAGGTCAACGACCAGCTGGGCCACGGCGAGGGCGACGAGCTGCTGCGCCTGGTCGGCGACGTGCTGCGCCGGGCCGCCGAGGCGCTGCCGGGCAGCACCGCGGCCCGGATCGGCGGCGACGAGTTCTGCCTCGTCGTCCCGGGCTGGTCGAAGAGCACCGTGACCCAGGCGATGTCTCAGACCCTGGCCGACCACCCCTTGCCGCACGGCGCGGCGATCTCCTGGGGCGTGGCCAGCTCGGTCGGCGAGCACACCGGCGTGTCCAGTCTGTTCCGGGCCGCGGACTTCGCCCAGTACCACGTCAAGCGCGCCCGGGCCCGGCGCCGCCAGCTGGCTTTGCCGCAGGGCGCCGACCCGGCGACCACCGCCCAGCAGCTGCTCGGCCGCGCCGTCCCGGCGGTGGTCGCGGGCCGGGGCCAGCTCGGCCGGATCTGCGCCCTGGCCGCGACCGCCGCCGACACCCTCGGCGGCGGCGAGTGGACCGTGCTGCGCGACGACGACACCTCGACGGTCCCGCTGGTCGTCGCCCGCGGCGGCAGCCCGTCCGGCGACGACGACCCGCCCCGCACGGTCACCGTCGCGGTCGAAGGCTGGCGGATCGAGGTCGGCGCCTCCATCGAGACCTCGCACCACCCCCAGGTGACGGCCGCCCTGCGCGCCGCCGTGTACATCGCCCTGCACCCGGCGGAGTAGCGCAGCGACCAGGGTCTGGCCGGGTTTCCGTGAGTCGGCCAGACCCGGAGACCTCGGAAGGGGACGGCAAGGCAGCGCGCGTCCCTGCGAGGCCCTCGTCGTCAGACGGTCGCGTGGACCTCGGCGCCGACGGCCCGCAGCACGAACGCCTCGACCTCGGGGACGATATGGGAACGGTCGTGGCCGACGGTGGAGACGACCCGGTTGGACAGGCAGGACAGCACCAGCCGCACGGTCACGTCGAGGTCCTGGACGGGGAAGGCCCCGGCAGCGATCCCCCGTTCCAGGACGCCGCGCAGGATCCGTTCGACGATCACCACGTGGCCGCGCACCTGGACCAGGGTCTGGGCGGAGATCAGCTGGCGCAGGTCCTCACCGGGCGCGTAGTAGTAGTCGGGCTTCAGCACCAGCTGGGCGTGGACGTAGGTGCGCAGCTGCTCGACCGGGTCGTCGACACCGACCAGCGCGGCCTCCAGGGCAGTGGCCCAGCTGTTGGTCTCGTGCATGACCAGCCCGACCAGCAGCGC
The DNA here is from genome assembly GCA_009777345.1 of Micrococcales bacterium. GTDB lineage: Bacteria > Actinomycetota > Actinomycetes > Actinomycetales > Cellulomonadaceae > Cellulomonas. The sequence goes on along the minus strand of WRMB01000017.1, from coordinate 6,033 downwards.
CTCCTTGTCGGGGAAGTGGTTGTACACGGCGGTCCGGCCCACCCCGGCGCGGGCGGCGACCTGCGACAGCGTCACCGCGTCGAAACCCTGCTCCTTCATGAGCTCGGACAGCGCGCCGAACAGCAGACAGCGGACCTGCTCGCGGTGCTCCCGGAGCGTCGCGCCGATGATCTTGGGCATGGTGACATCGTGCCACGTTCTGTCAGCACACGGGGGCAAATGGGGGCATCTGGTTGAAACGAACGTAGACGAGCCCACCCGGCCGACCGACGTCTCCGTCGTAGCCAGTGCCCCTGCGCGGGGTGGTCCCGGTTCGAGGACTACCTTGTCGGCCGACTGTTTTGGAGATGGCGACCGCCACCGAGAGTCGCGGTCGTGTCCGGTGGGTCAACGACAGGTGGGGCAGACCCCGTCGACGAGCGGGACGGCATCAGACTGCGTGACCAAGCAGCGCAGGCAGGTGCGTCCGCGGAAGAGCTCGGCGGGCTCGGCGTGGCCAGTGGTCTGCGGCTCGACGTCGTACAGGTCGGCATGTGCAGCAAACAGGCGAGGGTGCTGCCGAGCGATCATCGAATGAAGCTCCGCCGGTGTGCGCGACGGGTTACGCATACCAGAAACCATATCGACCAACGCCTGCCGGTAGACATCCCGGTGGGCTCGTTCCGCAAGGAATAGATCATGATTCACAGCACTGACACCGACGCTAGCAAGGTCGGACGCTCCGAAGTCGTCCACGTCCTCAGTCACGAGAAAAGTGGCTCCGCACGCCTCGGCGTCCGCGAGGATCTGCCTGTCGGTGGGACTCGTCGTCGCGAACCGTTGTGGGGTCTGACCCGTAGGCCCGAGCAGCAGCTCTGCCCGTTCGCGTACCGCGGCGACAGATGTCGTGCGAGCCGACCGGTTCTTCTCTGCCTGCTGCTCGGCAAGGACGCTCCACACGACCGTGTAGCCACTGAGAGCACAGCGGAGCATCAGAGTCCGAGAGACCGCCTTCGCGATGACGTTGGAGTCCAAGAAGACGATCGGCTCGTCATTCGTCACCGAACAGCTCCGCCTCGACGTCTGGACCGGCCGTCACTGCGATCTCGGTGAGCACAGCCTCACGGAACCGCAGGAACTCGGTATACGGGATGCGGTGGCGGTTACCCACCTTGATCGCCTGGATCTCACCAGCGGCGATCCTGCGTGAGACCGTCGACCGGCTCATGTTCATCCGGGCCGCCATCTGCCCGGGTGTGAGCATGCGCTCCTCGGCCGTCACCGTCACCGTCTGGCCCGACGACGCCGCCTGGCGCACATGCTCGACCAGCGTCCGGGCCCAGGCGGGCAGCGAGGCATCGACAGGCAGGTCCCGGACCTGGTCGGGATCGAGAGTGATCAGCGGATGAGCCATGCCCCTAGACTACACCCTGTGAACAGACAGAGTACCTGTATCTGTTCACCGTGATGGTGTGCCCGGCTGCCGACCGCGACAGGAACTACGCTCTAACCTGCGGCTCCACTGTTCGGAGCGGGTGACGGGAATCGAACCCGCGCTATCAGCTTGGGAAGCTGATGTTCTACCATTGAACTACACCCGCGTACGTGTCCGCGCTCTGTGGAGCGGGGACGACGGACCAGCATACCGGCTCTGGCGGTGGTCACCAGCACCACGCCTGCGGCGGGTCGCGGGCCAGGGTGAAGCTGAGGGTGACGGCCCGCGGCGGGCTGGGGGCTCCCGGCCCGCCAGTTCGATACTTCGATCGCCAGTTCGAGAGTATAACTCTCGAATCGACAGCAGAACTCTCGAACTGGCGGCAGGGGTCACCTTCGCACCACCGAACGTGTTATCACAGACTCGTCCCAACGGCGCCCGCGGGGCACTACCGTTGCTCCTGTGCTGCTCTCCGACCGTGATATCCGCGCCGAGATCGACGCTGGGCGCGTCGTGCTCGACCCGTACGACCCGGACACGGTCCAGCCGTCCAGCGTCGACGTGCGGCTGGACAAGTTCTTCCGGCTGTTCGACAACCACCGGTACGCGGTGATCGACCCGGCCGCGGAGCAGCCGGACCTGACGCACCTGGTGGAGACCGACGCCGACGAGCCGTTCGTGCTGCACCCGGGAGAGTTCGTGCTGGGGTCCACGTACGAGCAGGTCACCCTGCCGGACGATATCGCCGCCCGGCTGGAGGGCAAGTCGTCGTTGGGGCGGCTGGGGCTGCTGACGCACTCCACGGCCGGGTTCGTCGACCCGGGGTTCTCGGGGCACGTGACGCTGGAGCTGTCGAACGTGGCCACGCTGCCGATCCTGCTGTGGCCGGGGATGAAGGTCGGCCAGCTGTGCTTCTTCCGGCTGACGTCGCCGGCGGAGCACGCCTACGGCTCGGCCCGGTACGGCTCGCGGTACCAGGGGCAGCGCGGTCCGACGGCCTCGCGGTCCTGGCAGGGCTTCCACCGGACCCCGGTATAGCGATGTCCGCCAACCTCCCGCCTCTCGACCCGGACGACCCGGACGTCCGCACCCGGCACCTGCTCGCCCTGCCGCCGGACGTCACACCCGACGAGCTGGAGGTCCTGGCGGTGTCCCGCTTCGGCCGCGCGTCGTGGGAGCAGGCGACACCCGAGACCCAGCCGCGCACCGGCATCCTGCCGGTGGTGACAGCGGCGCTGGGCATCCGCAAGGTCACCCCGGCGATGGCCCGGCTGCGGCTGGGGCGACGCACGGCGCTGGTCGGCCCGTACCAGCTGACGACGATCAGCGCGGTGGCCCTGGGGCTGCCCGCGTCGTCGGACACCGCCTGGCTGGCCGAGGGCCCCAGAGAACGCGGCGAGCCGCCTTTCCCGGGCACCGGCGACCGGGAGGGCCTGGCCCGCGCGTTTCCCGAGGGGCTGCCGATCCGCGAGGAGGAGCGGGTCGTGCTGTGGCTCATCGCCGCGGCCCGGCGGCTGAGCGGCGCGGTGCGGGTCAACGACTCGGGCGTGGTGCTCACGCCCGACCCGGACGGCATGGTCGACCTGGCGCTGCTGACCGCCCGGTGGCCCTCGGCGCAGGAGGTCCTGGCCCAGGTGCGCCGGGCGGCGCCGCGGGCGCGCCTGGCCGGCGACGGCTACGACCACTCCTGGTCGTTCGACCCGCGCACCACGGGCACGGCCCAGCCTGCGCTGACCGAACGGCAGGGTCGCCACCTGCGCGGTACCCGCCCCCTGGATCGGACCGACCAGGCGGTGGGCCTGTTCGGGCGGCACAACAGCGAAGAACGTCGTCAGGAGGCGCTGCGGGCCGAGGCCGAGGCCTACGAAGACCTCATGGGCGAACCGTCCGACCTGTACGGCATCGAGATCGACCTGGGCCTGGACGGGATGATCGAGGTCGTGCCCGAACCGTTGCCAGAACCGCCGACCGTGCTGCGCGCCGCGGCCTGGGCCGCCGCCGGGGTCACCGCGCTGCGGGTCCGCTGGTACCCGCACGACGCCGACGAGCTCTACCTCGAACGCCCGGACGCGGCCCACCGGGTAGCCCGCGGCCGGGCGGTAGCCCTGGTCGGCTCCGTGGCCGTCGCCCTGTGGGAAGCCTTCGACGGCGAGATCGCCGACGAGTCCGACTTCCTCATCCACGTCGACGACCTGCGTGCGGGGCGCCGGTAACCGTCGCCGTCATGCCTGGCGGTAGGTCGTGAAACGGTTTCCCTGGCCGCCGTCGACAGCCCCACCTCGAAGACCGCTGATACCAGGCGGTATCGTCCTCTACAGTAGAAAGAGTGCTGACCGGTGATGTTCTGTCTCAGTGGCTGCAGCGCCGGGTGGGCACGGTGGTGTACGGGACGCGGGTCCAGCTGAGCCCGTCGGGGTTGCTGCGAGTCTCGGACCGGCTGGACTCCCACCCGGTGCAGATCGCCCTGCCGGTGGTGTACGGCGGTCAGGCGGCGGTGGCGCGGGCCGTGGTCGACGGCGTCGACCAGGCGCTGGCCCTGCGGGTGCAGGCAGTCTCGTCGCAGGCGGAACAGGCCCGGCAGATGGAACGTCTGGTCTCCATGCTGACGGTGGCGCAGGTGGCCCGAGCCGACCCGGCGGCCTATCCGGCGGTGCTGCCGGTGCTGGAGTCGTTCGTGGTCACAGCGCCCGGCGACGAGATGGCTCAAACCAGTCCCAGCGAACGGTACGAGCTGTGGTGCGACCTCATGCCGTGGTGCCCGACCAGCCTCGCCGACCAGCAGCGGCAGACCGGCCCGGCCGCCCCGGGGGTCGCGCTGGCCCGGTTGCTGCCGGTAGTCACCACCGTGGCTGCGGTCCACCGCAACCTCGGCATCATCCACCGGGACATCACCCCGCACAACGTGCTGGTCGACGCCGCCGGGCGGCTGCTGCTGGCCGACTGGGGCGTCGCGCACGTCATCGCCGCCGACCAGACTTCTACGTATACCGAGCAGGTCGGCAACCAGGGGTTCTGCCTGCCACCGGAGATGCTGGCCGGCGACACGGCCGTCGGCCGCTACACCGATACTTGGTACCTGGGCTGCCTGCTGGTGTGGATGCTCACCGGTCAGGCGCCCGGCCCCCAGTACGGTCCGACCTGGCTGCCGCCCGGACTGCCCGGTGGGCCTGCCGGGCAGCACCTAGCCGAGCTGGTCCGGGGGCTGTGCTGGCCCGACCCGCACCAACGGACGGACCTGGCCGACGCAGCGGCCCGACTGTTCCGGCTGGGCGGTGCCGGTCCAGCCGACTGGGTCGGTCCGGCAGCCGGAGGCGGATACCGGACGGCCGACTACTCGGCGGCGGCTGGCGGTCCGTCGACCGTGTCGCCGCACACCCTGCCGTCTCAGCCGCCGACCTCCGTGCTGGCTCCGGTCCGAGAGCCCGACCCCCGTCGGCCCAGAGCCGGGATCGCAGCCCTGATCACCGCGCTGGTCGTGGCGGTCGTGGCCCTCGCGGGCACCTTGGTGTGGGTCACCCGGCCCGACCCGGCGGCCGACGCCCCAACTGGGCCCGCGACGTCCGCGACGTCCAGCCGCACCACCGGACCAGACCCAGCCTGCTGGATCGACGTCGTCGGCGGCTGCCCGCCCTTCAACGGGTCTGCGATGTCCTACACCGTGTTCAAAGGCCGCAAGGACCGGACCGAGCCGATGTGCTACGAGGCCACCCGGCCGGGGATGACTGCGACGACGGCCGCCATGTGCGGGTGGGAGGACGCCGATATCTGGGTGACTATCACCTTGTTCTCCGACATCGACACCATGACGAGCTACTACCGCGACACGCTGGACTCCGCGCCGTCCACCGACGCACCGCCTTTCGTCGACGGACCGGACGGGCTGACCTTCTTCACACCGGGCCTCGACCTGTCGTCGGCAGCCTACTGTTTCGCCGAGCTGCCGATGTGCCTGGAGGCCACCGGGTCCACGGACCGGATCTCGGAGATCACCCAGTACTTCACCGCGATCTCCCCTGCGGAAGCCCACCGGATAGTGGAGTACCTGGCCGACCGGTAGGAGAGCACGTCTTGGACCTGCGCGGACAGGCCCGAACCCGTCTCGACCGGCATACCGGGCCAGCACCAGGCTGGTCCGTGCCGCGACGAAAACCGTAGATACGTGGAACGCAGATACAGTGCGGTGGTGCTTCCTGGTGATGCGTTGTCGCAGTGGCTGCAGCAGCGGCACGCCTCGGTGGTCCGAGGTTCGCTGGTCCGGCTGACGCCGTCGGGACTGCCCCAGGTCTCCAGCACGCTGGACTCGCACCCGGTGCGGGTGCTGCTGCCGGTGCTGCGCGGCGGGCAGGCGGCCGTGGCCCGGGCGGTGCTGGACGGGACGCAGAGCCCCGAGCTGGCGCTGCGGGTGCAGGCCGTGTCGTCGCAGGCCGAACGGGTCCGGCAGATGGAACGCCTGGTCACCATGCTGACCGTCGCCGAGGCGACCCGGACCGACCCGGCCCGCTACCCGGCGGTGCTGCCGGTGCTGGAGTCGTTCGTCGTCACGCTGCCCGGTGACCAGGTGCCGGTCGCCGCCCCGGCTGCCCAGTACGAGCTGTGGGGCGACGTCATGCCGTGGTGCC
>WRMB01000016.1 GCA_009777345.1 Micrococcales bacterium | reverse complement strand
TGCGGTGGAGGGGAGAAACCCCCGGGGGGGGAACAAAGCCGTGCTTTCTCCCCCCGCCGGGAGTTTCTCCCCTCGGCGGGTGGGAGTGGAGAGAGGGTCAGAGCCGTGATTAGTACCCGCCTGGTGGACCGGTTCTCGCCGGTGCGGGTGCGGCACGCCACAATGGGGCTGTGAACCGACCGACTCCGCCCCGGCTGGGCGTGCACCTGGCGGGCGACGGCGTCGACGTCGCGGTGCTCGCGCCGCACGCCACCCGCCTGGACCTGTGCCTGTTCGACGACACCGGTTCGCCGCAGTCCGAACGACGGGTCCGGCTGGACGGCCCGCGGTACGGCCTGTTCACCGCCCACGTCCCTGGGGTCGGCGCTGGCCAGCGCTACGGGCTGCGGGCTGACGGACCGTGGGACCCTGTGCACGGGCAGCGGTACAACCCGGCGAAGCTGCTGGTCGACCCCTACGCCCGGGGGCTGGTCGGCACGCTCGGGTACGGTCCGGCCACCTACGGCCACACAGTCGACGCCCAGCTGCGCGGCGACGTGTTCGGCCCGGCCGATCCGCGCGACTCGGCCGGTCAGGTGCCGCACGGTGTCGTGGTGGGCGCCGTGCCCGGCCCGGACCCGGCCACGAACCGGCCCTGGACGTCCTGGTCGCGGACGGTCGTGTACGAGGCGCACGTCGTCGGGCTGACCCGGCTGGCGCCGTTCGTGCCGCCCGAGCTGCGCGGTACCTACGCCGGGCTGGCCCACCCGCGCGTCATCGAGCACCTGCTGCGGCTGGGGGTCACCGCGGTCGAGCTGCTGCCGATCCACGCCAACGCGTCCGAACCGCAGCTGGCGGCCCGGGGTCTGGCCAACTACTGGGGCTACAGCACCCTCGGGTTCTTCGCCCCGCACGCCGCGTACGCGACGGCCGCGGCCCGCGACGCCGGTGCCGCCTACGTGCTGGCGGAGGTCCGCACCATGGTGCACGCCCTGCACGACGCGGGTCTGGAGGTGCTGCTCGACGTGGTGTACAACCACACCGCGGAGGGCGGTCCGGGCGGTCAGCACCTGTCCTGGCGGGGGCTGGACAACGCGCTGTACTACGCCGACGACGGTAACGTCCCGGCCACCTACGCCGACGTCACCGGCACCGGCAACACCCTGGACTTCCGCCGGGCGGAGGTGGTGCGGCTGACCCTGGACTCGCTGCGCTACTGGGCCGACACAGTCGGCGTCGACGGGTTCCGGTTCGACCTGGCGGTCACCCTGGGCCGGGGGGTGGACGGGTTCAGCCCGGACCACCCGACCCTGGTCGGGGCGGCGACCGACCCGTCGCTGCACGGGCTGAAGCTCATCGCCGAACCGTGGGACGTCGGCCCGGGCGGCTGGCGGACCGGCGAGTTCGGCCTGCCGTTCGCCGAGTGGAACGACCGGTTCCGCGACTCGGCCCGCTCGTTCTGGCTGGCCGACCCGGCGCGGGCCGCGCACGGCCTGCCCGGGCACCGGGTGCGCGAGCTGGCCACCCGGCTGGCCGGGTCGGTGGACCTGTTCGGCGCTGGCAACCCGCCGCTGGTGCGCGGGCCGGAGGCGTCGGTCAACTATGTGACGGCGCACGACGGTTTCACCCTGGCCGACCTGGTCGCCTACGACCACAAGCACAACCAGGCCAACGGCGAGCACAACCGCGACGGGGCGACGGAGAACAAGTCGTGGAACCACGGGGTCGAAGGCCCGGTGCCCGCCGACTCCCCCGCGGTCGATATCGTGCCGCTGCGCCGCCGTTCGATCCGCAACCTGTTCGCGACGCTGGTGCTGTCGGCCGGTACCCCGATGATCGTGGCCGGCGACGAGATGGGTCGCACCCAGCAGGGCAACAACAACGCGTACTGCCAGGACAACGAGGTCTCCTGGGTCAGCTGGCCGCGCGGCTCGGCCTGGCGGGCCGATCTGCTGGCCACCGCGACGTACCTGCTCCAGCTGCGCCGCGACCACCCGGCGCTGCGCACCGAACGGTTCTACACCGGCGCCCCGCTGGCCTCGGGTCTGCCCGACCTGGCCTGGTACGACCCGACCGGCGCGGTGTTCGACCACGCCCGCTGGCACGACCCGGCGCTGCGCACCTTCCAGATGGTCCGCACCGCGGGATCGGCCCGCGATATCGTGCTGGTGGTGCTCAACGGGGCGCTGCACCCTGAGGACGTCGTGCTGGCCGATACCGACGGCGACCCGTGGCTGCTGGTCTGGGACTCGGTCTGGGAGCACCCGGACGAGCAGCGCGAGGCCGCGATCGGCGGCGCGCTGCACGTCGCAGGCGGGGCCAAGGTCACCCTGGAGGCCCTGTCCATGCGTGTGTACGTGACACGATGACGTTCCGTCCCCCGTCAGGGGCAAATTCCCGCTAGTTTCGTACCGTGACCAGTCCTCAGCCCTCAGCCTCGACCCGTCCCACGGCGCCGCGGGCCCGACGGGCCCCGTCCGACGCCCCCATCGGCCGCATCCCGGCGCTGGACGTGCAGCCCGTGGCCGAGGCGGGCCGGTTCCCCGCCCGGTCGACCGTGGGCGAGGTGTTCCCGGTGCGGGCCACCGTGTTCCGCGAGGGGCACGACGCGTACGGCGCCGAGGTGGTGCTGGTCCGCCCCGACGGCACCGAGGCCAGCCGGGTCCGGATGCACGAGGTCGGCGTCGGCCTGGACCGCTACGAGGGGTGGGTGGCCGCCGACGCCACCGGCGACTGGACGTTCCGGGTGGAGAGCTGGTCGGACCCGTGGGCCACCTGGCGGCACGACGCCGGGATCAAGATCCCGGCCGCCCTGGACGCCGAGCTGATGTGCGTCGAGGGTGGCGCCCTGCTGGAACGGGCCGCGGGCCGTCGCGGGCTGGACCCACCGGACTCCGAGGCCCGCGCCGTGCTGCGTGATGCCGCCGACGCGCTGGTCGACCCGGCCGTCCCGCCCGCCGACCGGTTCGCGGCGCTGCTGGCCGGTCCGGTGCCGTCGGTCATGGACCGCTACCCGGTCCGCGACCGTCGCACCCTGTCCCCCGACTACCCGCTGCAGGTCGACCGGCCGCTGGCCCTGACCGGCGCCTGGTACGAGATGTTCCCCCGCTCGGCCGGGGCGCACGTCGACCCGGCCACGGGCCGGTGGGTGTCCGGCACCCTGCGCACCGCGGCCGAAGAGCTGCCGCGGATCGCGCAGATGGGGTTCGACGTGGTGTACCTCACCCCCGTCCACCCGATCGGCACGACGTTCCGCAAGGGCCGCAACAACACGCTGGAGGCCGAGCCCGGCGACCCCGGCTCCCCGTACGCCATCGGCTCGCCCGACGGCGGGCACGACGCTATCGAGCCGTCGCTGGGCACCTTCGAGGACTTCGACGCCTTCGTGGCCCGCGCGCGGGAGCTGGGCCTGGAGGTCGCCCTGGACCTGGCCCTGCAGTGCTCCCCCGACCACCCGTGGGTCACGACGCACCCCCAGTGGTTCGCCCACCGGGCTGACGGCACCATCGCCTACGCCGAGAACCCGCCGAAGAAGTACCAGGACATCTACCCGCTGTACTTCGACGCCGACCCCAAGGGCCTGCGAACCGAGATCCGCCGGGTCATCGACCTGTGGATCGACCACGGCGTGACCCTCTTCCGGGTGGACAACCCGCACACCAAGCCGTTGCCGTTCTGGCAGCGGCTGCTCGCCGACCTGCGCGCGGACCACCCGGACGTGCTGTTCCTGTCCGAGGCCTTCACCCGCCCGGCGATGATGCTGACCCTGGCCCGGTGCGGTTTCCACCAGTCGTACACCTACTTCACCTGGCGTAACACCAAGGCCGAGCTGGAGGAGTACCTGGCGACCGTGGGAGGCGACCAGGGTGCCTGGATGCGGCCCAGCTTCTGGCCGACCACCCACGACATCCTGACCCCGTACATGCAGCACGGCGGGGTCGGGGCCTTCGCGGTGCGTGCCGTGCTGGCCGCCATGGGCGCCCCCACCTGGGGCATCTACTCCGGCTACGAGCTGGCGGAGAACGTGGCCCGCCCCGGCTTCGACGAGCAGATCGACAACGAGAAGTACGAGTACCGCCCGCGCGACTGGGCCGCTGGCGACCGCCTGGGCCTCGCCTCGCTGCTGGGTCGGCTCAACCAGATCCGTCGGGCCCACCCGGCGCTGCACCACCTGCGCAACGTCCGGGTGCACGGTACGGACAACGACTACCTGGTCTGCTTCTCCCGGCACCTGGCCCCGGAGCACTCCCCGGGCGGGGTGCGTGATGTCGTGGTCACCGTCGTGAACATCGACCCGTGGCACACCCAGGAAGGCTGGATCCACCTGGACCTGCCCGCGCTGGGCCTGCCCACCGACCGGGCGCTGACCGTCGTGGACGAGCTGACCGGCGAGAAGCACGAGTGGTGGAACGACAACTTCGTGCGCTTGGCACCCGAGTCGAGCTGTGCCCACGTCATGACGGTGAGGGTGCCGTGAACCCACCCGCTGGCCGCTGGTCGGCAGCCCCGGTCCGCGTGGTGCATCCAGCACCCAAGACCCCGGCTCTCGGCCTGACCGCCCTGCCGCCCCGCCGTCAGCCCCGCGTGGACCCGGTGTCCGTCGGCGGTCTGTCCGACGACCCGCAGTGGTACCGCCGCGCAGTGTTCTACGAGGTCATGCTGCGTTCGTTCTCCGACTCCGGGGGCGACGGCATCGGCGACCTGCGCGGGCTGGTGGCCCGGCTGGACTACCTGCAGTGGCTGGGCATCGACTGCCTGTGGCTGCCCCCGTTCTTCCCCTCACCGATGCGCGACGGCGGCTACGACGTCTCGGACTTCACCGCGGTGGCCGGGCAGTACGGCACGATGTCCGACTTCGCCTCGCTCATCCAGCAGGCCCACCGCCGGGGCATCCGGATCGTCATCGACATGGTGATGAACCACACCTCCGACGCCCACCCGTGGTTCCAGTCGTCCAGATCGGACCCCGAAGGCCCCTACGGCGACTTCTACGTCTGGTCCGACGAGAACACGAGATATCCCGACGCCCGGATCATCTTCGTCGACACCGAGACGTCCAACTGGACGTTCGACCCGGTGCGCCGCCAGTACTTCTGGCACCGGTTCTTCTCCCACCAGCCGGACCTGAACTACGAGAACCCCAAGGTGCGGCACGCCATCTTGGACGTCGCCCGGTTCTGGCTGAACCTCGGTGTGGACGGGTTCCGCCTGGACGCCGTGCCCTACCTGTTCGAGTCCGAGGGCACCAACTGCGAGAACCTGCCCGAGACCCACGACTACCTGCGCACCCTGCGCCGCATGGTCGACGACGAGTACCCCGGCCGGATCCTGCTGGCCGAGGCCAACCAGTGGCCCGAGGACGTGGTGCACTACTTCGGCACCGACGACGAGCCCGAGTGCCACATGTGCTTCCACTTCCCGGTGATGCCGCGCATCTTCTACGCGCTGCGCGACCAGAAGGCCACGGCCATCACCGATATCCTGGCCGACACTCCCCAGATCCCCAAGGGCGGCCAGTGGTCGACGTTCTTGCGCAACCACGACGAGCTCACCCTGGAGATGGTCTCCACCGAGGAACGCGCCTCCATGTACGGCTGGTACGCCACCGACTCGCGGATGCGCGCCAACGTCGGGATCCGGCGCCGTCTGGCCCCCCTGCTGGAGAACAACCGCAAGGAGATCGAGCTGGCGCACGCCCTGCTGCTGTCGCTGCCCGGGTCGCCGTGCCTGTACTACGGCGACGAGATCGGCATGGGCGACAATATCTGGCTGCCCGATCGGGACGCTGTGCGCACCCCGATGCAGTGGACCCCCGACCGCAACTCCGGTTTCTCCACGGCTGATCCGGGCCAGCTCAACCTGCCGCTGGTGCAGTCCCTGGTCTACCACTACGGCAACGTCAACGTGGAGGCCCAGCTGGCCCAGCCCGCGTCGCTGCTGCACTGGGTGCACGGGATGCTCACGGTGCGCCGGGCCCACCCCTGCCTGGGCAACGGCGACTTCGCGGTCCTGGACTGCGACAACGACGCCGTCCTGGGGTTCGTCCGCACCAACGACGCCGAGGCCGTGCTGGTCGTGGCCAACCTCGCCGCCACCGCCCGGTCCGCGACGCTCACCCTGCCCGACGCGGTACCGTCAGGCCGGGTGCTGCGCGACGTGTTCGGCGGGGCGGTGCTCGGCACGGTCGACGCCGACGGCGCGGTGACGATCACCCTGGGCTCCCGGGAGTTCTTCTGGCTGGAGGTAACGTCGTCGTGACGCTGGCCGCTGACCTCGACCCCGACCTCGACCCCGCACTGGTCGAAGCCCTGGGACCGTGGCTGCGCACCCAACGCTGGTTCCCGGTCAAAGGCACCGACGTGACGTGCACGGCACTAGGCGGGATCGAGTGGACCCGGACCGATACCCGCACGGAGGACAGCGGGGACGGTGGCGACGATCCCTACTGTCCTCCCACCAAGAACCGTCCCCAGAGCGTCCGCATACGCTCCCTGCTCGTCGCCGTCGAGGCCCCCAGCACCGGTGTCCGGGCGGTGCTCCAGGTCCCGCTGGTGCTGTCTCCGGCACCGTCCGGTGACGCCGTCCTGGCGGTGCACGACGGTCTGGCGGTCCGCGACGGGGTCGGCGACCCGGCCTTCGTCGCCGCGTGGCTGGCCGTGGCCGAGGGACCGGTGGCCGATCTGGCCGTCGACCCGGCCACCTCCCAGGTGCTGACCGGGGAGCAGTCGAACACCTCGGTCGTGCTGAGCGGCCCGGACGGCGCCGGACCGGTCGGAGTGCTCAAGGTGCTGCGCTCCCTGACCCCCGGGGACAACCCGGACGTGGACGTGCCCCGCCGCCTGGCCGCGGTCGGCTGGGACGCGGTGCCCCGACCGCTGGGCTGGTCGTGCGCCACCTGGCCCGGGGCCGACGCCCCTGGCTACCTGGCCGCCCTGGCCCAGTACGTGCCCGACGCCGACGACGGTTTCGAGCTGGCCTGCGACCACGCCCGCCGCGGGGCGTCTTTCACGGCCCTGGCCGCTGACCTGGGCACCACTATCGCCGGCCTGCACACCGCCCTGCTCACGGCCTACGGCCCCGACACCCCAGCCCGGTTCGTGGGTTCCACGCCGATCCACCGGTTGGAAGCAGTGGACCGGCGTGGAACCCACGAACCGGGGCACCGGTCCGACGGCAGCGGTGCCCGGCTGGCCGCGGTGCTGCGGGAGAGGTTCGACTGGGCTGTCGGGCAGGTGCCGTCGCTGGCGGAGCACGTCGACGCGGTCACGGCCCGGGCTGACGCCCTGGCGTCGCGCACCGGTCTGCCCGCCCGGCAGCGGGTGCACGGCGACCTGCACCTGGGTCAGGTGCTGCGCGGCCACGACCGCTGGTACGTCCTGGACTTCGAGGGCGAACCGTTGGCGCCGGTCGAGGTGCGCACCCGTCCCGATCTGGCGTTGCGCGACGTCGCCGGGGTGCTGCGCAGCTTCGACTACGCGGCAGCCGTGGGCGGCCTCACCAGCGACGCCGCCGACGCCTGGGTGTCGGACTGCCGCACCGCCTTCTGGACGGCATACTGCACCGCGTCCGCCGACCCGGCCCTGACCGGGTGCGACGACGTGCTGCGCGCCCTGGAGCTGGACAAGGTGCTCTACGAGGTCGTCTACGAGTCCCGCAACCGCCCCGACTGGGTGGCCATCCCCCAGCACGGCCTGGACCGGCTGCTGGCCACAGCCTGACCGGCTGCGTCCGGGACCCACCTGCGATCAGAGGTACGGCACCAACCGACTGGTCGGCCGATGCGGCTTCCCGGATACGACCAGGGATCAGATGCGGTCTCGTCCGGCAACCCGACGGGTCACCGCCACCTGCACCCGCTCGGCCAGGAAGGGATCGTCGGGACCGGTGTCGGGGTGGAAGACCCAGCTGACACCGCCGAAGACGTCCGTCAGGTCACCACCCGGCGCGGTGGGCAGGCTCAGGCACGACCCGTGGATCATCTCCAGGACCGGGATGCCGAGACCCTCGGGCCGTCGGCCGGAGAAGACGACGTTCACCCCGGCCGCCTCACCGGTGGCCGCCAGCTGCTGGACGGCCATCACCGAGGAGTCGTCGAGCCCGTGCGGGAAGTCAGGCAGGAGCAGCAGCCGACCGGGCTGGTGCTGCGGTGGCAGGTCGTCCAGCCGTCCCGAGCTGCGAGCGAGCATCACCAGGTTGGTGTGCTCGACATACTCGGCCAGCAGTCGCCCTGCTGCGGTCGGGTCGGTAGCCGGCGGCTCGGCAGTCGGCAGGTGGTTGAGCCGGGCTCGTCCACCGATGTCGACGACGCTGATCCGAGGTGCCCGGGGCAAGGCCAGGACCAGCCGGGTGGTGAGCGCAGCCATCATCTGCGACGCCACCACCTCGCCACCGCCCTCCAGATCGATCCAGACCGGTGGTGCCAGCGGCAGGACCCGGACGATCGGCAGCCGGAAGTCTGGCGCTGACGGCGGTACCAGGTCACCGATCCGGAACGCCAGCGCCGCCTCGTCGTCGGGACGAGGCTCGCGCTGCCAGGCTGGTGCCGACCAGGGAGCCAGCGGCGCGGGCAGCACCTGCGCCAGCGCCTGCAGCTCGGCAGTCAGCTGGGCCAGGTCGGCGGTATAGCGAGCCCGAGCCTGGGCGACCAGCGCGTCGCACCGTCGCTGCGCCTCGGCTCGAGCGGCGTCGCCCTGCGGCCCGACCCGCATCGACGGGTCTTCGACTATGCGTTCGAGATCCTGCTCGAGCCGTTGCTGGGCGAACGCCTCGGACGACTCGAAAGATGCGGTCGTACGAGAAGCGTCTTCGAGGATCATCCCGATCTGGCGGACCGGGTCGACCGTCATCGCAGCAGCAGCAGGCACCGCAGCAGCGGGAGCCGGACCACCAGGCGGCACCGGCGCGGGAGCCGGGACCGCCGCTGTCGGCACCGGTACGGGCGCACCGTGGACGCCTGCCAGCTGGGCCAGCCCGCCGTCGTGACCGCGGGCGACCGCCCGCACCTTCCAGGCCGACTCCCGACGGTATACCTCGACCATCACCAGTGCGGTCTCGCCGACGATCCGCGGCGGCGTCACAGTATGGACGACGGAGCCGTCGGGGGCGAGCAGCTGAGCAGTCGGAGGGCCTGAGTACCCGGTGGCGACCACCAGTACCCGCGCCACCTCGGGCTCGACATCGGGCAGATGGATCGTGACTCCCTCGACAGCGCCGCCGAGGTGCTGCACCGCACCGCGCGCGGGAGCCGTCGCGTCGACCCACGCGGAGCCGAGGGCCCGCTCGTCCGACCCCAGAACCAGGGCGGACACCCGGGTGCCGGGCACGTAGACGGTGAACCGTGGCTGTACCCAGGGCCGGTTCTCACCGGTGCTCAGAGACGACACGACGTCGGCACCTGCCTAGCTGGCGGCGTAGGCGACGAGCTGGGGGATCGCGTCGACCGGCGTCCGGGCCTGGATGCAGTCACCGATCGCTTTGAGCACCCAGTGGTCGCCCTCACGGTAGACCTTTGCCATCACCATGCCGGTATAGGGCATACCGCCAGTCAGCGTGTACCTGGCAAGCTCGCCGTCGGTGTGGTCGACGAGCCGACAGAAAGCATTCTGGACCTGCTCGAAGGTCTGGCCCTCGTAGCTGGTGACGATGAAGAACACCATGTCGACGTGCACCGGCACCCGGGTGAGGTCGACGACCACGACCTCGTCGTCGCCCTCGCCCTCGCCAGTGCGGTTGTCCCCCATGTGGCGGATGGAACCGTCCTTGGTGACGGGGTGGTTGTAGAACGAGAGATCGACCGGCTGTCCGGCGGCGAACATGACCGCGGAGGCGTCCAGGTCGATCTCGACCTCGCGTCGGCCGAAGAGCCCGCCCTTCGTGATCGGATCCCAGCCGAGACCCATGCGGATCAGCGTGAGGTGCTGGTTGCCGTCCTTGACCAGGTTCACCGACTGCCCCTTGGTCAGGCTCACCGGGCGACCCTTGGTCAGGCTCAACCCACCCCCAGACGAGGGCGGGGCAGCCGGAGCACCGTACTGAGGCGCCGCCGGAGCACCGTACTGAGGCGGAGCAGCCGGAGCAGGCGGAGCAGCCGGAGCACCGTACTGAGGCGCCGCCGGAGCACCGTACTGAGGCGGAGCAGGCGGAGCACCGTACTGAGGCGCCGCCGGAGCAGCGTACTGAGGCGGAGCAGCCGGGGCACCGTACTGAGGCGGAGCAGCCGGAGCAGCCGGAGCAGCCGGAGCAGCCGGAGCAGCCGGAGCAGCCGGAGCAGCCGGAGCAGCGTACTGAGGCGCCGCCGGAGCAGCGTACTGAGGCGGAGCAGCCGGAGCACCGTACTGAGGGGCAACCGGGGCAGCGTACTGAGGTGAGGGCGGGACGGGGGGTGTCGGCTGGGCGACATCGAGCCCGTGGGCCCTGAGCAGCTCGGCAAGCCCACCGGCGTACCCCTGGCCCACGGCTCGGACCTTCCACGCACCCTGACGCCGGTAGAGGTCCAGCAGGACCACGATGGTCTCGGACGACAGGCCGGTCATCGCGAACTCCACGAGCGGCGTCCCCTGCCCGTCAGCCACCCGTGCGACCGGCTGGCCCACCTGGCCGAAGACCTTGCCGCCGTCGTCCAGCGAGGTCACCAGGCGGACGACCTCGATATCGGCGGGCACTGCGCTGAGGTCGACCGCGACCTGCCACCCGGTACCCCCGGCAGGTGGTCGGCACTGGACGCCCGGCCCCGTCGGCGCGTTGTAGAACACGAAGTCACCCTGGCCCCGAGGCTGGCCGTTGGCCGCCAGCAGCAGCGCCGAGAGGTCGGCGGCGGCAGCGATGTCGACGGTCACCGTCAGCAGGGTCGTCTCGAGCGGTGCGTTTGCGCCCTTGATCAGCGAAATCATACTTCGGCGGTCCTGCTCTCAAGGTGGTGGGGCGGATGGTATCGGCGTGCTGGCCGCAGGACAGCCTACCTGCGCTCTCGGACGGAGCCATACACCGGATCGGCTGATGGCGCACCTGCACGGATGCCCGACCGATTCGTTCCCCGATGTCCGATACACTCCCCTGCGGGCAGCTGCCACCGACCCTGCAGGCTGGTCCGACCGCCGCGCCGCAGCCCGGCGTCCAGGACGAGACTGGCTGGGGGGTGGGTAGCACACACCCGTCCAGACTTGGGAGAGACGTGTTTCTTAGGACGTTCCGCTGGAGCTTCGGCGTCAGTGCGGTGGCACTGGTGGCGGCCTTCCTGTACGGCGGGCCAGCAGCCTTGGTCCTCACGCTCGTCCTCGGGGTCATGGAAGTCTCCTTGAGCTTCGACAACGCTGTCGTGAACGCGCGGGTTCTCGAGCGGATGAGCGACTGGTGGCAGCAGATCTTCCTCACGGTCGGCATAGTGATCGCAGTTTTCGGGATGCGGCTGCTGTTTCCCCTGCTCATGGTGGGCATCACCGCCGACCTCACGCCGGCCAGAGCGTTCTCGCTCGCCATGGAGAAGGGTGACCACGACGTACCGGGTACCTACGGCTACCTGCTGAACGAAGCGCATCCTCAGATCGCGGGGTTCGGCGGGATGTTCCTGCTCCTGATCTTCCTCAACTTCATCTTGGCCGAACGGGAGATCCACTGGCTCGGCTGGGTCGAACGACCGCTCGCCAAGATAGGCCGCTGGCCGAACGTCCCGGTGATGGTCGCCCTGGCGACGCTGCTGTGCATCTCCAGTTTCCTCGTCAAGCCCGAGCTGTCCGGCACCGTCCTGGTCGCGGGTCTGCTCGGCACCGTGACATACCTGGTCGTGAGCGCCCTGGGCAACGTCCTGGAAAAACATGAGGAAGACGCCGAAGAACGGGCCAGCACCGCCCCGTCCGGGCTGGTCAGGGCCACCGGGAAGGCCGCGTTCGGGATGTTCCTCTATCTCGAGGTTCTCGACGCGAGCTTCTCGTTCGACGGCGTCATCGGGGCCTTCGCCATCACGTCGGACCCGATCATCATCGCGCTGGGCCTGGGGCTGATCGGTGCGATATTCGTGCGGTCGATGACCATCTACCTCATCAGGAAGGGCACCCTGAACGAGTTCGTGCACCTCGACCATGGCGCCCACTGGGCGATCGGCGCGCTGGCCGTGATCCTGCTGGCCACCATCAACTTCCACATCTCCGAGTTCGTCACCGGCTTCATCGGGGTGGGCCTCGTCGGGCTGGCCTTCTGGACATCGATCGTCCGCAACCGGCGGGAGAAGCGGAACAGCGACAGCAGCCCCGAGCTGACACCCGCTGCCGCCGAAAGGTAGCGGTCATGTCGACACGAGCGAGGACTTGGAGGTAGCCCAGACACAACATCTCTCGCGTCACGAGCGGTTACGCGACGACGGTCGTCGCCGTGATCGGTACGTGGCACCAGCGGCGGGCAGGCGTTCTAAGGTCATCGGCAACCCGCAGAACCGGAAGACGCCCCACCGCCCCGCCGTCGACAGACGCTATCCACAGCAAACAGGAGGAATACCCATGTCATTCGGCAGCCCAACCCCTCCCCCGCCCGGTGGTGGCGGCGGTATCTCGCTGTCCAAGGGCGGCAACCTGTCGCTGTCCAAGACGGACCCGGGCCTGGTCCGGGCGACCGTGGGGCTCGGCTGGGACGTCAACTCATTCACTGGTGAGGACTACGACCTGGACGCTATCGCCCTGCTCGTCGCCGAGCACGGCAAGGTCCGTTCGGACGCGGACTTTGTCTTCTTCAACCAGATGCAGGGCGCTGGCGGCGCGGTCACGCTCACCGGCGACAACCGGACCGGTGAGGGCGACGGGGACGACGAGCAGATCCTGGTGGACCTGTCGCGGATCCCCGCCGACGTGCAGAAGGTGGTCTTCGGCGTCGCGGTGTACTCGCCGGAGACGGTGACGTTCGGCCAGGTCCGCAACGCCTTCATCCGGGTGGTCAACACCGACACCAACGCGGAGATCGTCCGGTTCGACCTCGGCGAGGACTACTCGACCGAGCGGGCCGTGGTGGCGGGCGAGATCTACCGCAACGGCGCGGAGTGGAAGTTCCGGGCCATCGGCCAGGGGTACGCCGACGGTCTTGCCGGAGTCGCCCGCGACTTCGGGGTGAACATCTGACATGCCCTGGACGGGGCGGCCGATCCGGTCTGGTCGGCCGCCCCGCCACCGCAGCTGGTCGAAAGACTGGGGAGAGCGCCACAGGAAGGACGAGCCGGGCCTGTGCCAGCCCGGTCGACCAGCGTCGACGTAACGCACGACCACGAAGGAACCAAGTCGATGAGCGAACCTGTCGGCCAAGAGCTGGCTCTGCGTCCGCCCAGGGCTGCCCCAGCGGTCAGGACGGAGCAGGCCGATCCGGAGACGAGTACGGTCGTGCCCGTCTCGGACGAGACCGAGGAACAGGCCACAGCGATCGCTCGGCAGTGGGTCGCCGAGCTGTCGGGGCTGACGCCCCGGAGCCCGCGGTTCCAGGACAAGGTCCGAGAGATCGAGTCGGTGGCCCGGGACGAGTCGAAAGCCGTCTCGCAGTCGACGTCACGGATGCTGGAGCGTCCCGTCGCGGCCCTGGACGGCGCCCGCGGCACAGGCGGGACGGTGCAGGCCAGAGCGGCCGGCAGCCTGGCCGAGCTGCGGCTCCAGGTGGAACGCCTGGCACCGAGCAGCGCGGGGCTGTCACGACCCCGCAAGCTCCTGGGAGTGATCCCGTTCGGCGCTGGCGACAAGATCACGGCGTACTTCGAGAGGTACAGGTCGGCCCAGTCGCAGCTCGACGCCATCCTGCGGGCCCTGACCGCTGCGCAGGACGAGCTGACGAAGGACTCGGCAGCTATCGAGGTCGAGAAGGTACGGCTGTGGGAGCTCATGGAGGTGCTGGCCCGCAACGCGGTCCTGCTCGCCGCCGCCGCCCGGGAGCTCCAGGGGCTCATCGACCGGACACCGGACGACGACAGCAAGACCGCGCTGACCTCGGACGCGCTGTTCGCCGCCCAGCAGCGTCGCCAGGACGTCCTGACGCTGCTGGCGGTGTCGATGCAGGGCCACCTGGCTTTCGGCATGCTGCAGGACAACAACGCCGAGCTGATCAAGGGGATCGAGCGGGCGCAGACCACGACGCTGGTGGCGCTGCGCACCGCGATCATCGTCTCGCAGGCGCTGAGCAGCCAGGCGCTGGTGCTGAACCAGATCAGCGGGATCAACGCCACGACGAGCGACCTGATCAGCGCCAGCACCAGCCTGCTCAGCTCGCAGGAGGTCGCGGTCCAGCAGCAGGCCGACTCGACCGCCGGGCTGGCCAAGCTCCAGGAAGCGTTCGACTCGACGTTCGCCGCGATGGACGCGGTGGACCGGCTGCGGGCGGGAGCGGCCGTCGAGCTCGGCAAGACCGTCGAGGTGCTCGAAGGCCAGGTCGAACGGGCCAAGCCTTACCTCCAGCGCGTCGTCGACGACCGTCAGAACGGCTGAGAGGCTGGTGTCGCGTGGTTCGCCGGAGATGGTTCGGCCGTCGGCGGGGCGTCCCGTCAGCCGTCGCGACCCCGGCCACGACGGATCTGACGTTCGTCGACCGGGTGCGCGCCCAGGTCGGCGAGCTGAGGTCGCTGGTGAAGCGGAACGGCCAGGAGATTCCGGTCCACGAGACTCTCGTCGTGCTGCGGATCTGCGACCAGCTCGACGAACTGCTCACCCACATGGCACGGTCATGCCCTTCTGTCCAGGAGCAGATCTCGGTGGAGTTCATGGCGGCCGACTACGTGCCGGACACCATCGACGCCTACCTGATCTCGCACGACCCGGGCCGAGACGCCTCGTTGTCGCAGCAGGTCGCGCTGATGTGGCGGGAGGTCCGCTCGATGATCGATGCCGTCTACCGCGACGACGACGCGGCACTGTCGACGAACCAGGCGTTCCTCGAACGGAAGTTCAGGTGATCTCATGGTGACCAGGCTCCAGGCTGGACAGAACGTGGCCCTGGCCCGGGTGCTGCCCGGCGCCAGCCGGGTGGCGGTGGGCCTCGGCTGGAACCTCGTCCAGGGGTCCGGGCCGCAGACCGATGTGGTGCCCGCCGTGATCGCGCTGGGCCAGGACCGCAAGGCGGTCTCGCCCCAGCACGTGGCCTTCTTCAACCAGCTGACGATCTGCGACGACGCCGTAGGGTACGAGGCGGACGGACGGCTGTCGGGCGGCGACCGGGAACGGGTGGCTGTCGATCTGGCGGCCGTCCCCCCCAACGTCGTCACGCTGGTGTTCGTCCTCTACGTCAACCCGGACCTGCGCAATCCCGGGACCTTCGACTCGCTCCGCTCGGGACACGTGCGGCTCGTCGACCGCTCCGGGGTCGAGGTGGTCCGGTACGACATCGACACCAAGGGCGCCCTGGGGCTGTCCGCGCTGGTGTGCGTCGAGCTGTACCGGCACCAGAGCGCCTGGAAGCTCCGGGCGGTGGGGCAGGGCTTCACCGGCGGGGTCCGTGAGGTCGCCACAGTCTTCGGGCTGCCTTGATGCTCCGCCTCGACTTCGTCACACGCTACCCGCCGACCAGGCAGGCACCGCCCACCGCGGCACCTACCCGGCTGGCCTGGTCGCAGACCCCGACCCCGGCCGAGCACGCCGAGGTCGAGGTGCTGGCGCCCGCCCCGGACCGGCTGCGTCGCCTGGGACCGGCCCAGCCGATGGTGATGGCGGACCGGTGGGCCTCCGCGGTCGGGTCGCTGGTCGTCGAGGGTGCCAGCGCTGACCTGGTGATCTGGGAGCTGGCCGACCGACGCTGGGGCCAGGGCCTGGCCGACGTGCCCCTGGACCCCTCCCGCCGCCGGTACGTCGACGTGGCGACCGATGTGCCCGGGGTGACGGTCGGGGTCCAGGTGGGGCTGCGGTACGTCCGCGACCTGCGGCGGCTGGTACTGCCGGTGACGGGACGGGGTCGGGTGACGGCACCGCTGCTCGGGTCGCTGAAGGTGGCCGACACGGTCGGCCTGGTGGAGGTGTACGTCGACGACGGCCAGCTGGTGATCCGGGCCGATAGCACCCCGCAGAGCACATCTGGGCGACCGCTGCCGAGCGCCTACGGGCTGTCATGAGCCAGGTCGTGGACGTGCGCACCAAGGTCGGCGTGCGCCACTTTGCCCAGCTGTCGTCGACCGACGGGCTCTTTGCGCAGGCCCCGGCCGAGGTGGACGACTCGGATCCACGGCGGCTGGCCGTGGCGCTCGGGGGCACGCTGTACACCCCGGCGGTGACGCCGGACCTGCCGCAGGTCCTGGCCAAGCTCTACCGGCAGGGTGTCACCACCTCGGTGCTGTGCCTGGAGGACGCGATAGCCGACGACCAGGTGCACGACGCCGAGGAGCACCTGGTCGGCGAGCTGGACCGGCTGGCCGGGGCCGGGACGACCACGCCGCTGCTCTTCGTCCGCCCCCGCACTCCCCGGCAGGTGCTCGGTCTCGTCGAACGGCTGCCACCTCGCGCCCGCGGTCGGATCGCCGGTTTCATGCTGCCCAAGTTCGACAAGAACAACGGTCTGGAGTGGCTGGTCCGGATATCCCAGGCGGAACGGCTGGCTGGCCCCGGGCACCGGTACTGGCGCTGCCCCATCATGGAGTCCCCTGACTTCGCACAGCGCGAGTCGCAGGCTGAAGCGCTGACGGCGACGCGGCGGCTGCTGGTCGACCCGATGTGGCGCACCAGCGTGCTCGTCGTCCGGATCGGGGCGACCGACCTGCTCTCGACGTTCGGCCTGCGCCGGAACCCCGATATGACGATCTACGACTACCCGGTGGTGGCGCAGGTCATCGGGTCGGTCGTAAACACCTTCGGTCGGGCCGACGGTTTTGTCGTCTCCGGTCCGGTCTGGGAGCACTTCGGCGGACAGGAACGGCTGCTGCGCCCGGCGTTGCGGGCCTCGCCGTTCGAAGAGACCGACTCTATGTGGGTGCGACGGCACCTGTTCGCCAACCATGTGGACGGCCTGCTCCAGGAGATCGAGTTCGACATCGCCAACGGCCTGGTCGGCAAGACGGTGATCCACCCGTCGCACGCCAGCCTGGTCAACGCCATGCTCGTCCCGTCGTTCGACGAGTGGCGCGACGCCCGCGACATCCTCGCGCAGGGCAGCGGGGTGATCCGTTCTGCGGCCGGGGGCAAGATGAACGAGGCCGGACCGCACCGGCTGTGGGCACAGCGGGTCGTCGACCGAGCCAGCGTCTACGGGGTGGCCGGTCCGGACGTGTCGCGGATCGACCTGCTGCGGGCTGTCGTGCGAGCCGACCGGGAGAAGTCGTGAGCCCAGGACGACCAGGCGACGACCCGGACCGGACCACCTGGGTCCGCACCCAGGTGGGTATCCGGGCGAACGGGCTGGCCGGGCTGGCCGGGCTGGGGCTGCGCCACAACCCGAGACGAGCGCACCTGCTGGTCTCGACGGTACTGGGCAAGCATGTCCCGTGCTTGATGGAACCGCTGTGGCAGCACGCCGACCGGCTGGCCCAGGCGACCGCGACCGCCCACCGGGAGGCGACCCGGTTCGCCGTGATGGGCTACGCGGAGACCGCGGTCGGGCTGGGTTCGATGGTGGCGGTCCGGCTGGCCCGTCACACCGGACGCGAGGTGGTCTCGTTCCAGTCGACCCGGCACACGGTCGTCGGCCACGAACGGCTGCTGGACTTCACCGAACCTCATTCGCACGCTGCAGCGCACCGCGTCTACCTCGCCCGGCCAGAGCTGCTCGACCCTGGCACGGTGGTCGTGCTCTGCGACGACGAGCTGACCACCGGCACCACCGCGGCCAACACCGTGACGGGGATCCGGAGCCGCCTGCCGCACCTGGACAGGTTCGTGGTGGCGACGCTGATCGATGCCCGTCCGTCCTTGGCTGACGGTCCCCTGACCGGTTCGGCGCCACAGGTGAGGGTGATCGCCCAGACCCGGGCGACGGTCGAGGTACCCGACGGCGCGGTGGCACGGGTCGCCCAGCTTTTCGCCGACCGTTCCGCCGACCGAACCCCCGCACCGCCGCCGCCCGGCGAGGCGCCAGCCGTCGTCCGCCTGGGCGGGTTCTGGCTCGACTTCGACCCGTTGCTGGGTATTCCTCCTGGTCGTTGGCCCGCCCTGCGGCAGCTGGTCGGCGCGGTGACCGCCCGGCTGCGGTCCGTGCCTGACAACCGGGTGCCCGAGACTGGGCCCGACCTGCACGTGCTCGGTGTCGAGGAGGACTCCTACCTGGCGTCGTGCGTGGCCACCGAGCTGGGCGCGACGTTCTCCGCGACGACCAGGTCGCCGGTCCACGTCGTCGACGACGACGGCTACCCGGTGCGTTCCGCCGCAGCCTGGCAGGTGGCAGGCGAGCCGCGCTTCGCCTACGGGCTGGCTGACCGGGTCCGGGCGTCGCCGGGGCCGGTCGACCTGGTGCTGATGACGTCGCGCCGCTACCTGACGGCCGAGCACGCCCCCATGCTCGACGCGGTCGCACCCGGCTGGCGGACCGTCTACCTGGTGGAGGTGGACCATGCCTGAACCGACACCCGAACCGCTGGCGCCGGAGCCGCCGACCAGACTGCAACCGCTGGTCGGGCCAGGTTTCGGCTCGTACTCGGGGAGGGACGTGCAGTGGTTGCTGAGCGATATCTCGCACGTCACCGGTATCGAACGGCCGACCGCCGAACGGGAGGAGGCCATCGCCCAGCACGGCGCGCACTACGCCGAGTCGCTGCCCGTGGAGTACCAGCCGGAACCGGAGTACCTCGAGCAGTTCCACCGGGCACTGCGCACCGAGGCGGTCGAGCTGGCGGTCGAGGTCGAGGCGCTGGGTCTGCAGGTCCTCGCGGCCAAGGGGCCGGACGTGGTCCTGGTCTCCCTGGCACGGGCCGGGGTACCGGTCGGCATCCTGGTGCGACGGTGGCTGGCACGTCACGGCGTGCAGGCCCCGCACTTCGCCGTGTCGATCGTCCGGGGTCGGGGCATCGACACCGCGGCGCTGGACTGGCTGACGGCCCGGTACCGGCCCGGCGACCTGGTCTTCGTGGACGGGTGGACTGGTAAAGGGGCCATCACCCGTGAGCTGACCCAGGCGGTCGAGACGTACCGGGCGCAGACCGGGCTGGAGATCGACCCGCGGCTGGCGGTCCTGGCCGACCCGGGCCGGTGCGCCACCTGGTACGGGACCAGGGCCGACCAGCTGGTCCCGTCGGCCTGCCTGAACTCGACCGTCTCGGGCCTGGTCTCGCGCACGGTGCTCAACGACACGGTCATCGCACCAGGCATGTTCCACGGGGCCAAGTTCTACCGGCACCTGGCCGCCGCCGACCGCTCGCGGCACTTCGTCGACACCGTGGTAGCGGCGGCGGAAGGGCTGGACAGCACCGCCGGTGCGGCCCGGGTGGCGGCGCTCGACGCGCAACCTGGGGCGCACCGGCTGCTGATGACGGGGTGGGACACCACAGCCAGGGTGGCCCAGGCCTACGGCATCGACGATCTCAACCTGGTCAAGCCCGGTATCGGCGAGACCACCCGGGTGCTGCTGCGGCGAGTGCCGTGGAAGGTCGTCGTACGGCCCGGCGCCGACCGGGCCAGGCTGGGTCACGTGCTGATGCTGGCCGACGCCCGCGGGGTCGACGTCGAAGCGTCCGACCTGCTGGACGGCTACGACTGCGTGGGTATCATCCACCCGGACTTCACCCGGGGTGCGACCGGTGCTGACGGCAGGTCGACCTGATGCTGTTCGTCTCCGACCTCGACGGGACGGTCGTCTACTCCCGACGGACCGCTCACCGCGCGCTGACCGGGCTGGTCGGCGTCGAGGAGTATGACGGCACGATGATCTCGTGGGTCACGCCCGACTCCTGGCGGCTGCTGGCACGCCTGTCCGCCGACGGGCGCTTCGTCCCCTGCACCACCCGGACCTGGGAGCAGTACCGGCGGATCGACCTCAACGGTCGCCCGGAGTGGGTGATCTGCTGCAACGGCGGTGCCGTCTACCGGTCAGGTCGGCTGGACCGGGACTGGGACGAGACGATCAGGGCGAGCGAACCCCCAGAGCTGGCCGCCGCCGCCGCCGAGACCGCCGGGCGGGCTGCCGCCGCCGGGTGGACCTGCCGCTACGTCCCGCCCTACTTCTTCTACCTGGTCGTCCCACCAGGAACACCGACGACGACGCTCGACCAGATCGAGTCGCGGCTGCCAGGCGGTGAAGGCTGGCACGTCCACCGTCACCGCGACCGGAAGATCTACTGGATCAGCGACGCCGTGTCGAAAGGGGCCGCCGCGCGGTACGTGGCGGAACGCACCGGCAGCTCCGTGACGCTGGCGGCCGGCGACGAAGAGCTGGATCTGCCGCTGCTGTCGGCGGCCCGCCGGGCGCTGCTGCCCCGGCACTCCTCCCTGGTCGGTACGGCAGCTGCGGCCCAGGCTGAGGTCACCGCCGCCGAAGGCGTCGCCGCTGGGGAAGAGATCCTCACCCGCGCCGTCGCCGAGCTGTCAGGGTGAGTCACCAAGGCCGGTAGCGAGGGAACGGCTGGACGGTGCTGACATCGGACGGGGTCACGGCACGGGCATACCCCGGGTCCAGCAGTCGTGACCGCGCCGTACCGGTCACCAGGTCGCCGCGCATCTCCGGGTGCTTGAAATATGTCATCAGAGCCCATCCCAGGAGCAGCGGGTCAAGATCGATGCACATGGTCCGTACCACGATACTCACCCGTTCAGGACGGTAGTGCCACGATCGGCGTTCGCACCACCACGACGACGCCCCGGGATGACCAACAATGGTATAGACCATATCCCGTCGGTCACCTACGCCCCAGTTCAGGTACATCATGTCGTCCCAGGCCAGGTATGCCGACTGCCTCCCGTCCTGGACGAGCACCCCCTCGGTGGAGAGCACCATCCGGTGCGACATCGGCCAGGTCCACAACCAGTGAGCGGCCAGAAGCAGGAACGGCACGGCCAATAACGCCCAGAACACACGCCACCCTCCTTCAGCAGCGACCGCACCAGCGACAAGCACAGCCCCGCCGACAGTGATGCCAGCCAAGCCCCACCCGTCCACCCGACGGTGTATCGGCACCACCACGCCTGGCGGTCCGTCCTCAGCCGACAGCAGACGGTCCACAGACAGCCTCGACCTCCTGAACACAGGCTCGACGTTGTGCACGAGGGCCGCGAAGATAAAGAACGCGACCATGAGCGGGATCGTGACGGACGGCCACAGAGACTCGCCGTTCATCCAGACGATCACAGCAGCACAGACAATTCCCACAAGCCCCGCGAGCACTACTGACACCTGGATACCAGCGACCACCCTCGCGGTCCGGTAGCCGACGGGCCCCCATCCCAGGATGTTCTCCTCCGCCCAGCACCTCGGCATAGGAGACTCTTCCACGAATGATCGACTCATCAGAGTCTCACGGTGCCGTGAGCCATCGTGGCCGGTAGAGGGGAAACGGCGGAAGCGCAGAAATCGCGGACGGAGTCGTGGCATAAGCACAACCCGGGTCCAGCAGACGCGACCGCGCTACACCGGTCACCAGCTCCTCGCGGAGCTCGGGGTAGAGTCTGTACGTCATCAGAGCCCATCCCAGCAGCAGAGGGTCAAGATCGATGCGCACAGTCCGCACACGGATCTCTGCCCGTTCGGGACGAAACCTGATCGAACGGCGTCGACAGTGCCACGACGGGGCGACCGGGCGGCCGTGAACCGTATATACGAAGTCCATCTCGCCTCCTGCACCCCAGGAGATCTCGCTTATGTCGTCCCAGGCGAGGTAGGCCGACTGCACGCCGTCCTCGACGAGCAGCCCGGCCGTCGATATTACCATCCGACGCGTCATCGGCCAGGTCCACAGAAACGGAACGAGGAGAACTGCGAACGGTAGTGCCGCCACGACCAGCACCACCCGCCATCCACCCGTTGTTGCGACCGCGCCGCCGACGGTGGCGCCCGTCGCGGCAGCGAGACCGACAATACTTGCGACGTCCATCGGTCGACGGATCGGGATTACTATACCCGCCGGACCGCCTTCGGCTGGCGACAGGCCGTCCGCTGCAGGTCTCGGCCGCCACAGCACCGCCAGGAAGTAAAAAGCTGCCATAGCGACAAAGAACGCTCCGCAAAACTCGACGACCAGAACCTCGAGCAGCGTGCTGCTGCCAGAGAGAACCAGATCGACCCCGCCCACTATAAGGAAAACCCCGATGGCGCCGTTGACGAGCACGATCGCCCACCCAACAGCTCTAGCCACGGGGTAGCGCACTTCTCCCCAGCCCTGGATAAACCGCTCCG
Organism: Micrococcales bacterium; assembly: GCA_009777345.1. Classification (GTDB taxonomy): domain Bacteria; phylum Actinomycetota; class Actinomycetes; order Actinomycetales; family Cellulomonadaceae; genus Cellulomonas. The sequence continues at coordinate 41,785 of WRMB01000016.1, read as the reverse complement.
TCTGAAACTTGGGCATCGGATGCTGCCCTGCCACAAAGAGAGACCCGTTCATCAGAATATCGAACTCCACGCATTTTTGAGGCCGTCGCCAGCAGACGGCACGACGTTGCTGGCGGTCTTCCCGACGGCGGAGACCGCCTCGCCCGCGGGTACCTGTGCAACCCCGTCCCCCGTCGGTGGTACGCCTTGCTCGACCTCCTGAACCATGGTCCTTCCCTCCCGGCCACCCACTCTGCTATCGGCGCCACCCTGCCACAACCGACACCAGCAATCCAGGGTGACGGCTGTCCCCAGATCTGGGGGCATCACGGTCTGTGCTGTCGCACCGCGCCACAAGCTCACCTGGTCCAGACCCTGCCCCGAGGCGCTAACATAAGCGTAACGAATCCCACTTATGTCAGCGCTCGAGAGGCATCAACGTGACCGTAGGCGACTGGGCTGTCACCTGGGAGACGCTGTCCTGGGAGTCGGTCGTCCCGATGACCCGGGCCGAGCGCACGGCGATGCGACCCACCTATGAGGCGGCCGTCCCCGCCCCGATCGCTACCGCTGACGTCACCGCAGCTCTCGACGACTTCGCCGACCGGGCCCGGCGGCGCTGACCGACAGCCGGACCGGTCCCCCTGCGCACTCGGCCAGCACGTTGTTGCACAGAACGGACAGACACGCCCGGACTGGTCACTGTCCGGACCGATGCGTCCCAGCCACCTGACGACCACCCGATATTCCGGCCCGACTTGCTGCGGAACGGACTGTCGGCCCTGCATCTGGGCGCGTTCGGTGGTTGGCTTATGGGCATGAGCACGCTGCGCCCCGTACCGGCCGACGACGACCTGCTGCGTTCCGTCGCGAACGGCACCCACTACGACCCGCACTGCGTCCTGGGGGCCCATCCGACGGACGACTCGGTGACGATCCGGGTGGTCCGCCCCGGGGCCGACGCCGTCGTCGTGGTCACGGCCGACGGGCGCACCGAAGCCCGGCACGAGCTGGAGGGCGTCTGGGTGGCGGTGCTGCCCGGGCCGCAGGTGCCCGACTACCGCCTGGAGATCACCTACGAGGGCCAGACCACCACGTCCGACGACCCGTACCGGTTCATGCCGACGGTCGGCGAGGTCGACCTGCACCTCATCGGCGAGGGCCGTCACGAACAGCTGTGGCAGGTGCTCGGCGCGAACGTCAAGCGGTTCGGCGGCGAGCTGGGCCAGGTCACCGGGACGGCGTTCGCGGTCTGGGCGCCCACAGCCCGGGCGGTGCGGCTGGTCGGCGACTTCAACTTCTGGCAGGGCCGCACCCACGCCATGCGCTCGCTCGGGTCGTCGGGTATCTGGGAGCTGTTCGTCCCCGACCTGGGCCCGGGCACGACGTACAAGTACGAGATCATCGCCGCCGACGGCAGCTGGCGGCAGAAGGCCGACCCGATGGCCCGCGCCACCGAGGTGCCGCCCGCCACGGCGTCCGTCGTCGTCGAGGAGGACTACACCTGGACCGACCAGGCGTGGATGACGGCCCGACCCCAGGCCGACTGGTACCACAGCGCGATGTCGATCTACGAGGTGCACCTGGGTTCGTGGCGCTGGGGCCGGACCTACCGGCAGCTGGCCACCGAGCTGACCGAGTACGTCACCAGCATGGGCTTCACCCACGTCGAGCTGATGCCGGTGGCTGAGCACCCCTTCGGCGGGTCGTGGGGCTACCAGGTGTCGTCGTACTACGCCCCGACGTCGCGCTACGGCGGGCCCGACGACTTCCGTCACCTGGTCGACTGCCTGCACAACGCCGGTATCGGCGTCATCGTGGACTGGGTGCCGGCCCACTTCCCGAAGGACGACTGGTCGTTGGGCCGGTTCGACGGTACCGCCCTGTACGAGGACCCGGACCCGATGCGCGGCGAGCACCAGGACTGGGGCACCTACGTGTTCAACTTCGGCCGCCGCGAGGTGCGCAACTTCCTGGTCGCCAACGCCACGTTCTGGCTGGAGGAGTTCCACGTCGACGGTCTGCGCGTCGACGCGGTCGCCTCCATGCTGTACCTGGACTACTCGCGCGAGGCCGGGCAGTGGCGGCCCAACCAGTTCGGCGGCCGGGAGAACCTGGAAGCCATCTCGTTCGTCCAGGAAGCCAACGCCACCTCGTACCGGCGCAGCCCCGGCATCCTCATGATCGCCGAGGAGTCCACTGCCTGGCCCGGCGTGACCCGACCCACCAGCGCCGACGGTCTGGGTTTCGGCCTGAAGTGGAACATGGGCTGGATGAACGACACCCTGCGCTACCTGCAGGAATCGCCGATCAACCGTCGCTACCACCACAACGAGATCACCTTCTCGATGGTCTACGCCTTCTCCGAGCAGTACGTCCTGCCGCTGTCGCACGACGAGGTGGTGCACGGTAAAGGCTCGATCTACGGCCGGATGCCCGGCGACCACTGGCAGCGCCTGGCCGGCTGCCGTGCCCTGTACCTGTTCCAGTGGACCCACCCGGGCAAGAAGCTGCTGTTCATGGGTTCGGAGTACGCCCAGGGCGGCGAGTGGACGGAAAAGCACGAGCTCGACTGGTTCACCCTCGACGACCCCGGCCACCAGGGGGTCCGCGACTGCGTCCGCGACCTCAACCAGGTCTACCGGAACACCCCCGCCCTGTGGCTGCGCGACCACACGCCGGACGGTTTCGAATGGCTGGACTCCGACGCCGCCGACCGTAACCTCCTGGCCTACCTGCGCAAAGGCCCCGACACCCCGACGGTCGCGGTCGTCGTGAACTTCGCGGGCGTCCCCCACGACGACTACCGCCTGCCCCTGCCGTCCGGCGGGGTATGGCGCGAGGTCCTCAACACCGACTCGCCGCTGTACGGCGGTTCCGGCGTCGGCAACGTCGGCGACGTCCAGGCCGAACCGGTCCCCCACTACGGCCGCCCCTATTCCGCCACCGTCCGCGTCCCCCCGCTGGGCGGCATCATCCTGGTCGCCGACTCGGTCGAACCCGCCTGACCCGCACCACCTCCGCTCACATTATTCGTTGGAATAACGTGAGCCTACGCCGATTATTCGTTGGAATAATATGGAGGCGATGGAGCACAGGGGCGGGTCACAGCAGGAAGATCGGGATGGTGCCGGGGTTGCGGGCGTGGACGATGACACCGAAGACGACCAGGTCGAACAGCAGGTGGACGGTGACGACGTAGGCCAGCGCGCGCGTGCGGCGGAACAGCCAGCCCTGCAGCAGGGCGAAGGGGATGGTCAGCGCCGGGCCCCAGGCCTGGTAGCCCAGCTCCCACAGGAACGGGATGAATACCATCGCCTGCAGCGTGTTGGCCTGCCACATCGGGAAGTGGCGCAGGTACAGCGCGAATACGGTGCAGATGAAGAACAGTTCGTCCCAGGTGCCGACCACGTTGACCCCGACGAACAGCCGGGCGACCTCGTGCCACTCGTGGACCGCCGGCCAGTTCTCCCACACGCCTGAGGAGATGAAGTAGAACGGCAGCAAGAGGTAGCCGGCGACGATCACCACCCCGATGTACCCCCACTGCAGCCGGCTCCAGGGCCATCGACCCCGCCACGGGAACCGCACCTCGTCGTCGTCGAACAGGTAGCGCGACAGCAGGTACGGCACCATGACCGCGGCGGCGAACACCCCGCCGAGACGGAAGTAGTTGCCCCAGGAGATATCGGCGGCCACCGAGACCGAAGACACGATCGCCAGCCCCACGGCGATAACCGTGATATCGCGGCCCAGCCGGGTCGTGCGACCGAGCCGGTCGAGCCACCAGGCGATCCCGACCGCGAGCGCCAGCACCGCCCAGCCCGCCCAGACCAGCCGGAACGGCAGCGCCAGGACCGCCGCGACACCGACCAGCAGCGCCGGGACGAGCCCAGGCGACCAGGGTCCGACCGAGGCCAATAACCCTCGCCGTACCATGGCGCAATTCTGCGACGCCGATACCGCACCAGCCCACAGGACGCGCCGACCTGGCCAGCAACGAGGTACGAGGTACGGCACGAGGTACGAGGTTGACCTCGTACCTCGTGCCGTACCTCGTACCTCGTCCGGTCAGCGCAGGGTGGCGCGGACGGCCTGGCGGGCGGAGTCCAGGACGGTGCGGACAGTGTCCACCGCGAGACCCGGGACCGCGGCGTCGGCGTCGGCCCGGCGCAGGTCGGCGCGGACGTCGTCGGTGAACCGGCGCAGCATGGTCTCGATCTCGACACGGCGGGCGTGCGAGGCGGTGCGCTGGTCGTCGGCGACGGCAGACCGGCCCGGCCGGGCGGTGGCCCGGGCCTCCTGGGCGGCCGCCGCCAGGTCGGCGCGCAGCCCGGTCATCGCCACGCGGGCGTCCTCGCGGACCTGCGCGGCCCGGTCGCGTACCGAGTCGGAGATATCGGCCTCCAGATCGGCCAGGTCGCCCTGACGGGCCGCCAGCTCTTCCCGACCGGCAGGAGTCAGCGCGTACATCGTCTTGCGCCCCGGCTCCCCTGGTTCCGCCAGCGGTGCCCGCACCACCAGGCCCTCAGCCTCCAGCCGGGCCAGGCGCGGGTAGACCGTCCCCGCGGAGGGACGGTACGTCCCGCCGAACCGGTCCGACAGCGCCTGGATCAGCTCGTAGCCGTGCCGCGGCCCGGACTCCAGCAGCGCCAGCAGGTACAGCCGCAGCTGCCCGTGGGCGAACACCGGGGCCATCATGCGGGCACCTGACCGTCGGTCTCCGGCCCGTCCGACACCTCCGGTGCGTCGGACGCCTCGGGTGCGTCGTCGACCACCGGGGCGGGGACGGCCACGTCGCGCAGCACGGTGACGTCGCCGGACACCGTCGTGACCGACAGGTGGCAGGTTCCGCTGTCGCCTGGCTGGTCGACCGTCGCGGCACCCGGCATGGAGCTCTTGTAGTCCACCCCGTCCACGACGACCCGGCCCGACACCGACTGGACGCGCACCTGCACCCCCACCCCTTCGGGCAGCCGCGCGGTGACCGCCCCCGACACCGTGGTCGTGGTGATCGACGACGTCGCCGACGCCAGGTCCAGGCTCACCGCGCCGGACACCGTGTTGGCGTGCACCGCGGTCAGCTCGCCGGACGCGGCCAGGTCTCCGGACACCGAGTTCATGGTCAGCGGACCGTGGTGGTTGCGGGCCGACAGCTCGCCGGACACCGACCGGGCCGACAGCTGCCCCCGGGTCGAGTCGACGACCAGCGCGCCGGAGACGGTACCCACCGACGAGTCCTCGTCGATATCGGCCAGCAGCCCCTCGGCGCTGACCGTGCCGACCCGCACCGCCGCCGCCCGCGGCACCGCCAGGTGCACGTCCACCTTGTCCGACGAGCGGAAGGTCTTCAGCCGGTCCAGGAACGCCTCCCAGCCGGACAGCGTGTCGGCGTAGCCCACGCGCAGCTCGCCGTCACGCAGCGAGACCTCCAGGGGTCGGCCGTGCACGTCGTGCACCTCCAGCCGGGCACCTGGCGCGTCCTGGCCGACGACGTCCACCCGCCCCCCGATGATCTGCACCCGCACGGCGCGTACCTCGTCCACCTCGATGACCTGCGGGCCTGCGATGACCCACGACTCCGTAGCCATGACCGCTCCTCTCGCGATATATCTCGACGTGGAACACGATATATCGCGTTTCGGCGGTATGGCAACTCCCGCCCAGCGCACAGTGCGGCTGACGACGACAGCTCCGGCGAGCGCGTACCGGGCTTGCGGTCAGCGACGACGGGCCCGACCCACCACGGACGTCGCCCGGTGGACCGCCGACTGCGCGCCCTGCCCCACGGCGACCCTCGCCCGGTGCCGCAGCACCGCCGACCCGGGCAGCGCGACCAGGGCCGCACCCAGCCCGACCAGTCCCCCGACCAGCGGGCCGACCTGCCACCAGACCGCCCCGACCACGCCCAGCCGTCCCGGTCCGGCCGAACCCGACGCCGCCGCGACGAGGACGGCCGTCGCCACCGCCGTAGCCAGGGCGCACGTACCGACCGCCGCGGGCTGGTGCCACCAGGCACCGGCCGGGGCCCGACGGTGCAGGTAGAACCCGACCGCGGCACCCACGACGACGAGCAGCGCCGGAGCGGCCAGCGCCAGGTACGGACCCGACCAGGTGGGCAGCGCGCCGAGCAGCGGCACCGCGGGCATCGGCCCGCCGACCACCTCGTCGGGCGCGAACCGGGTACCCGACCCCACGACGAAGCCCGCACCGGACAACCAGGCCACCGCCCAGACCAGGAGGTTCGGCAGGTAGACCAGCTGGGCGACCGCGTACACCACCCCGCCGACCGCATCGAGCGACAACCCCCGCACCACCTCGCCGATGGCGCCCCGACCGACCACCACCCAGACCACGACGAGCAGCCCCGCGACCCCGACGACCAGCGCCCCGGCCAGCGCCGCCGCCCGCAGCCCCGCCCGCACCGGCGGCGACGGTCGGCTCACCGGCGCGACACCCCTCCACGCCTGGGACCCGCGCGCTGCTCCCAGCCCGGCGCCCAGCCCCCCGACGACCAGCCCGCCCACCACCGACCGGACCACCCCGAGCCCGCCGACCCCGCCGAGCAGCGCGGCCACCACGGTCAGCACCGTGTAGCAGAGCGCCCCCGTCACCATCCCGCCTGCTGCCACCTGGGCGCGCCGCGTCGCGGCGTACAGCGTGTAGACCGCGAGCGCGGTGATACCCAGCGGGACCAGGGAGACGACCACACCGTCCACCGTCTGCGGCACCCCGTGGCCCAGCAGCCACAACCGCAGCCCCGCCTGGCCAGCCCCCCAGCCGGGCTGGTCGCCGGGCTCGGCCGCGGTCAGCGCGACGGCCAGCGTAGGCAGCACCACCAGCAGCACCGACAGCACCCAGCCCTGGAGCGCCGCGAACGCCGCCACGGCCCCGCCCGGCGACCCGGAGAGCCGATCGCCCCGCGCACCCAGGGCGGTCTCCGGCTCGACCAGGGCAGACCGCCGGGGCCGGGTGGCAGATGTCACGCCCCCATCGTCACCGCCCGCCGCAACAGCACCGCGCAGCGCTCCCGGCGCGTCGCCGGACCTCCCCCAGTCCCGACGCCCAACGCGTCTCCCGCTTCGGTCCGGTTCAGCCAGTAGCCGGCGACCGGCCACCAGGTCGTTCATTGATCACGAAGTCGTTCATCCGGATGAACGACTTTGTGATCAATGAACGACCGCACGGCGTGATACCGTGCAACCGCCGCACACAGACGTCACAGCTCCGGGGGTGGGACGCGTCCAGCCTTCTGGTACACCTGGCCCCAGTCCTTGTACGCCCACTGGCCCGGCTGGAGCAACGAGAACCGAGGGCAGCACCAGGTCTCCTGCACTTGCACCCAAGCATCGCTGGACCATGCTCGAAACAGATCGCCTTTACTCGATACCGTCGATGCGTCGTCCCAGTCCCGAAGACAGCGAAGACATCCGAAGTCATCGTTGCCGCAAGGCGTGTAGTGCGACCAACGGCACGACAGGCAGCACACGAGAAATACATCGTCCGGAAGTTGTTCTTGCACGTCGATCAACAGGTTTTCGACGTACCCCCGCGTAGACCGGTATGTCGCCCCGTCTAGCTCTAGGCATCCGTCGACGTAGTCGTAGTCTTTGGTCTCTCGAAGATCTCGGAGGTCGAAGGTGAGGGTCAGATTCCCGGCGGACTGCCCAGCGCCGGTCACTGCTAGCGGGACCGTCAGCGTGAACTTGGCCAAGAGGTCACCGTCGCCGCTCACACCGTAGGTGCCCACCGGGAACAGGTCGTCCGGCAGTTCAGCCATCGTGGTGCCGTCAGGATCCAGCAGGCTGAAACTACAGCCCCGGAACGTCCGACCCCGCAAGGAGAACACCAGGCCATGGCCGTCTGTCCAGCATGTCGTCTCGACCACGCCATAGCAGTCCTCGTACGTCAGCGGGAAACTCCCTGGGATCACACCTGCTGGGGACACATCCTGGAGCATACGGCCCCGGGCGCCGCCGAGGGACGAAGTTCCGGACGAGGGACGAAGCAACAAGTTCGTCCCTCGCAGAGTCGGGCGAGATGCTCACGGGGAGTCGCGTCGACCTGGTCGTCAAGGATGCTTGACATCCGGTTCGTCGTCAAGCATCCTTGACGCATGACCGAACAGCTGCTCGCCACCGCGACGTCGGACGACCCCGGGACCGGCCTGGCCGCGGTCCGCGCCCTGCGCGACCTGGCCGACCGTCTGGAGCTGCTGCACGTCGAACGGGCGCGACAGCTGGGCTGGTCGTGGCAGCAGGTCGCCGATGCTCTCGGGGTGTCCAGGCAGGCCGTCCACCAGCGATACCGGAAGAAGGTCGGCTGATGTTCGAACGTTTCTCCACGCAGGCCCGCGCCGCCGTCGTCGAGGCCCAGGAGCTGGCCCGCGCCTGGCACACCGAGCGGATCGGCACCGCGCACGTCCTGGCAGGCGCGGTACGCACGAGCGGCCCGCAGGGTTCGGTCGCGGCCCGGGCACTGGCCAGGCTCGGCGTCGACGCCGAGGCGGTCCTCCAGGCTGCAGCCCAGGCCGTCCGGCCCGACGCTCTGGACGGCGATGCCCTGGCCCACCTGGGCATCGACCTGGACGAGGTGCGCGCCCGCACCGACGCCACGTTCGGCCCTGGCGCCCTGGACCGCGCCGGTCGGGTCACCGGCCGCCGGGCGGCGGGGCACATCCCGTTCGACGCACCCGCCAAGAAGATGCTCCAGATCGCCCTGCGCGAGGCTATCCACGCCGGTCACAAGCAGATCGACACCGGCCACCTGCTGCTCGCGGCGGTCCGTCTGGACGAGACCGTCGCCCACCGGGTACTCACCGGCCTCGGCCTCGACCCGGCGGCTGCCCGGGCCGCGGTCGTCGCGACCTGGTCAGAACCGGGAGAACCGCCGGTGGCGCTCGCCACCGCCTGAGCGGTTCAGGTCCCCGACCACTTGTCCACAGGCTGCCGGATCCAGGGACTGGAAGTAGGCGACGATGGCCTCATGACAGAGCCCGCCCTGGTCGACGCAGCATATGTCGGCGTATGCTTGGAGGAGGAGGTGATCGCGATGACGACGGTGTCGATCTTCCGGAACCGGTCGAACCAGGCGATCCGGATCCCCAAGAGTATGGAGTTCGAAGGAGTCACCGAGCTCGAGGTCAACCGGGTCGGCGACGTCCTGACGTTGCGGCCGGTCCGTCCGACGTGGGCCTCGTTCACCGAGGTCCCGGCAGCCGACGACGACTTCCTCGCGGTCCGCCCGACCGTCGTCGCACCTCGGCCCGTCTTCGAGGAGCCCGACGAGTGACCGCGCCCGGGCTCTACATGCTCGACACGAACATCTGCTCGTTCCTCATGCGACGCCAGCCCGCGGGCCTGCTCGACCGCGTGGCACAGGCCGCGGCAGACGGTCACACGCTGGTGGTGTCAGCCATCACCTACGCCGAGATGCGGTTCGGAGCCATCGGCCGGAAAGCCTCACCCAGGCACGTACGCCTCGTCGACGAGTTCGTCCGTCGGCTCGACGGGGTGCTGGCGTGGGATGCGGCCGCCGTGGACGAGATTGTGCGGGTCCGTCAGGAGCTGGCCGCGGTCGGCCGTCCCATCTCCGACAACGACTCGGCCATCGCCGCCCACGCCCGGTATGTCGGTGCCGTCCTGGTCACCAACAACCTCCGCGAGTTCGGCCGGGTGGCCGACCTGACGGTCGAAGACTGGTCCACCGACGCATCCCAATAGTAATCCCAGACTTGATACCATTACGGGATGAGCATGCAGATCACGGTCCGGCTGCCGGACGATCTGGTGCGGTCGGTCGACGACCTGATCGCCTCGGGCGACGCGCGCAGCCGCGCCTCGGTGGTGGAGCAAGCACTGGAACGGCACCTGCGCCGGGTGCTGGCCGAGCGTGACGCGGCGATCCTGGCGGCAACCTCAGACGACCCGGACGACCTCGACGCCCTGGCGGCGTGGGCCGCGACCCGGCCGGTGGACCTGGCCTGATGCGTCCTGTCTACCTGGTCGAGATGGACAAGGTGCGCCCGGCGGTGGTGCTGACCCGCGCGATCGTGCGGCCCCGGCTGCGGAACCTCACCATCGCGCCGATCACCTCGACGGTGCGCGGCCTGTCCACCGAGGTCCCGGTCGGCCCGGCCAACGGACTCGACCACGACAGCGTCATCAGCTGCGACAACGTCACGACGGTCCCCGCCACGACGCTGCGGCGCGCCATCGGCTACCTGTTGCCCGACCAGGAACGGGCCCTGGCCCGGGCTCTGGTCCTCGCGTTCGACCTCGACGTCCCGCTGTGACCTGAGCCTCGTCCGCCGATCTCAGATATCCACAGGCTGTCCGCTCCAGGGCCTGGAGGTGGGCCACGATGGACTCATGGCAGAACAGAGAAGCGTCTTGATCATGGACGTACAACAGGCGTACAGTGACGGTATGACGGCCGGACCGGCGAAGAGCGAGCGCATCGCCCTGCGGGTCACGACCCGGCAGAAGCAGACCATCGAGGCTGCCGCCGCAGCCCTCGGACGTTCGGTAACAGACTTCGCGGTCCAGGTCGCCGTCGCCCGGGCCGACGAGGTGCTGGCCGATCAGCGCACGTTCAGCGTGCCAGCCGAGCGGTGGGCCGAGCTCGAGGCGCTCATGGACGCACCGGTCGAACCGAACCCCGGCCTGGCCGACCTGTTCGCCGCCCCGTCGGTGTTCACGAAGCAGTGACCGAGTACCTCGTACCCGGGCCGTTGTCGGACGAGCACCGGCTCGACGGCTTCGCCTGCGGCACCGAATCGCTCGACCGGTGGCTGGTCGAACGCGCCCGGGCCAATATGCGCACCGGCGCATCGCGCACCTTCGTCGTGACCGACGGTTCCAGCGATGTCGTCGCGTACTACGCGCTGTCCACCGGTTCGGTCTCACGCACGGCGACCCCGAGGACCCACCGGCACGGCGCACCACAACCAGTCCCGGTGCTGCTGATCGGCAGATTCGCCGTCGCCACAGCCCACCAGGGCGCCGGACTGGGCCACTCGCTGCTGCAAGACGCGCTCACCAGGTGCGCAAGACTGTCGATCCACGCAGGGTTCATGTTCGTCCTCGTCCACCCGGTCGACGATGCCGCCGAGACGTTCTGGCGCAGGTTCGGGTTCATCGCCGCACCGACCGAGGAACGGGTGCTCCTGCTGCCGACGTCCCACCTGAGCCCACCGGCTGACCCCTGAAGCACCCGCCAGCAGCGGGGGTCTCCTACAGCTTGGTGACCGGGGCGTAGCGCAGGATGAGGCGTTTGGTGCCGGCGCTGCCGAAGTCGATCTTGGCGACGGCGTTGTGGCCCGCGCCTTCCAGGGCGATGACGGTGCCCAGGCCGTAGGCGTCGTGGGTGACCTGGTCGCCCAGGTCCAGGGACGGCACGTCGGGGCGGGGGGTGGCCGAGCCGAAGGTCGCGCCGGTGCGGGGCAGAGGTGGGCGTTCGGCGGGGCGCACCCCGGCGGCGGGGCGGTCGTCGGACCCCCACGAAGCAGAGCCCGACCGCCCGCCCCGAGAACCAGTGCCGTAACCGGAGCCCCAGCCGCCGCGCAGGGTCGCGGTGGACGACTCGCGGCGGCGCCAGTCCAGCAGGTCGTCGGGCAGGTCGGCGAGGAAACGGCTGGGCGGGAACTCGTTGGGCGTGCCCCAGGCGGTGCGCACCGCCGCCCGGGAGAGGTACAGGCGCTGGCGGGCCCGGGTCAGGCCGACGTAGGCCAGGCGGCGCTCCTCGGCCAGCTGGGTCTGGTCGGCCAGCGAGCGCAGGTGGGGGAAGGTGCCGTCCTCCAGGCCGGTGAGGAACACGACCGGAAACTCCAGACCCTTGGCGGTGTGCAGGGTCATCAGGGTGACGACGCCTTGGTCGGCCGCCTGGTCGGACGGGATCTGGTCGGAGTCGGCCACCAGGGACACCCGTTCCAGGAAATCGGCCAGGTCGCCCTCGGGCTCGGCCTTCTCGAACTCGGCGGCCACGGCGTGCAGCTCGGCCAGGTTGTCGATCCGGCCGGCGTCCTGCGGGTCGTCCGAGGCCCGCAGCTCGGCCAGATAGCCCGTGCGGTCGAGCACCGCACCCAGTACCTGGGCCGGACCTGCCGTCACGGCCAGGTCGCGCAGCTCGGCCAGGAGCGTGGCGAACGAGCGCAGGCCGCTCACCGCCCGGGTGCCCAGGCCGGGGACGTCGTCGAGCCGTTCCAGGGCGGCGCCGAACGAGAGGCCCGCGCGCTGGGCGTAGGCGGCGACCATGGCCTCGGACCGCTCCCCCAGGCCGCGCTTGGGCACGTTGAGGATGCGGCGCAGGTTGACGTCGTCGTCCGGGTTGGCCACGGCGCGCAGGTAGGCGACGGCGTCCTTGACCTCCTTGCGGTCGTAGAACCGGGTGCCGCCGACCACCCGGTACGGCAGGTCGGCCCGGACCAGCGCGTCCTCCAGGGCCCGGGACTGGGCGTTCGCCCGGTAGAACACGGCAACGTCACCGGGGCGCACCCCCGACGCGTCGGCCAGGGCGCCGATCTCGGAGACGACGAACTGGGCCTCGGCACGCTCGTCGTCGGCGACGTAGGCGACGATCTGCCGCCCGGCGCCCGCGTCGGTCCACAGGCGTTTGGGCTTGCGACCCGGGTTCTTGGCGATGACCGCGTTGGCGGCCGACAAGATGGTCTGGGTCGACCGGTAGTTCTGCTCCAGCGCGATAGTGCAGGCGTCCGGGAAGTCCGCCTCAAACTCCACGATATTGCGGATATCCGCCCCGCGGAAAGCATAGATCGACTGATCAGCGTCCCCCACGACGGTCAGCTCGCCCGGGGGCAGGCCCGGTTCGAGGGTTTCACGCCGATCAGGCGGTTCAAACCCTCGAACCGGCGTGGAACCCTCGAACCGGGGTGTGCCGTCGCGTGACGGGCCGACCAGCTCGCGGACCAGGACGTACTGGGCGTGGTTGGTGTCTTGGTACTCGTCGACCAGGATGTGACGGAAGCGGCGGCGGTAGTGCTCGGCGACGTGGTCGAAGGCCTGGAGCAGGTGGACCGTGGTCATGATGAGGTCGTCGAAGTCCAGGGCCTGGGCCTGGCGCAGCCGGGCCGAGTAGCGCTGGTACACGCTGGCCAGGACTTCGTCAAAGCTGTCGTCGGTGCCGGTGCTGGTCGGTGTGCGGGCGTAGTCCTCGGCGTCGACCAGCTCGTCCTTGAGGTTGGAGATCTTGTGCGCCAGCGTCTTCGGCGGGTACTTCTTGGGGTCCAGGTCCAGCTCGCGGGCGACCAGGGTGATCAGACGCAGCGAGTCCGCGGCGTCGTAGATCGAGAAGCTGCTCCGCAGGCCCAGCGTGGCCGCCTCCCGGCGCAGGATCCGCACGCAGGCGGAGTGGAACGTCGAGACCCACATCCGCTGCGCCACGGGCCCGACCAGGTCAGCCACCCGTTCCCGCATCTGGGCCGCGGCCTTGTTGGTGAAGGTGATGGCCAGCACCTGCCCGGGCCGGGCCCGCCCGGTGGCCAGCAGGTAGGCGATCCGGTGGGTGAGCACGCGGGTCTTGCCGGACCCGGCCCCGGCCACGATGAGCAGCGGCGGCCCGGCGTGGACCACCGCAGCCCGCTGCTGCGGGTTCAGCCCGTCGAGCAGGGCGTCCACATCGGCGGACGCCGCTGGGTCGGCGTCCTGGGTCGGCAGCTCGGAAGCAGGCACAGCGGTGGGCAGCATCGCCTGCGCCGACGGCACCGTGCCGTGAGCGGCGGCAGGAAACCCGGGCAGGTAGTCGAACAGCGAGGTCATCAGACCCAGCCTAGGGGGCCGTGCCCACACCTACCGTCCGCCGTCTACCACCAGGCACAGCGCGGCCAGCATGGCCAGCACCACGACCAGGACGAACAGCTCGGCGCCCCCGCGGTCGTCCAGGCGGTGCGGTGGTCATGAGCGGTCTCCCGGGTTGGGCACGAGGATGGCCTGGACCTCTCCGACCTTCTTCTGGATCGACCGGGACACCTGCCTGGTGACGGAACTTCGAGCTGCAGCACCGGGCCTGAGCCAGCCGGTCTGCTAACAGTCCGACGTCGGGACCGCACCCACCTGCAGGTCGTCGTTCTCGTCGACGTACAGCACGACGACGACCCGCGTCCCGTCGACCGTGGTCACGGCCACCGGGAGCATCTGGGTGGTGTCCTGGGCAGCGGCGGCCGACGGGCTGGCGGGCAGCCGGTCCGCGACCTCGTCGGCCGGGGCCGGGAGGGCACCTACCTGCAGGAGGCCGTCGGCGGCGACGTGCAGCACGACGACGACCGGCGTCCCGTCGTCGGCCGTCGTCCGGGCGACCGGAAGCACCGCGCCGTTCCCGACGGTCGGCTCCGCCAGACCGGCCAGGTCGACCAGCTCCAGCTCGGTGGTGGCGACGGCATCCCGCTGGGAGGCCAGGCGCTGCGCCGGGCCGAGCGGCGGCAGCTCGACGGTGCCGACCGCGTCCTCGGAGGCCAGACGCTGGGCCGCTGCCGGGCCCTCGGGCCGGACGGCTCGACGGCGTCGCCGACGCGCCGGGGCCGCGTCCTGGTCGGCCCGACCTTCCGGGGGCGCCTCGCCGTCCTGGGTCGGCGCGTCCGGTTCGGTCTCTGCCTCGGGCGGGTCCTCGACGGCGAGGGGGCAGAGCAGCACATCAGGTTCCTCGGCTGTCGCCAGCGGCGCGTCGCCGACCGCGCGGACCGTGCCTGGGGCTGGGTAGAACACCTTGTCGAGCGCGGCGACCGTCATGGTCCCGTCCTCGTGCAGCTCCAGCGTGGTCTGTCCGTGGCCGGCCATGCGACGGGCACCGTCGGCGACCTCCCAGGCGACGTAGTCCAGCGTCGCCGTGGTGTCGTCGGTCCTGGCCCAGATGCCCGACCAGACCAGGACGGCGCCGTCCTGGCCGCTGCGGCCGAGGTCGGCGCAGAACGTCCTGTCCGCACCCAGGCTCATCTGCGTGGGCGGGGCAGGGGTGTACCGCGAGGCCCGGTCCCGGTAGGGCGTCTCCCACGTCCCCTCGAACGACAGCACCGACCGGAACAGCAGCTCTGGTGTGCTGGCCGACCCGGGCAGGGCGTAGCGGGACAGGAACACCCGGCCGTCGGGCATCGCGGACATGCTGTGCCGCTTCGGCCCGTCGACGAACAGCGAGACGAAGGTGTCCGAGACCCGCAACCACCGGCCGTCGGTGCGGCCGTCGCGGTGGTCGAAGAGCGTGAAGGTGCCGTCGGACCGCACCACCAACGGACGCACCCCCCGGTCGAGGATGTTCCACCGGCCGGTCATGTCCGTGGTCGTGGACGCGGCTGGCTCGTCCGGTACGCCCAGGTCCGTGGTGACCACCAGCGCCAGCCGACGCTGCTGGTCACGCACCCGCCTGGCTCTTCTCCTCCTGGGTGTCTGCGCGCGGCCGGACACCCGCCCCGGGTCACTCATGGTAGGACCACCAGACGTCGGACCCGGGCGCCTCGTCGTCGGCCGACCCGTAGTCGAGCGCACCCGCCCACAGCTCGTCGACCGGCCCGAGCCCGGCGTCGTCGAGGTCGGCGGTGGTCGGAAGGCTGGTGCCGGGAGAATAGATCTGCAGTCCCCAGCCCGCCGCGCTCTTGGCGTCCAGGCCCGACGGGAGGTCCGGCGGGTAGAACGCCTCGGTGTAGTCGACGCCGTGCGCCAGCGCGTCCAGGTCGGCCGAGGTGAGCGACGACACCAGGTCGGACAGCACCGTCGCGATACCGGCGAGCGGACCGACGCGCAGCAGAGGCATCACCCGGGCGGCGACGGCGTCCGAGACGTCCGAGACGGCCACGCCGTGCGCGTCTGCGACTCCGAGCCTGCGGATACCCGCCCCGCGGCTGGTCGTCCCGGCCTCGTCCCGCCAGCCCCAGCCGTAGCCGCCGCTCGGGACGGCAGCGGGCCGGTCCGGCCCTGCGACGGCACCAGCGTCCAGACGCACCCTGACTCTGGTCCCGGACGACAGCAGGCTCACCTTTCCGCTGAGCCCGGTCCCGGGCGCGCCGAGGCCACCGCACGACGGCCCCCGCCCGTCGGCATCCGACGCGGCGACCGACGTCGGAGCGCTCCTCGTGCTCATGACGTGTCCCGATTCTCAAGCGAACGGCCTGCCCAGCCCGATGAGGACGGCCGACACCACCTAGCCTATCCACTCCCCGCCCGCACTGGGGGCGGTCCTGGGTACAGATCCGGGCTGAGCCCTGATCCACCCGGCGGCGATCCCGGACGTCACAGCAGCCGACGGTCGGCGGCCCACCGGGTCAGCTCGTTGCGGTTGGAGAGCTGGAGCTTGCGCAGCACCGCCGAGACATGGGTCTCGACGGTCTTCACCGAGATGAACAGCTCGCTGGCCGCCTCCCGGTAGGTGTAGCCGCGGGCGATGAGACGCATCACCTCGCGCTCGCGGGCCGTCAGCCGGTCCAGCTCGTCGTCGGTGGTCGCCACGTCGGCCCCGGCGGTGCCGAAGGCGTCCAGGACGAACCCGGCCAGGCGCGGGGAGAACACCGCGTCGCCCCCGGCCACCCGGACCACCGCGGCGGTCAGCGCCGCCCCGTCGATCGCCTTGGTCACGTAGCCGCGGGCACCGGCCCGGATCACCGCGACGACGTCCTCGGCGGCGTCCGAGACCGACAGCGCCAGGAACCGGGTGACATCGCGCCGGTCGGCGCAGCGGGTGATGACCTCCGCCCCGCCGCCGCCCGCGCCGCCCGGCAGGTGCACGTCGAGCAGCACCACGGCCGGGCGCTGCTCGTGCACCACCGCCACGGCCTGCTCCACGTCGGCGGCCTCCCCGACGACGCGCACCGCGGCACCCAGGGAGGTGCGCACCCCGGCCCGGACCAGGGCGTGGTCGTCGACCAGCACGACGCTCACCGCCTCGTCGCACGCAGCGTCGTCAGGCCCGACCGGATCGGGCATCTTGTCGGACACTGTCTCAGGCACTGCTGTCACCGGTCCTCTCCCTGGTCGTCGGCATGACGACGTGTACCTCGGTCCCGCGCCGCGACGAGGACGTCACGCTCGC
This sequence comes from Micrococcales bacterium, assembly GCA_009777345.1. Classification (GTDB taxonomy): domain Bacteria; phylum Actinomycetota; class Actinomycetes; order Actinomycetales; family Cellulomonadaceae; genus Cellulomonas. Next base: position 24,778 of record WRMB01000016.1, on the reverse strand, counting down.
GGTCCCGCCGCGGCGCCGCACCCGCCCCAGGATGGACTCGCGCACCCCGAACCGGTCCGGTGCCACCTGGTCCAGGTCGAACCCGTCGCCCCGGTCGCGGACGAACACCTCCAGGGCCTCGGCGCGCACCTCCAGGTACAGCGACACCGGCGCCCGGCCGTGCGTGACCGCGTTGACCAGGGCCTCCCGGGTGGCGGCCAGCAGGGCGTCGGCAGCACCGTCGGGCACAGCATCGCCGACGACGACGACGTCCACCGCCACGGGCTGCCCGTCCGGTCCGACGCGGCAGTCCTCGACCTCCGCGACGACGGCCCGCACCGCCGCGGCCAGCGACTCGCCGGGGGCGGGCCGGTCGGCGTACAGCCACTCGCGCAGCTCGCGCTCCTGGGCCCGGGCCATGCGGGCCACCTCCACCGGGTCGCCCGACCGGGTCCGGATCAGGGCGAGGGTCTGCAGCACCGAGTCGTGCAGGTGGGCGGCGATATCGGCCCGCTGGGCCTCGCGCTCGCGGGCCACCCGCTCGTCGCCCAGCTCGCGGACCAGCCGCAACCACCACGGCGCCAGCGCCAGCCCCACCCCGGCGAGGATGGCCAGCGCCACGACCACCGACTGCACGACCACCGCGGGCGCCAGCTCCCGACCGGTGACCTGGCCGACGAACAGCAGCCCACCCGCCCCGGCCAGCAGCACCCCACCGGCCACGGCCAGCACCGGCACCGGGGTGCGTCCGCCCGCGACCTGGCTCATCCGGCGGCGCTGCCCCGCGTCCAGCTGGGACCAGGCCAGAGCCAGCCCACCCACGACCAGCAGCGCCGCCAGCAGCCAGCCCACCTGCACCCGGGCCCCGGCCCGGTAGGCCACGGCCAGCCCCGCGCCGACGACGAGGATAACGCCGACGCCGATATCGGTGACCGGCAGCCGTCGTCCCGGCACGAGCAGCGGCTGCCGCCGCACCAGCCGGGTGGCCGCGGCCGGCTGGGTGTGCGCCGGGTCGTGCGGGTCGCCGGTCGGCACCGTCACCCACCAGAACAGGTACACGAACGCCCCAGTACCCCCGAACAGCGTGAGCACCACGAACCCCACCCGCACCCAGCCCACCGGCCAGCCCAGGTGCGCGGCCACGGCGACGGCCACCCCGCCCAGCCACCGGCCGCGCGGTGGCCGCAGCAGCACCGGTCGTACGGTCGCCTGGGTCATGGCTCGATGGTGGCACGACCAGGACCCGAACGGGGAGCCGCGGACGAATCTCAGGGTCGGGATCAGGGTCCGTCCGGGATCGGGCTCACCGCTGCCGGGGTGGATCTCAGGGGCGGTTCAGGGGGCAGCCCCGATGTCCCGGCCGCGCGGGACGGCCAGGATCGTCCTATGCGAAACCACACCGACCCCGACGACGTCGGCCCGGCCGACGCACCCGAACCGGCACCGACCTCTGGTGCTGACCCGGCCGAGCCCAGCCGGGCCGCGGCCGAACCTGCCGAGCCGACCGAACCGGAAGCCTCAGCCCCGGACGCGACAGCACCGCAGACCCCAGGAGCGCCCGCTCCCAGACCGGCCGGACCGCCGCCCGGACCGCCGCCGCCCCAGGCCGCGACAGGCGACGGGTTCTTCGGTGCGATGCGCCGGATCGGCGTGGTCCGCACCGACGACCGCTGGATCGGCGGGGTGTGCGCCGGGCTGGCCCAGCGGTTCGGTCTGGACCCGCTGCTGGTCCGGGGGATCTTCGCCGCGACCGTGCTGGTCGCCGGGTTCGGGCTGGTCGTCTACGGCCTGGCCTGGGCGCTGCTGCCCGAGGCCCGCGACGGGCGGATCCACCTGCAGGAGACCATGGCCGGACGGTTCGACTCCGCGGTGCTCGGTGCGCTCGGCATGGTCCTGCTCGGGCTGATCCGCGGCGACAGCTGGCTGTGGCGGGTGCCGGAGGTCGTCCAGGGCTTGGCCTGGGCGTTCCTGGCGGTGGTCGTCACCGTCGTCGTCGTGGTCGTCATCACGAAGAGCTCGAACCCGGTACCACCCGCACCGGGCCTGCCCGGGGGCCCGACCCCAGTCCCGCCCCGTCCCCACCCGACAGCGAGCTATCCGATGGCTGGGCACCCGACCTACCAGGCCACCCCACCACCGGGCCCTGCCCCGACGGCCTACGCCCCGCAGTGGACCCCGCCACCGGCACCGGTCGTGACGCCGCGCAGGCTCGGGCCAGGCCCCACCGCCGTCGGCGTCGTGGTGGCGCTGACGCTGATCGCCACGGCCGGGCTGCTGCTGGCGGACCGCTCCGGCGCCCTCGACGCGCCGGTCGCGCTGGTCGCCGCCGGGGTGTGCGTCGTACTGGCCGGGCTCGGGATCGTCGTGTCCGGGCTGCGCGGACGCCGCAGCGGCGTGCTCGGCTTCTTCGCGATCGTCACGGTGCTGTTCGCCGGGCCGTGGGCGGTCTACGAGGCGGGCGACTGGCCGCACCACCGGGGCCAGAGCGTCGTCACCCTCGACGACGTCCACAGTGCCCGGGCCGGGGTCACCCAGGGTGTCGGCGACGTCGTCGTGGACCTGCGCAACATCAGCCTGCCCGGCGTCACTGCCACACCCGAACCTGAGCAGACCCCCGAGGCGGATGCCGACACAGTGCCGCCGGACGCGCCCGAGGTCTCAGAACCCGCACCACCACCCAGCAGGTCGCAGACCGTCCGGGTGCCGGTCGAGGTCGGAGTGGGCAACGTCCAGATCCTGCTGCCTGAAGGGGTCAATACCCGGGTCGAGGTCGAGGTCGGCTCGGGACGGGTCGAGTGGCAGATCGACGACCCTCAGACCCTGCGTGGCTTCGGTCTCAAACGCACCTTCCGGACCAACCGTGACGTCGAGGGCCCGCAGCTCGTCGTCCACGTCAGCATCGGCGTCGGCGACCTGACCATCTCTCACCAAGGCGACGACCCGAAGCCCACCTCCCAGAAAGGCGGCCTGTGATGACCACCGAACCCACGTCTGACGCCACGACCGACGGCCCCCCGACCGTCGACACGACCAAGACGACCACAGCTCCCGCCGTCACAACCCCGAACCCCCCGGCCCGCAGCGTACGGACAGGCACCGTGATCTGGGGACTCGTCCTGACGATCTGCGGCGTCGGCATGGTCGCCGCCGCGACCGGCCGTCACTTCGACCTGGGCCTGGCGGTCATCGTCGTGGTCGGCGCCGCCGGGCTGGCCCTGCTGATCGGCTCCCTGGTCAGCGCCGGACGCCGCCGCTGACCCTTTTCGGACGGCCCGGGCACCTGCCCGGGCTGAGAAGCCGCAGCAGCGTTGTTTGTATGCACCCGCTGGCAGGGTAGGGTTGATCGTCGGGCACAGCGGCTCGGCAATACAAGGCACAGGGCTTGGTCCTCGAGGAAAGGGAATCCGTCGTGAAGAAGCTGGTCGTACTCCTGGCGACGGTCGCGGTGGCCGCCCTCGGTGCCTGCACGCCCTCCGACTCAACAACCTCCGACCCGACAACCCCGCAGAGCACACCCTCCGACCCGGTAGCCCCGCAGAGCGCGACGCCAGAACCGACTCCTTCGACGGTGCCCGTCGACTTGTACCTGCCGAACAGCAACGCCGACGGATGGGTGACCAAGCCCTCCACGACGGACGGCTCCGCTCAGCACATCGTCTCCCTGCTGGTCGCCGAAGGCGCCCTGCCTGAAGGCTGTGCCGTGCTCAGCTTCGAACCCTCCAGCACCACCATCAGTGTCGACATGAACGACGCCTTCTTCCAGGCCATCAACAACACCGGCACCACCGGTGAGCGCCTGCAGATGGGTTCGCTGGTGAATACGCTCCTGACCTTCTACGGCGCGCAGGAGATCACCGTCACCGTCGACGGCGGCTCGTTCAGCTCGGGCCACACCGTCTACGACTCCCCCCAGCGCTTCTACGAATACTGATCCCCCAGGGCAAGCGGCAGGCGGGACCGTCCCGCTCAGCCCGGCCAGGGTCAGGCAGAGGCGATGAGGTAGGTGAGGTAGCCGAGGTACGAGGCGACCATGAGGCCGCCTTCCCAGCGGCTGATCTGGCGGCTCGTGGTGAAGACCGGGATGCACAGGAGCGCGACGGCCACCATGACCGGCAGGTCGACCGTGACGAGGCTGCGGTCCACGGCGACAGCGGCCGGGCCGAAGAGCAGCGAAGTACCGAGGATGAGCGTCAGGTTCAGCGTCGAGGAACCGAGCAGGTTACCGATCGCGATAGCCCGCTGGTTACGGATGGTCGCCATGACGGTGGTGGCCAGTTCGGGGGCCGAGGTGCCGATGGCGACGACGGTCAGACCGATCACGGCGTCGGAGACACCGAGCGCCGTCGCGATGTCGACGGCACCGCTGACGAGCCGGTCGGCGCCGAGCACGATAACGGCGATGCCGACGGCGAGCAGCCCGAGATCGCGCAGGACGAACCCCCAGCCCGGGCGGGGCGGTGCCACCTCGTCCTGCCCGGGGTCAGTACCGGACGGGACGACCGTGCGGCTCCTCGCCGTGGCGATGACACGCCACATGTACAGCGCACCCGGGACGAGCAGGAGCACACCGTCCCGCACGGACAGGCGACCGTCGAGGGTGAGCGCCAGGAGCAGCAGCGAGGCGACGACCATCGCCGGAAGGTCGAGCTTGAGCATCGAACGCTGGACCGGGACGGAACGGATCAGCGCCGACAGACCGAGGATGAGCAGCAGGTTGACGATATTGGTGCCGACGATATTGCCGAGCACCAGGTTGCCCTGACCTTTGACCATACCGTCGATGCCGACGGCGAGCTCGGGAGCCGAGGTGCCGACAGACACGACGGTCAGACCGATGATGATAGGCGAGACGTGGAGCCGCCGCGCCAGCTGCGTACCGAACCTGACCACGACCTCGGCACCGCCGACGAGCATGGCCAGACCGAGGGCGAGCCAGAAGAACGCCACCTGTGGTCCACCTCGTCTGGTTGTCGAGCAGTCTCGCCGCGCCTTCCGCTCCGGCGGAGCACCGGTCCGCGAACCGTCGTAGCCCCGCACCAGATCGGCGGCAGTCAGCCCGACAGGTCACGGTCAGCGTAGTGGGCGTTCTCGGCCTCGATGAGCCATGCTACCGAAGACGGAACCGAGCCTGGTCGTCCTGGCCCGCGCGAACGCGTCCGGCCGCACGCACCCCACCAGTGCGGCCCCGCCCGACCCAGCACCACAGACCACGAAACCGATTCGGCCTTCCCGCCCGCGCCTGGTACAGTGGCTGGCCGCGCGCCATTAGCTCAATTGGCAGAGCAGCTGGCTCTTAACCAGCGGGTTCGGGGTTCGAGTCCCTGATGGCGCACGAGACCGAGGGCGACGTGTGCTTGCGGAACGCAAGCCTCGTCGCTCTCGTCATACCGTGCGGGGCCCAGCCCCGCACCCGCCCGGGGGCGAGCCCCCGGGACCCCCGCTCGGCCGGTTCCCGGCCTTCGTCAACCGGGGGCAACCTCCTCCAGCGCCGGGTCCAGGCTGGCCACCCGGGCCTTCAGTATGAGTCCTGGCGGTCGGGACCCCCGCCCGGCTGGCCCCCTGACGGGTCGGGCTGGACGCCACGGCGGGCTCGCCCGGCCGTCGTCGGGTAAGAAGGTGGTCGTGGAAGGGCGTGCGGGCGGTGATGGCCTACAGGTACAGGCCGGGGCCCTGACCGGTCTCGTCGGGCTGGGCGACGCCGTGGACGTCGCGTTCGCGCAGCAGCAGGTAGGCGGTGCCGGTGAGCTCGACCTCGGCGCGGTCCTCGGAGTCGAAGAGCACCTTGTCGCCGACGCCGACCTGGCGCACGTGCTGGCCGGTCGCGACGACGTACCCCCAGGACAACCGTTTGCCGACCTCGGCGCTGGCGGGGATGACGATCCCGGTCGCGGACCGGCGTTCGGCGCTCTCGGCGTCGAGGCGGACCAGGAGGCGGTCGTTGAGCATCCGGATCGGCACCGGAGTGGTCGGCAGGTCTGGTCGGGGCGCGGTAGGTTCGGGCACGCCTCGACGGTACCCGTACCGTCGAGCGGACGTGACACATACGGCGGGACGATGTCCGGTCTCCCGGTGGACGGCACCGCCCCGACTTCACCCGGCCGGACTCTGACGGCCGCCCGGACGTGCCAGACTGGAGGCCGCGCGTGAGTGGTGAAACGGCAGCCACGCCAGGTTTAGGTCCTGGTGCCCGCGAGGGCGTGCGGGTTCGAGTCCCGCCTCACGCACGAGGCCCGGTCCGCGTCGGCGCGGCGTCAGCCCTGCTCGCCGTGCGCAGCGAGCTTCTTGCGGACCTCGTCCATGTCGAGGTTCTTGACCGCGGTGACGACCTCCTCCAGCGCGGACGCCGGCAGCGCCCCGGCCTGGCGGAACACGAGGATGCCCTCACGGAACGCCGCGAGCGTGGGGATCGAGGTGATCTGCATCTTCATGGCCAGCTCTTGTTCGGCCTCGGTGTCGACCTTGGCGTGAACAACGTCGGCGTGGGCGTCCGACGACTTCTCGTACACCGGCTCGAACATCCGGCACGGACCGCACCAGGCCGCCCAGAAGTCGACCAGGACGATGTCGGAGTCGGCGACGGCCTGCTCGAACGTGGCGTCAGTCAGGGTGATGGTTGCCATAGGTCCTACTCTCGGTCAGGGACGAACGTCGTGCACCTCAGCGCCCGCCCAGCCCATGCTATTCCCGATACCCTCCCGGGTATCAAATCCTCGCCTCTGACCCGTCCAGGAGGTAGAACAGGACCGTGACCGACACCGCCGAGTTCCCGCGCCCCCCGGACAAGCCTGAGCAGCCCTCCGCCTGGCTCACCGAGGGCGAGCTGGCCGTCGTCCGCCAGCAGATGCCCGTCCTGTACGTCGACGCCGTGCCGGTGCACGTCGACGACTCTGGTGACGTCGTCGAGGTCGGCCTGCTGCTGCGGGTCACCCCGACCGGCGCGATCACCCGCGCCCTGGTCTCCGGCCGGGTGAACTACCACGAGCGGGTCCGTGACGCGCTGGTCCGGCACATCGAGAAGGACCTCGGACCGATGGCGCTGCCACGGATCCCCGCGTCGCCGCAGCCGTTCACCGTCGCCGAGTACTTCCCCACCCCGGGCATCACCGCCTACCACGACCCCCGCCAGCACGCTGTGTCGCTGGCCTACGTCGTACCGGTCGCCGGGGACTGCCGACCCCGCCAGGACGCCCTCGACCTGGCCTGGCTCACCCCCGAGCAGGCCTGCGACGACGACGTCCAGCTGGAGATGGCGGGCGGTCAGGGCGTGCTGCTGCGTCAGGCCATGGCCTACGTCGGTCGGCTCCTCTGACGACGGCGGACGCGGACCGCATCAGGTGGACGTGCTGCCCAGCAAGCTCGAGAACCCGACCCCCGCCCCCAGGATGACCACGAAGACGACGATTGCCGCAACGGCGAGACCGACCACGATGTAACCGATAACCAGTCCGGCGATCGCCATACCGCGTCCTCCCTGGCCCTTGCTCTTGATCTGGTTCAGCGCGACGTGCCCGAAGATCACGCCCAGCGCGCTGACCAGGATCGGGACGAACCAGGTCGTGAGAAGCCCGACCAGGGAGCAGACCAACGACGCGACCGCCATCCCGTTGGTCGGCGGACCCGGCATGTAGACCGGCTGCAGGTACGGCACAGGAGCGCCGTAGACCGGCGGCTGGCCCTGGGGCGGCGGCGGTCCGGGCGGAGAACCGTAGGGAGACATGGACACGGTCTTCTCCTCCTCGAGCGGTGCAGACGGTCAACTCTAGCCGGTCAACCCATCCCCTCAGCCCGGATCCACCGATTTGCGCCGTCACGAGCGTCATTCCCCAGCGCTACTCCACACGCTGGCTGCGCCATCGCGCGGAGTAGCGATGGGGAGCCAGCAGCGACAACGCAGCCAGCGCGCCCGCCTGGTGGCGCGTAGTAGGTGGATCCGGGCTCAGCCGGACCACTGCCTCGTCGACCAGCCGTGCGCCGACGAGCGCTGGAGTCATGTCAGTACGAGTCCTGGCTCACCGTCCAGACGATGAGCCAGATGTATCCGATGGCGAACAGCAGGCCCAGCACAGTGAACACGTACCCGAGGACCAGCCCGACCTTGGCCATGCTCTCGCCGTCTTCTCCGCTCTGCTTGATCTGCTTGAGAGCGATGTGCCCCAGGATGATGCCCGCGATGCACGAGACGCCGGTGATGAACGTCCCGAGGCTGCAGCACATGGACGCTATCGCCAACGGGTTGGTCCGCCGCACAGGTCCGGGCGGCCCGTAGTAGGCGGGCGGCCCATAGCCATAGGGAGGGGGTGTCGCACCATAGGGAGCGGGCGGCACAGGCGTCCCAGACGGACCAGGCGGTGGTTGGTACGGCGAAGACATCAGACGTCCCTTCACGAAACTGCCAGCAGGAAGAGCCTAGCCAGACCTCTGCACTCGCCGGAGCGGTTTCTGTATCGCAGTCTCGTCACACGGTGTCACAGTTCTGCGACAAGCCTGAGCGCCGCAAGCGGCTCCCAGCGGCCAGCCTTCCCCGGACGGCAGCCGAGCACGAGTCCGGTCTGCGCGATCCAGACCGACGCGGCATCACGACGGACGACGCACCACCACGGGCGACGTCAGACCAGGGCGCGCACCACCGCCGGGGCCAGCGCCCGGAAGGCCCTGCCCCGGTGGCTGCGGGCGTTCTTCTCCTCCGCGGTCAGCTCGGCGCAGGTCCGCTGCTCGCCCGTCGGGACCAGGACCGGATCGTAGCCGAACCCGTTGACGCCCCGCGGGGCGGTGGTCAGCCTGCCGTCCAGGTCGCCGTGCTCGACCACCTCGGTGCCGTCCGGGGTGACCAGCACCGCGGCGCAGCGGAACCGGGCCGTGCGGTGCGGGTCGGGCACGTCGGCCAGCTGGTCGAGCAGCAGCCGCAGGTTGGCCGCGTCGTCGCCGTGGTGACCGCACCAGCGGGCGGAGAAGATGCCCGGGGCCCCGCCGAGCACGTCCACGACCAGACCCGAATCGTCGGCCATGGCCGGGCGCCCGGTCGCGGCCACCAGGGCCCGGGCCTTGATCAGGGCGTTGTCGGCGAAGGTCAGACCGTCCTCGACCGGTTCGGGTGCGCCCAGGTCGGCGGCGGAGACGATGCGCCCCGGGTCCAGCCCGACCGCCCCGAGGATGGCCCGCACCTCGGCCAGCTTGTGCTGGTTGTGCGTCGCGAGCACCACCGCGTCCGGGCCCAGGCCCTGGTCCGTGGCCGTCACGACGCCAGGGCTTCGTTCTGCAGCCGGGTCAGCTCGACGGTGCCCACCAGCGCCAGGTCCAGCAGCCGGTCCAGCTCGGCACGGTCGAACGGGGCGTGCTCGGCGGTGCCCTGCACCTCGACGAAGGTGCCGGACCCGGTGGTCACGACGTTCATGTCCGTGGCGGCCCGCACGTCCTCGGCGTACGGCAGGTCCAGCACCGGCCTGCCGTCGACGATGCCGACACTCACCGCCGCCACCGAGTCGCGCAGCGCCTCACCCCTCAGCAGCCCCCGGGTCTTGGCCCAGGCCAGCGCGTCGGCCAGCGCCACGTACGCGCCGGTCACCGCGGCGGTGCGGGTACCCCCGTCGGCGGCCAGCACGTCGCAGTCCACCACGACGGTGTTCTCCCCCAGGGCCTTGGTGTCCACCACGGCGCGCAGCGACCGGCCGATCAGCCGGGAGATCTCGTGGGTGCGCCCCCCGATCTTGCCGCGCACCGACTCCCGGTCGTTGCGGCTGTCGGTCGCCCGGGGCAGCATCGCGTACTCCCCGGTCACCCAGCCCTCCCCCGACCCGCGCCGCCAGCGCGGCACCCCCTCGGTGAACGACGCCACGCACAGCACCGTCGTCCGCCCGAACCGGACCAGGACGCTGCCCTCCCCCACCTCGAAGTACCGCCGCTCGATCGACACCGGCCTCAGCTGGTCCACACGGCGCCCGTCGGCCCGCACCAGGTTCTCCGCACTCATGCCCGCCACCCTAGCCCGCGGACGGCGAGGTGCTCACGCCTGGTCGAGACGTCAGGTGTCGTCGGTGCGCTCGGGCTCGGGGGTGGCTAGTGTCCTGCGGGAAGCTGCGCGTAGCGCGATCAGGACCGCGGAGAACTAGGTTCGTCGCCAGTCGGGGCGAGCACGTCAGCCAGTGCGGTGAGGTGGTTGTCGACGATGTCGACGATGAGTTCCGACCTGATAGCGAAGTACTCGTGGACCACGATGTTGCGCAGGCCGATGATGGCTGGCCACGGAATCTCGGGGTGGGCCTGGGTCGTGTCGTCAGGCAGGGATCGCACCGCCTCACCTATCACCGCGAGGTTGCGCAGTATGGCTTCGAAGGCCATCTGCGACAGGTCGGGGTCTGAGGTGTCCAGGTGCGTTCGGTAGGTCTGGCAGCGCCGGACAGCGTCGAGGATATCGGTGACACGTGCCGATGGTGGTCGGGTCACAGGGCAACCAGGTCTGCCGCTGCCGCCGCCGAGACGCCATGCCGGAGCAAGGACGGTGCGACGACCTCCACCTGGGTGCGCAAGACCCGGGAGAGTTCTTCCGTTAGGGCCGCAACCCTGAGCAACTCGTTCCCGCTGTCGGGGTCGAGCTCGACGAGTATGTCGATGTCGCTGTGGTCGCTGGCATCACCCCTGGCCACCGAGCCGAACAGGTGCGGGTCGCGGGCGCCATAACGCGCCAGCACCTCGTCGATCTCAGCACGGCGCGCGCGAATCACTGCCCTGAGGGCAACAGCCTGGACAGTGGCGCTGGTCACAGGTACAGCGTACCTGCTGGGGTGTTTCTGTGTTGCTCCTGGTGCGCGCTTTCGGGCGCAGCTGGTTGCGCAGCACCTGGAGCAGACCGGCAGGGATTGACTCGACCGGAGCCGGAGCACCTCCATCTGGCCCGCTACAGCACGAGCAGGCGGCCAGGGGTGGCTAGGTCGAGGGGGCCGGGGTAGATCTCGGCAGCGTCAGCGAGTGACTGGGCGGGGTCGTTCCAGGCGGGGATGTGGGTGAGGACGAGTCGGCGGGCGCCGGCCCGCACGGCGGCCTCGGCGGCGCGGCGGGCGGTGAGGTGCAGGCCCCTCGGGGCGTCGGCGTCGTCGGCCAGGCCGGCCTCGGCCAGCAGCAGGTCGGTGTCGGCGGCCAGGGTGTCCAGGCCGGGGCCGGTGTCGGTGTCAGCGGTGTAGGCCAGGGTCACCTGGTGGGACGGGTCGGCGTCGGACGGGCCGACGATGCGCAGCCCGAACGTGGGGACGGTGTGGGTCATGGCGACCGGGGTGAGCGTCAGCGGGCCGACGACCACCGGTGCGCCCGGCGTCCAGGTGCGGACGTCGAGCTGGACGGAGCCGGATTCCTTGCCGACCAGCTCGGCGATCCGGGCGGACGTACCTGGTGGGCCCCATACCGGCACCGGGGCGCACGGGCCGTCCGGGCGGAAACGACGGGCGACGTCGAGGGCCGCCAGGTCGGCGCAGTGGTCGGCGTGCAGGTGGGAGATGGCGACGAGGTCCAGGGCGTACGGGTCGCCCCAGCGCTGCAACGGACCCAGGGCACCGCTGCCCAGGTCCAGCAGCACCGTCCAGGTGCGCCCTGCGGCGGCGTCGGCGCTGACCAGGTACGCCGACGCGGCGGAGTCGGCGCTGGGGAACGAGCCCGCGCAGCCCAGCACCCGGAGTCTCACCGAGAGCACCCTGCCGACAGGCTGACCGTCCGCGAGATATGGGCTTCCATGCGACACGCCGACGTGGAAGCCCGTGCGTCGCGTGGCAGCCCGGACCTCACCGTCGCCCCCACCGGCTCACAGCTCCTGCAGCGGGTCCACGTCGTGCACCTCGGGGCCGAGGAAACGACGGGCCAGGCTGGCGAACGACGCCGGGGCGCCGGTCGCGACGAACCGACGGGTCGGCGGGCCCGCTTGCGGGTCGCGCTGCAGGTCGTGGGCGACGAGGGTGCGGACCACGTCCTTGGCGGTCTCCTCGGCGGACGAGACCAGCGTCACCGCCTCGCCCATGACGTAGGAGATCACCCCGGTGAGCAACGGGTAGTGGGTGCAGCCCAGCACCAGGGTGTCGACCCCGGCCTCGCGTACCGGGTCCAGGTACTCGTGCGCCACGGCCAGCGCCTCGGGGCCGGTGGTCACCCCCTCCTCGACCAGCTCGACGAACCGGGGGCACGCCTGGGAGGTCAGCTGCACCCCTGGGGCGGCAGCCAGGGCGTCGTCGTAGGCCCGCGAGTGGACGGTCGACTCGGTGGCGACCACCCCGATATGGCCCGACCGGGTGGCCAGCACCGCGCGCCGCGCGGCGGGCAGGATCACCTCCAGCACCGGCAGGCCGTGGCGGCGGGTGTACCGCTCGCGCGCGTCGCGCAGGGTGGCCGACGATGCGGTGTTGCAGGCGATGACCAGCATCTTCACCCCGGCGTCGACCAGGTCGTCCATGACCTCCAGGGCGTGCGCGCGCACCGCGCCCAGCGGTTTGGTGCCGTACGGGGTGTTCGCGGTGTCGCCGATGTAGAGCACCTGCTCGTTCGGCAGCTGGTCGATGACCGCTCGGGCGACGGTCAGCCCGCCGACCCCGGAGTCGAATATCCCGATCGGCGCGTCGTCCACGCCCCCTAGGGTAGAGGGTCCGCGGGGGTCAGCCGTCAGTGTCGGGCAGATGGTCGGTCATCGCACGCACCAGGGTCTCCTGCCACCAGGTCAGAGCCTCGTACAGGTCGCCCAGGCCGCGGCGGGGCCGGTCGGCGCTCCGGGGGTGGGCCAGCTCGCGGGCCAGGGCCTCGGCGTCGGCGTCGGTGCGCAGGCCGAGACGTTCGGCCAGGACCAGCCGGACGTCGGTCAGCGCGGCGGCGGTCCGGGGGGCCTCGTCCAGGGACACCACCACGGCGTCGGTGTCGAACCCGGGCGGGGTGCGGTCCAGGCGCTGGGCCAGGCCGCGCAGCCCGGCGACCTTGGTGGCACGCAGGTCTTCCTGGGTGAGGCGGCGGAACTCCGCGGCGACGTCCGGGTCGTCCCGGGAGGCGTCGGGCAGCAGGCGGGCCACGGCCGGGTCGTCGGGCGGGAGCACGTCACCGGCCGACAGGCCGCCGGTCGACAGCCACAGCGGGTCGTCGTACGAGGTGGTGGCCACGGGCAGGTCAGGGACGAGCAGGGCCTGGACGTCGGCGACCACCTGGCCGAGCACGGTGCGCTCGGTGCGGGTCATCATGGCGGCGTAGGCACGCACCGGGGGGGCGCCGACCGTGTCGTCGGGCAGCGCGCCGCGCTGGACCAGGCGGAACGGCTTCACCGGTCACCTGACCGCTGCATCGTGGCCCACAGCCCGAACGAGTGCATGGCCTGCACGTCCACCTCCATCGACTCACGGTCCCCTGTCGACACCACGGCCCGGCCGTCCTGGTGCACCTGGAGCATCAACCGTTCCGCCTTGGCCGCCGGGTAGCCGAAGTAGCTGCGGAACACGTACGCGACGTAGCTCATGAGGTTCACCGGGTCGTTCCACACGATGGTGACCCACGGCGCGGCCGACGTCGTCTGCTCGACGACGTCCGGGGCATCCACCGGTACGGGAACGGTCACGGTCACGTCGCCACCCTAAGGCCACCGGGGCATAGGTTGGTGCCATGACCGCTCTTACGTCGTTGCTGACCGACCGGTACGAGCTGACCATGCTGCAGGCCGCGCTGGCCGACGGCACCGCGCACCGCCGCTGCCTGTTCGAAGCCTTCACCCGCAGGCTGCCTCCCGGGCGGCGCTACGGGGTGCTCGCCGGGACCGGCCGGGTGCTGGAGGCGATCGAGGCGTTCCGCTTCGACGACGACCAGCTGGCCTGGCTGTCCCGCGAGCGGGTGGTGGACGCCGCCACGGTGGACTACCTGGCCAGCTTCCGTTTCACCGGGGATGTCACTGGCTACGCCGAGGGTGAGGTGTTCTTCCCCGGCTCCCCCGTGCTGCAGGTCGAGGGGACGTTCGCCGAGGCGGTGCTGCTGGAGACCGTCGTGCTGTCGATCCTCAACTACGACTCGGCGGTCGCCTCCGCGGCGTCCCGGATGACCGCCGCCGCCGGGACCCGTCCCTGCCTGGAGATGGGGGCGCGGCGGGCCAACGAGCACGCCGCGGTGGCCGCCGCCCGGGCCGCTGTGGTCGCCGGTTTCGCGGGCACGTCCGACCTGGAGGCCGGGCGTCGCTACGGCCTGCCGACCGTCGGCACCGCCGCCCACGCCTTCACCCTGCTGCACGACGACGAGGAAGCCGCGTTCACCGCCCAGGTCGCGGCGCTGGGGGTCGGCACGACCCTGCTGGTTGACACCTACGACGTGCGGCGCGGCGTGGAACGGGCGCTGGCCACGGCGGGACCGGCGCTGGGGGCGGTGCGCCTGGACTCCGGCGACCTGGGCCCCCTGGCGGCCGAGGTGCGGGCCCAGCTGGACGCCGCCGGGGCGCTGGCCACGAAGATCACCGTGACCTCCGACCTGGACGAGTACGCCATCGCGGCCCTGGCCGCGGCGCCCGTGGACTCCTACGGCGTGGGCACGTCGCTGGTGACCGGGTCGGGCGCGCCGACCTGCGCCATGGTCTACAAGCTGGTCGCCCGTCAGAACCCCGACGGTCTCATGGTGCCGGTCGCGAAGGCGTCCACCGCCAAGCACACCCTCGGCGGCCGCAAGGGCGCCGCCCGGGGCCTGGGCTCCACCGGTCGAGCCGTCGAAGAGGTCCTGGTCACCGGCCCCGACGATGCGGTGCGCACCTGGCAGGCCGACGCCGAGCACACCGCGCACCTGCGCCCCCTGCAGGTCCCCCTGGCCGTCCACGGCGAGATCGACCCGGCCTGGACCGGCACCGACGGCGTACAGGCCGCCGTCGCCCGGCACACCGCCTCCCGCGCCGAGCTGCCCCGGGGGGCGCTACGCCTCTCCGCCGACGAACCCGAGCTGGAGACCGTCACCCTCACCCTGTGAGACAGTGGGGACGGTTTCTAATGTCTTGCCTGGTCAAGGCCACAAAATAGTAGGAACCTGTCCCCACTGTCCTGCACACTGTCAGGTACCATGGAGGCATGGTTGACCGGGTGCTTCTCGAGCAGGTGCTACAGCTTGGCGAGCCCGAGCGTCGTGAGCTGTGGGCCATGATCGACAGCTCGTTCGACGACGGATACGTCTCCCCAGAGGTCGCGGCGATCATCGACCAGCGCATCGCCGAAGCCGACGCGCACCCGGACGATCTCGTGACGCTCGACGAGGACCGACACCAGTGGTGCGAGCACCTTTACGCTTCTACCAGGAGCAACGAGGCCAGGCCGGGCTCGTCCAGCAGACGGCGGGGGTAGACGGTCTGGCCCGTGGCGACGTAGCAGAAGGCGGCCCGGACTGCGTCCAGGGGTAGGCCGGTGCGACGGGACCAGGCCAGCCGGTAGACCGCGAGCTGGACGTCGCGGGCAGCGCGGTCCCGGGCGGTGGTCGGGGGTGCGCCCGTCTTCCAGTCGACGACCACGACTGCACCGGGGTCCTCTGGGTCGGCGAATACCGCGTCGATGCGGGCTCGCAGGGTGATCCCGGCGACCGATGTCTCCACCTCCTGCTCCAGGGCCAGGGGGGACAGGCCCGCCCAGGGGGTGGTCAGGAAGGTGGTGCGCAGCCGCGCGGCGGTGGCGTCCACCAGGACCGAGTCGTCGTCGGCGCCGGGCAGGTCGTCCACGTCGACCAGGGTGGCGCGGCCGTAGTAGGCCTCGACCCAGGCGTGGAACGACGTGCCGCGTCGGACCGCGTCCGACGGGGCGGTGGGTACCGGGCGACGCAGGTCCAGTGCGAACTGGGACTGGTCGGCCGCCAGGCGGACCATCGCCGACGCGGCCAGGTGCGCCGGCAGCTCGGTGGTGCGCACCGGGGCCCGGCGGGCGGCCTCCTCCGCGAGCAGGCGGGTGACCAGGGCCGCGTCGGGGTCGTCGGGCACCGGCGGCGGACCCTGGGGGTGGCGGGCGAGCAGCGCCAGCACCGCGTCGGCGGCGGCCGTCACGGCGGCCCGCCGGTGCGGGCCCCCGGGCCCGGGACACTCGGACGTCCGGTCGGACGGGTCGGGGTCGGACGGGTCGGGGTCGAAGGGATCGGCGGGCCAGGTGGCGGTGCGGGGGGTGGCGGTGAAAGGGTTGTCGCCTTCGGGTTCGCCGACCCAGCCGAGCACCTCGACCAGGCCCTCGTCGGCCAGCTCGGTCAAGAACGGGGAGACCGCGCGGGGCTGCTTCGTCGGGCCCCAGCGGGCGGCGGACAGCAGCAGCGACTCGCGGGCCCGGGTCATCGCGACGTAGGCCAGGCGGCGCTCCTCGGCGATCTGCACCACGGCGTTGGCGGCGGCGAAGCGGTCCAGGCGTTCGGCCAGCTGTTTGCCTGTGGTCACCCCGGCGGTGTCCAGGGCGGGCAGGTCGTCGCGGTCGCCGCGCGCCGGGTAGGGCAGGGTGGCCAGCGCGGTCAGCCAGCCGGAGTCGCGCGGCCCGTCCTGGCGCAGCGCCGCCGGTGCAGGGAAGGCCCCGTCGACCAGGCCGGGTACCGCCACGACGTCCCACTCCAGGCCCTTCGCGGCGTGCACCGTCGCGACCTGCACCGCGGCCGGGTCCGGTTCGACGACCGGCAGCTCCAGACCGTCCTCCTCGCGTTCGGCCACCTCCAGCCAGGCGAGGAAACCCCCCAGGTCGGGCTGTTCCACTGCGGCCGCGTAGCGGGCGGCCACGTCCACGAACGCGTCCAGCCGGGCCCGGGCCAGACCAGGCGTCGCGCCTGGGACCGCGGCGACCTCGATGTCCAGGCCGAGCAGCCGCTCAGTGTGGGCTACGAGGTCGGGCAGGGCCAGGTGGTGCAGCGCCCTCACAGCGGCGAGCACCCGGGCCAGCTCGGTGACGCGGGCCCGGCCGGTGCCGGTCAGGCTGCGGCCGTGACGTGACGTCCAGCCGGGCGGCGGCGGGTCGTCGACGGCGTCGACGATGCTCACCGTCTCGTCCGGCCCCAGGGCGTCCCGCCCTTGAGAGGAAGACTCAGGACAGTAGGAACCGTCCCCACTGTCTTGCCTGGTCAGCGGGTCGTCTGGCTGCCCCAGCCTCTGGGCCAGCTCGGCGGACCACTCGGCCAGGGCGTGCAGGTCGGCGATACCCAACCGGGTGCGGGCACCGGTCAGCAGGCGCATCGCGGCGTCGCCGCGGGACGGGTCGTACGCCACCCGCAGGGCCGCGACCAGGTCCGTCACCTCGGGGCTGGTCAGCAGCCCCCCCAGACCGACGACCTGCACGGCCAGCCCCGCGTCACGCAGCGCGGCGGCGACCAGGTCGAACTGGGCTCGTTTGCGGCACAGCACCGCCGCCGTGGTGGGCCGACCCGCGGCGGCGCGGCGCGTCCGGGCCGCGGCGACGAACCCGGCGACGACGGCCGCCTCGTCGGCGACGGTCTCGGCCACCACCGCCGCTACCCGGCCGGTCCCGGCACCGGGCCGGGCCGCCAGCTGGGGCACCACCACCGGTGACGAGGCCCGCAGCGGCGCGGCAGTCCGGTTGGCGGCGGCGAGCACCGCGGTGTCGTTGCGCCACGACGTGGCCAGGCGGAACACCGGGGCCGGGGTCCCGTCCTCCCGGGGGAAGGCCGCCGGGAACCGGGCCAGTCCCCCGGCGCTGGCACCCCGCCAGCCGTAGATCGACTGGTGCGGGTCGCCGACGGCCGTCACCGGGTGACCGTCGCCGAACAGCGCCCGCAGCAGCTCAACCTGGGCATACGACGTGTCCTGGTACTCGTCGAGCAGCACCACTGCGAACCGGGCCCGCTCACCGGCACCCACGTCGGGCACCTGGCGGGCCAGCCGCGCGGCCAGCGCCACCTGGTCGCCGTAGTCGATCGCGGCGCTGGCCCGCTTGGCCGCCCGGTAGGCCTCGACCAGCGGCAGCAGCCGCCGCCGGGCCCCCAACGACGCCACCACCGCCCGAACCTCCCCTGGCACCGTCCCGGCCAGCGGCCGACCCAGGGCCAGCTCGATCCGGGCCAGGACGTCGTCGGCACCAGCGGGGTCGAGCAGGTGCTCGTCCAACGCCCCGGACAGCGCGATGACCGCCCCGACGACGGTCGACACGGCCGCGTCCACCGCCAGGTCGTCCGGCCAGGTCTCGACCAGCCGTGCCACCTGCTGGTACTGCGCGGCCTCCCCCAGCAGCCGCGACGCCGGTTCCAGACCCAACCGCAGCCCGTGGTCGGCCACCAGGGACGCGGCGTAGGAGTGGTAGGTCGCGACCGTCGGCCGGGCCAGGTCGCCCAGGGCCGTCGACGGATCCGCCGGGTCCGTCGTACCGGACGGGACATCGCCGACCAGGGCTGCCCGCCCCGGCAGGTCCACCCCCGCCACCGTCGCCGCCCGGACCAGCGCCCGCACCCGGGCGCGCACCCGCTGGTCCAGCTCGGCGGCGGCCTTGCGGGTGAACGTCAGCCCGAGCACCTGGTCCGGGGCGACCAGCGCGTTGGCCAGCAGCCACACCACCCGCCCGGCCATCGTCTCCGTCTTGCCCGACCCGGCCCCGGCCACCACCAGCCCCGGTTCCAGCGGCGCCTCGACGACGTCCCGCTGCTCCGGGGTCGGCGCGGGCCGCCCCAGCAGCGCGGCGATCTGGTCGGAGTCGATCACCGCCCCATCGTGGCACCGACGACCGACACGTCAGGTGGCTCCGGTAACCGGTAACGGCATCCAACCTGTCCAGAATGTCCTTTTGCTGCGCGTTTGCCGTGTACGGTTGGTCCGTGAGGAGTTCTCGGCGGACACTGCCCGTGGTCGGGACGCTCGCCCTGGTCGGCACGCTGGCGCTGGGGTGCGTCGGGCTGACGGCGGACGCCGGGCACGCAGCCGCTGCCGGGGTGGTCGCGGCACCGGAGACGGCCACCAGCGCCCCGTTGCGAGCGGGCAAACGAGCCAACAGCTGCACGGCCAACTTCCTGGTGCGGCAGGGCGGGACGTACATGAACCTCGCGGCGGGTCACTGCGGCGGGGTCGGCACGTCGATCACGCTGGGCGGCACCACGCTCGGCACCGTCACGGTCAACGCTTTCGGCAGCGGCACCGACGCCGCCGCGTTCACCGTCGCGGGCGGGGCGGGGCTGACCCCGTCGGTCTTCGTCTCCGCCGACCTGGTGCGACCGGTGGTCGGGCAGGCCAACGTGGCGGTCGGCGACCGGGTGTGCACCCGGGGCGCGTCGACGGGCAGAGAGGTCTGCGGCACCGTCCAGTCGGTGGGCGGTTCAGCCACCTACCTGGGGAACTCGGTCACCGGCCTGGTCCGGGTCCGGCTCGAGGGCGGCCCGCTCATCAGCGGCGACTCCGGTGCCCCGGTGTACAAGGTGGGCGCTGACGGCTCGGCCTACGCCGCGGGCATCGCCGTGCTGGCCGACGGCACGTTCACCTCCATCTCCGCGGCCCTCAGCGCCACCGGCACGACCCTGGTGACCAAGGCCGCACCACCGCCCGACACGCCGCCGCCACCGCCACCGCCACCGGTCGACGAGCCCACCGCCGAACCGTCCCCGTCCGACACCCCCGCACCGGCCGCCCTCACCGCCAAGCTGCCCGGCGTGACGCTCACCGCCCTCCACGGGACACCCAACGACGCCGCGTCGCTGGGCCTGCCCGCCACCGTCACCGTCACCACTGACCAGGGCGACAAGCAGCTGCCGGTCACATGGGACCTGACCGCCACCGGCTACGACCCGGACTCGCCCGACGAGCAGACCTTCACCTACCGCGGCCGCGTCCAGCTGCCCGCCGACGTGGCCAACCCGTCCGACCTGCCCCTGGACGTCGAGGCGACCGTGACCGTCCTGGCCCAGGCCGTCGACGCACCGGAAGCCACGGCCGCCGCCGCCCGCCCGCTGCCCGTCCCGGCCGACCCCACCACCCAGACCGCCCGCCGGTCCCTGGCCGTACCGCTGGCCGCCGCTGGCGCGGCCTTCGTCATGACCGGCGCGGTCTGCCTGGTCATCGTCCTGCGCCGACGCGGGCCCTCCCCCGGGCACTAAGCCCGAGACAACTACTTCCTCGTCGTGAGAGGTGGGCTTCCGTGCGACAGATGGGCTTGGGAGCCCACCTCTCGCACGGAAGCCCACCTCTCACGAGTTCACGACCGCCTCCCAGGCGCGGGGGTGGGTGAAACGCAAAGTTCGACGATGCTGCGGGCCACCTGCACCGCCCGGGACGAGCCGCCCCGCACGGCCAGCGCCCGGACCCCAGGCAGGTCGAGCACCGACGGCTCAGCAAGACCCGTCGTCACCGCGTGCCCGACCTCCGGAAGCAGGGCGGCGATGGTCTCGACCACCTCGACGGCGCCGGTCTTCAGCCGGGGACCGGACGTGGCGACAGCGGCGAGATCGTCCAGGACGGGCCAGACCACCGAGAGCAGGCCCTGGCGGGCGACCTCACCCAGAGCGCGGGCAGTCCCAGCGATCGCCTTCGGTTCGTCGAGCCAGTCCAGGTAGCGAACGTCGGCCGTACCCGGGCGGAGCAGCCCACGGTCCCACGCTTCGGTGACAGCGAGAGCAGCGTCGAAGGCGGCGTCGGGGTGGAGGCCGCGCTGGGCAGTCAGGAAGTTGACCGCGGCACCAGGGGTCAGCGGGGCGGACCGGCGAGCGGTCTGGCGCATCACCAGACCGGTGTCGCGGCTACCGATCCCGCGGCGTGAGAAGTAGAAGCAGTCGTCTCTCAGCTGGGTGACGTCGTTGGCGAACGCCGCGTCACCCCAGGTGGGGAAGACCGCAGGGGTTCTGGACATCCAGCTGATCAACCGCTGCGGGAGATCGTGCAGGGATGCGGGCGTCGTCGGCCGGGCGTTCCAGCCCGACCGGTGGTCGATCGGGTGCCTGCTCGTGGTGTCAGGGTCGAGCGTCAGGTCAGGCTCGACCATGGGGTCGGCCAGGTAGCGGCTGACCACAGCTCCCGCGGTCAGCGCCATCGGACGACCGTCCAGGAGCACGGGAACTGTCAGACGCTCGAACCGACCCGTCAGCCCGCTGTCGACCATGGAGACATCGAGCCTGGCCAGCGCCAGGAGCAGGTCAGCCTCGGTCGCTGCCGCCCCGACGTCGGCGTAGGCGACCAACCTGGCCAGCAGATCCTCAGGACGGATCCGCAGGTCGACGGTGCTGGGTTCTGACAGCACGCACGGCACCCGACCCAGCTGCTGGAACACGGCGAGATCGCGGGCATGCAGGGGGATCGGAGAATAGCCCGGGGAGTCGAGCAGGACGGGAAGCTCCGGCCAGCTGCCGGTCCACGGCAGGTCACCCCGGACCCAGATCGCCGCGGGCTCCAGCCCCGGCACGGAGCCGACCTGAACCCCGCTCAGCGCCCCGCGAGCCAGCGCCGCGTCGCGACGTGCGACGGCGTTGGCCACAGCCAGGAACTGTTCCACCACCACGTCGTACGCCACCGACCGCCAACCACGGTCGGCCAGCTCGGCTGCCAGGCGGGTCAGCACCTCGGTGGTCTCCTCGCCGTGGTCGAAGTCGGGGGTCGTCCACACCGGAGGGGTCGGTCGCCACATGCCCTCGACCGATGCTGGCGCCGGGGATCCACCAGCGTCTAGCCCCCAGCGGTCGACCGCCGCCTGCACCGCCCGGGTGAGTGCACGATCGTGGCCTGCGTCCAGCGCGACAATCTGCGGACCAACAGCCTCGCGCACGTCCGCTGTCGGGCGCCCTCGTGCCGCGAGAGCCCCCAGCACCGCCCGCAGGGCCTTCTTCGTCGAGGCCGTCAGTGCGACGGTCGCCACGTCGGACAACAGGTCGTCGTCCACCCCGGCGATCAGCACCGGAGCCAGACGGTCGATCGCGGGCGCTCCCCCGGCAGCCATGACCGGCACCAGCATGTCAGCCCGAACAAGGATCTCCTGGTCGGTGGCGTGCAGACCGTCCAGCCAAGCGCCGAGCCAGGCTTTGCGGTCCCCCGGCCGGGACGCCCCGTCGAGAGCGGTCAGCACCAGCTCGACAGCTTCGGTCCGGTCCAACCAGCCCCTGGCCACACCAGCAGGCACCACCTGCCCGAACGGGCCGGTGCCCGCTACCCCTGCCGCCACACCAGCCCGGACGTGCTCGGCGAACCGGTCACGGATCACCTCTTCGCACAGCGGAAGGTCAAACAACCCATCCACTAACGTTCCGCCATAGCCGACGGCAAGAGGGTTCCCTGTGTCGCCGACGAGAACCCCCTCGGCGTGCGCCGCCCAGTCCTTCAGGTACTCCACGCTCTCCGGGACTGGCAGCTGGTGATGGGTGACGAGCCGCACCGCCATACCAGAACCGAGAGTCGCACAGTGTTCTCCACCCCAGCGAGTCCGCGGGGTGCAGACATGCCGGACGAACGTCTGAGCGAAATCCGGGCCGCGTTCGACCAAGACGGTGAAAGTCACCTCTGACGGCATCCGCTGCGGCGACTCGTCCCGCCCTGGCCTCCACTTGTTCCAGAAGAAATGGTGCAGGTCGCCCTGCATCACCTCGGCGGTACGCCTGGCTCCCACCCCGAGCCGGATCGCGAACAACCAGAGCATCCCCACATGGACCTTGACTTGACTGCGCCAGCGCCGGTCCCAGACACCCCATTCCCCTGACCGCAACCCGGCAAGCGCCGCTTTCTGCTGGGCTTTGGTACCCAGCGGCAACATCACAGCGTCGGCGTAGGCATGACCCTCCCAGCCAAGCTCTTTGAAGATCGCGACCGCCTCGTCCAGGCGAGGGTTGCGTGCCATCCGTCACCAGCTCCCGGCGAACAGCAGATCGGTGATGGGGTTTTGGTCGCTGCTACGGGGTCCTAGACCCCGTAGCAGCGACCAAAACCCCGTACAGGAACTGGTCATCCAGCTAGCGCCCGGGTACCGGGTAGCGCCAGGGCATCCGGTCCCGCCAGACCGGTGCTCACGGCGTGGAACACCTCGGGCAGCAGCGTGGCGATGTTCGCGGGACGCTTCCACGCTTGCGAGGTTAGCAAGCCAGACCCCACGCAGACCGTCACTGCGTGCACTGATCCAGACACACATGTCTCAGCCTGAATCATCGGACCGACCGAGGCTCCAGGCCGGGTGCCACCGTTCCGATGTTGACGGCAAGCCTGTCACTCGATAGACTGATCGGCTTTTCTGTCAGAGGAGAGGAGTCGTCGTGCACCCGATCTAGGTACCACGCATCTGGAAGGTCGCCACCAACGGCGACCGGTTCGTGGTGACGGTGGAGGCCGTCATCGATATGTCACGCACCAGAAAAGACGCTCCTGTCTGGGTTCGCGCGATGCGCGACCCCGACGCAGAGGAACTGCACCGCGGCTGCTCGGACGATGTCCCACCCGGGCAGCGCGAGTGCGACATCAACGGCCCTTCCGGTCGTTGCCGACGCTACGGCGGACTGCCTCCTGGCCGTCAATGGTGGCACTGGAAACCGACCCGCGCGTGGCGGAACACCCTGTACTACGCTCCGGAACGAGCCAGGGTGCGCAACAGTCTCCGCATCGCGTTGCGCGAGTGGAACACCTGGCGAGACACCGACGTCGAACCGCCTTGGCGGCAGACGAAAAACAGCCTTTGGGGCGGCGGATGGTGGGACTAGCCCCAGCCAGTCTGGTCGGGAAACTCGCACTGCCACATCCCACATGGTGTAGGCTGCGAACGCACGTTCGACGGGGGCCAAGGGGGCTCCGCCGAGACACGACCCGGGCAAGCCTCGGGAGAGCGGAGGGACGATGAGTAGTGGCCTGGTGCCCAGGGACGACATCCCGCAGGACGAGGGGGCGCTGTTCGACTACCTCGTGGGGCTGGTGGAACAGGGTCGGCAGGTGGCGGCGGTCCAGGCCAACGCCGCACTGACCATGACCTACTGGCTCACGGGGCGGGCCATCACCGTCCACGTGCTCCGCCAGCAGCGGGCGGACTACGGCAAGCAGGTCGTCCGGTCGATGGCCGAGCAGCTCAGGGCTCGTTTCGGCGCTGGGTTCGACTACCCGAACCTGAGCCGCATGGTGCGGTTCGCCCAGCAGTACCCCGACCACCAGATTGTTGTGACGCTGTCACAACAATTGAGCTGGAGCCACCTGGTGACGCTGCTGCCGCTGGCGTCTGCGCAGGCCAGAGACTTCTACGTCGAGCAGACGGTCGCCAAGCAACTCAGCGTGCGCGAGCTGCGCCGGGCCGTGGCGAGCAAAGCGTACGAGCGGCGGCAGATCGCGAACGTGCAGATCCCCGAAGGGTCGGCGGTACCGCAGGACACGTTCACCGATCCCATGATCCTCGACACGCTCGGCCTGCACGACGGCTACGCCGAGAAGGACCTGGAGGCGGCGATCCTGCACGACATGCGGACCTTCCTCATGGAGGTCGGCCAGGGCTTCACCTTCGTGGCGAGCCAGAAACGGATGACCGTCGGCGACGACGAGCACTACCTGGACCTGCTGTTCTTCAGCCGGCCGTTGCGCCGCCTGGTCGCGGTCGAGCTCAAGCTGGGCAAGTTCCACTCTGAGCACTCCGGACAGATGCGGCTCTACCTCAAGTGGCTGGACCGCTACGAGCGCCAACCCCACGAAGGGCCACCGTTCGGCCTCATCCTGTGCTCCCGGGCCAACCGCGAAGAGGTCGAACTGCTCGACCTCGACACCGACGGCATCGCCGTGGCCGAGTACTGGACAGCCCTGCCACCCAAAGCGGCTCTTCACAGTTGAGGGTGTAGTGGGCTGACGGGTGAGGGTTGGTAGGGGCGGCGCGTCGGTCGTCGGTGGGGTCGAGGTCTTCCGATGATGGAGGTTCTCACGCCGCCCAGCAGGAAGACC
>WRMB01000015.1 GCA_009777345.1 Micrococcales bacterium | reverse complement strand
GCCCCCGGGTGGGGGGCTGCGCGGCCCCCGGTTCGGGGGTCGGCCCCCTTTCCCCCGTCTGGAGGCGGTGGAACGGCGTCAGACCCACGAACCAGAGCAGCCTTATCGGTTACCATTGGAAGAGGGGGGCCACTGTGGGAACAAAAGCCTCGCGCTGGACCTCTCAGACGTGGAGACCGTCGCGGGCTCCTCACGACGACGACCCCCAGGCGCAGCACCGCCCGGGGGTCGTCGTCAACCATACCGAAGGCTGGACAGTGCCGGTCGGGACCTGCCTAGACGGGCGCATCGTCGGCGACGGGCCCTGGTGGCGTGGCCTGTTCTGGTTGCGACGACAGCACCAGGTGGTCGGCCTGCTGGGAGTCCCCTGGGACCATGCGGATCAGGGAGATCTTCTGCCAGATCTTGCGGCTCATGCTGGCGGTCAGGGTCTCGATCTCGCTCACCGTGTCCAGCACGACGGCGTCGGTGGTGTCCTCGCCGCACAGCGCCGCCGTTTTCGCTGTCAGGGACAGCAGCGACGAACAGAACTCCAGGTAGCGCACGTAGCTGGCTTCGTCCATCACACGGTGCGGGACGTCGACGTCCTGCAGGGGCTGCTCGTCCACGGTGTGCTTGGTCATCTGGTGCATATCGGTGACGTGGGCCAGCGAGCGCAGCCGGTACAGGGTCGTCAGCAGGCGCCGCCGCTCGACCCGTTCTGGCAGGGACTGCAAGAACCAGATCGCGACGGCGGCGAACACGACGTCGTTGACGCCGCTCTCGATCACACCGAGCCACTCGAAGCCGTGCACGTCGTCGGAGCCCAGCCCTGCCCGCACCGCCGAGACCACCGCCGCCACGATCAGCGCCACCAGGCATGCGGTCGCCACCCACGACCCGATGCGCACAGCCCGGCGCCACGTGGCGAAGCGGGCGTCCTTCCCGATGCCGACGACGACCTGGCGCACCTCTTCGACGACGTCGGCCAGGTGTCGTCCAGGCATCGCAGTGTCGATCCGCTCGCGCAGCCGGACCAGGGTGGCCTCGACATGGGCGGCGTCCAGCCGGTCGAAACGTCCGGGTTCAGCGACGGGCACGCCCGCAGCATAACGGGTCGGCCGACGACGAGATCACGAGCCTGTACCGGGCTGTGTCCCTCAGAGCGGGGACAGGGCGAGGCGCTGGACCTTCTGGCCCGTGACCGAGGCGATGAGGTCGAAGTCCTTGTCGACGTGCAGCACGACGAGGTTGGACTGCTCGGCGATCGCGGCGAGCAGCACGTCGGCGACAGACGGTGCGCGGTGCTGACCTTGAGCGGCGAGCAGCCGGAGCACGTCCAGCGCCCGTTTCTCCGCAGCGGGTGTCAGGTGCTCGACCGGCATCGCGGCGACTGGCGGTTCGTCCAGCAGCTCGGTCAGGTCGTCGGCTGACCGCGCCGAGTACCCCAGCTCCAGCAGCGTGGGCACGGCGATACGGACCAGGCCCCGGTCCACCCGGTTCGTCCAGGTGTCCACATCGGGGCTCTCGGGCATCCGCACCAGGGCCGACTTGTCGATCAGGTAGGTGTCAGGCATGCCGCCAGGCCCGTGACTCGAAGTCCTCGCTGCGGACGTCGTGCGCCAGCTCGGCCAACCGGGTCCACCGGTCTCGGGTCGCTGACGAGCCCGATGCCCGTGCCGCCTCCTGCTCGACGGTCCGCCGCAGGTACTCGACCCGGGACAGCCCAGAACGGCCCGCCAGCAGGTCAATCTTCGCGACCGTCTCCTCGGTGAGGTCTCTGATCAGCACGTCCGCCATAGGACCACCTCCTGATATCAGATGATACCGCGCCTCGTAGGGCTCCGTCAGCCGGGACGGACGGTTCCTGCCGTCCGCTGGCTACCCGGCTGGGGGCACAGACGCCAGGGCGAAGGTGCGGGCGGGGCGCCACAGACCGTCGGTGCCGTGCTCGTAGCGGCAGAAGCTGGTGACGGAGAACTCGGCGACGTAGTCGTCCATACCGGTCTGGGCGGCGTCGAGCAGGTCGTCGTCCACGCCCTGGGCGACGGTGACGTGCGGGTGGTACTCGAAGCGCAGCTCTTGGGCCAGCGGGCCCGTCCGCAGACCGGCGGCCAGGGCCGCGCAGGCCGGGCCGCCCTCGACCACCTGGACGAACGTCACCGGGGAGACCGGACGGAAGGTGGCCGCACCGACCAGGCGCAGGTCGAACCGCTGGTGCCGGACCGCGACCGCGGTCAGGTGGTCGTCGACGGTGGCCAGGTCGTCACGGTGGACCCGCGTCGGCCCGAGCAGGGTGACGTGCGGCGGGACGAGGCGCGCGGCCGGGTCGCCGAACCGGGCCCGGGCCGCGGCCAGCTGGCCCCGGTACGGGTCGGGGACGGCGACCGACACGCCGATCCACAGCTCGCCCTCGGCGAGCGGGGGCAGCCTCACCGCGTGGCCTTGGCGGGCAGCAGACCGGTCACGTCGTACAGCCGGTCCAGCACCGGGGCGGCGATGTCCCGGGCCCGGGCCGCGCCGTCGGCCAGCACGTCGTCCAGCGCGCTGTCGGACAACCAGCCGTGCACCCGCTGCGCGAACGGCTCCAGGACGCCGAGCACCACGTCGACGACCTCGGCCTTGAGGTCGCCGTAGCCAGCACCGGCGAAGTGCTGCTCCAGGTCCGCGACCGCGGTGCCGGACAGGGCCGAGTGAATCGTCAGGAGGTTGGACACCCCCGGTTTCGTCTCTGGGTCGTACCGGATCTCCCGGCCGGTGTCGGTCACCGCCGACCGGATCCGCTTGGTGATGACCTTGGGGTCGTCCAACAGCTCGACCAGGCCGTTCGGGCTGGTCGCGGACTTGCTCATCTTCGCGGTCGGGTCCTGCAGGTCGTAGATCTTCGCGGTGGCCTCGACGATGTGCGGTCCGGGCACCACGACCGTGCCCTGGCCGAACCGCTGGTTCAGCCGTTGCGCCAGGTCGCGGGACAGCTCCAGGTGCTGACGCTGGTCCTCGCCCACCGGGACCAGCGTCGCGTCGTACAGCAGGATGTCCGCGGCCATGAGGACCGGGTAGGTGAACAGCCCGACATTGGTGGCGCCCACCCCGAACCGGGCGGACTTGTCCTTGAACTGGGTCATCCGGCTGGCCTCGCCGAACCCGGTGTGGCACGACAGCAGCCAGGCCAGCTCGGCGTGCTGGCTGACGTGCGACTGCACGAACAGCACCGACCGGGCCGGGTCGACACCCGCCGCCAGGTACTGCGCCGCGGTGCGGCGGGTGCGCGTCCGCAGCACCTGCGGGTCCGGTCCGGTGGTCAGGGCGTGCAGGTCGACGACGCAGTAGATCGCCTCGTAGTCGTCCTGGAGCCTGACCCACTCGACCAGCGCGCCGAGGTAGTTTCCCAGGTGGAGGGAGTCCGAGGTGGGCTGCATCCCCGAGAAGATCCGGGCGCGGTCGGTCATGGTGCTCCTTGCAGTCTTGGGGTGAAGAGTACGCCGGACACGACCCTCAGGTCGCCTCGTCGTCGAACACCGGAGGTGCCGTGGCGGCCGGACCGGGCTGGTCTGGTTCCGGGTCGCGGGACCCGGACCGGGCGCGGCGCGCCGCCGCCCGCCGGGCGGCGGCGGTGGAGGCCCGTTCCCGAGGCGGGTCGTCGTCACGCAGCGCGTCGCGGACGATCCGTCGCGGGTCGTAGCGGCGGGGGTCCAGGGACGTCCAGTCGATCTCCTCGCCGACGTCGCCCAGCTCGGCGCTGACCCGGTCCTGGGTGTCGCGCAGCAGCTCGCGGCCCCGACGCACCAGCGCCGCCAGCTCTTTGGCGTAGGCGGGCAGACGTTCGGGGCCGACGACGACGGCGACGATGACCAGCAGCACGACGATCTCGTAGCCGTTGATCACGGAGCAAGGTTACCCTCGCCGCACACCCGACCAGGCCGAGCGGCGACAGGCTACCGACCGGCTACCGCAGCCACGACGCCAGGCTCGTCCAGCCGCGGGCCAGCCGGGCGGGCACCCTGTCGTCGTAGTCGCCCGCGGGGAAGGCCGCGACCAGCGTCTCGGCGGTATCGATGCCGCCGTCCGTGACGACCAGCCCGACGACGGTATCGCCCGCCTGCCACACCACCGTCCACGGCTGGTACGACACCACCGCGACCGTGCGGCCGACGACGTCCGTCGTGGGCAGGGCCGCCAGCAGGTCCCGGCCCAGCACGCCGCGCTGCTGGGTGACGACGACGACGGCACCGCCCGGACCGGTCAGGTCGATCTCCAGCACCCCGGCGGACACCCCGGCGGCGGTGACCGTCCAGCCCGACGGCAGCGGGTCGGGCACGGTCCAGCCGTCGGCGCGCAGCCCGTCCAGGTCGACGAGCGCGGCCACCGGCTGGGCGTCGCCGAGCAGCACCAGCGGCACCCCGGAGTGGTCCACCGGCACGACGTCGGGCCGGGCCCCGAGCAGGAACAGCACCGTCACCACCAGGGCGAGACCGGCCAGCGAGCCCGCGGCCCAGACCGGCGCGCCACCCGGCAAGCCGCCCCACGGACCGGTCGACAGCCGGACGGCCTGCGTCTGCCCGGCGAACGGGTCGCCGGGCCGTACCGGTGGCGCGGCCCGCATGGCCAGCAGACGGGAGGTCAGGGCCGGGTCGGGCGGCGGGGTGGTCCAGGCCGTCGCCACCAGCAGGTCGTGGGCCGCGCGGGCGGCTCTGAGCTCGTCGGCGCAGCGCGGGCAGGCGGCCACGTGCACCAGGGCGTCGTCGGTCTCGGCGGCGGACAGCTGACCGTCCGCCAGCGCGCTGAGCCTGGAACCGAGATGGGGCCGAGCACCGAGACGGGGCAGGGAACCGAGGTACGTCATCGAACCGCCACCGCCTCGGGCGCCGGGGACGTCGGCCGTCGGTGCTCCAGGGCGACCCGCAGCTGGGCGCGGGCCCGGTGGATGCGCGAGCGCACCGTGCCGAGCTTGACGCCCAGCGTCACCGCGATCTCCTCGTAGGAGAGCTGTTCGATATCGGCGAGCACGACGGCGGCGCGGTAGGCCGGGGGCAGCGCGTCCAGGGCGCGCTGCACGTCGTCGTCGAGGTTCTGGTGCTCGTAGCGCCGCTCGGGGGACTCCTCCGGCGATACGGTGCCGAACCAGTCGGCGTCGTCGCCCATGAGCTCCAGGCGCACCTTCGAGCGGCGCCGGGTGGAGTCCAGGAACAGGTTGGTCGTGATCCGGTGCAGCCAGCCCTCGAACGTGCCCGGCGAGTAGGTGTGCAACGACCGGAACACCCGCAGGAAGGTCTCCTGGGTCAGGTCCTCGGCGTCCTGCTGGTTACCGGTCAGCCGGTAGGCCAGCCGGTACACCCGCGCGGAGTGCTCGGCGACGATCTGCTCCCACGACGGCGGGCACCACGCCGCGACGTCGGGCGGGTCGTTGGTCGTCATGCGGTCCATAATCGCATGCTGCCCGCCGAAACCCTAGGGCTCGTCCTGGTGACCGCTAGGCTTGGCAGCGGTCCCGCCCCCTGAACCCACCGGGCCGTCCACCGAGCGCTGAGAGCCGTGATGCCCACCGACAAGGCCCTGTCCTGGTTCTACTGCGAAGAGAGCGTCACCGAGGACGATATCGTCGCCGACGCGCGCGAACGCGCCGACGAGCTCGGCGCCGAACCGGTCAGCCCCGCGACGGGCGCCCTGCTCGGGGTGCTCGCGGCCCGGGCCCGGGCGGTGGTCGAGATCGGCACCGGCACCGGTGTCGCAGCGCTGCACCTGCTGCGCGGCATGCCCGACGACGGCGTGCTCACCACCATCGACGTGGAGGTCGAGCACCAGCGGGCCGCGAAAGAGGCGTTCGCCGAGGCCGGGGTGCGTCCCACCCGGGTGCGGGCCATCCGCGGGAGAGCCCAGGACGTGCTGCCGCGGCTCACCGACGCCGCCTACGACCTGGTCGTGGTCGACGCCGACCCGGAGAGCCACGCGACCTACGCCGCGCACGCCGTCCGGCTGCTGCGCCCCGGAGGCACGCTGGCCGTCAACCACGCCCTGTGGCGCGACCACGTCGCCGACCCGGCCCGGCGCGACGAGCAGACCGTCGCCGCCCGCGACCTGCACCGGACCCTGCGGGCCGACGACCGCTTCGACGTGGTCCTGCTCAGCGTCGGCGACGGCCTCCTGCTCGCCGTCCGACGCTGACCGTCAGGTCGTTCATAGATCACAAAGTCGTTCAGTCGCATGAACGACTTTGTGGTCTATGAACGACCGCGTCCCCGACGGGAGGCCGTCAGACGCCCAGGGTGGGGGCGGACAGCCAGGACAGCAGGAGCCGGACGCCGAAACCGGTCGGGCCTTCGGGGACCTCGTGGGTGGCCTTGGACGAGCGGGCCGGGCCGGCGATGTCCAGGTGGGCCCAGGGGACGGAGGCGGGCTCGGCGCGCGGGCCGACGAAACGGCGCAGCATCAGGGCGGCCAGGATCGCCCCGGCGCCGGAGCGCGGGTCGTGGCTCTCCTGGCGCACGTCGGCCAGCGCTGAGTCCAGGTACGGCTCGTACTCGGTGACCAGGGGCAGGCGCCACACCGGTTCGCCCGCCGCGTCCCCGGCGGTCACCAGGGCGGCGGCCAGGGCGTCGTCGTCGCTGAGCAGCGCGCCGGTGCCCAGCCCCAGGGCGACCTTGGCGGCGCCGGTGAGGGTGGCCACGTCGACCAGCACGTCGGGGGCCAGGGTGGTGACCGCCCAGTCCAGGGCGTCGGCCAGGACCATCCGGCCTTCCGCGTCGGTGTTCGTCACCTCGACGGTGCGACCACCGTGCGTCCTCACCACGTCACCGGGCCGGTACGACGCCCCGCCCAGGTGGTTCTCCGCGCAGGCCAGCACCGCGCTCACCCGGTAGGGCACGCCCAGCGCGGCGGCCCCGAGCACCGTGGCCAGGGCGACCGCCGCCCCGGCCATATCGGTCTTCATCGTCACCATCGACTCGCGCGGTTTCAGGCTGATCCCGCCGGTGTCGAACGTGATCCCCTTGCCCACCACGACGACGTGCCGGGCGGCGGTCACCTGCGGCACCGAGGTGACCCGCACCAGCCGCGGACCGTTCGCCGACCCGCCGCCGACGGCGAGCAGCCCGCCGAAACCCTCGTCGGCCAGCCGTCGGGGCCGCAGCACCTCGACCTCCAGGCCGGCGGCCTTGGCCTGGCGGGAGGCCTGGCGGGCCAACCAGGCGGGGGTCTTGGTGCTGGCCGGGGTGGCGGTGAGGTCCCGGGCCAGCCAGGTCGCCTGGGCGACCGCCCGGGCGGCGGCCACGGCGGCTTCCGCCCGGGTACCGTCCGGCCCGAGCAGCACCAGCGCGGCGGCCGGTTCCGGCGGCTGGCTGGCCAGCGTGAACGTCGGGTACGCCGCCAGCAGGTAGCCCTCGACCAGGACCCGCACCACCTCGGCGGTGCGTGAGGCGGAGTCTGCGGCGCTGGTGGCGACCGTCGAGACCACCCGGTCCAGGCCGCGCGTGGCACCGGCCAGGGCGGCACCGGCCCGGCGCAGGTCGGTCGTGGTACCCGCCCCGGTGCCGACCAGCACCAGCCGGACGGGCAGGTCGTGCCACGGCAGGCGCACCGCCGAACCGACGGTCCGCGGCAGGTCGACGACGTGCGCCTCCCCGGCCTTCCCGGTCATACCCGCCCGCTCGGCCAGCCCCGCCAGGTCGATACCGAACCGGGCCGCGGCCTGGGCGGCGCCCGACCCGGGGCTCAGCGCCTCGTCACCGTCGGCCGCCGGGCCGACCGGGACGGCGAGGGCGTCGACGCCGCCCGACGCCAGCAGGGGGGTACTGGCGACCTCACCACCGGTCAGCGTGACCTGGGGCAGGACCGATGCCATGTTCGACGGGTCAGCCGACGGCGGAGGTCAGCTTCTCGCCAAGGTCGGCGGCCTCGTCGGCCTTCAGCTCGACGACCAGGCGCCCGCCGCCCTCTAGCGGGACACGCATGACGATGCCGCGGCCTTCCTTGGTGACCTCCATCGGACCGTCGCCGGTCCTCGGCTTCATCGCGGCCATCGGCGGCCTCTCCTTCACCCGTAACGTCAAGCGGACAGCCCACCAGCGCAACCATCAAGCGTCGACCACCTGCCACCGGGGGACCGGAGCCATTTTAGGGCACGTACCGGCAGCAGGTGGCCCAACCGCGTGCCACCTCGGCGGCGAGGCGCGGCGGCGAGGCGGCTGTCGGCTCACGGCGGCCAGTCGCCGTTGATGCCGTAGGTCCAGATCTCGTAGACCCAGACGGCCTGCAGCGCCGCCATCACGACGAGCAGCAGCGCCAGCCAGGCCCGCCGGGCCCATACCGGACGGGTGACCAGCCCGACGCTGACGGCCGCCATCGGAAAGGCGAGCAGCAGGAACCGGGCCAGCGACGACCCCAGCTCGACCACGGCCGCGATATACCCCA
The DNA here is from genome assembly GCA_009777345.1 of Micrococcales bacterium. Lineage (GTDB taxonomy): Bacteria > Actinomycetota > Actinomycetes > Actinomycetales > Cellulomonadaceae > Cellulomonas. The sequence goes on along the minus strand of WRMB01000015.1, from coordinate 55,657 downwards.
GGTAACCCGCTGACCAGGCCACGAGCTCTGGTCCGGTGCGCCGTCCGGCCGGTACCACCAGGAGCGTGACGACCAGCACCAGCACAGCAATTATCAGCACCACGGTCGTGGTCTGGAGCACACGGAGATCCAGGCCGTCCGGGTCGATCCCCAGCTGAGCCAACAGCCTGCCCACCCAGAACTGGGCGATCCGCCAGCCCGCGAACGGTTCGGCACCGGTCGCCCGCCAGGCCTCCTGGGTCTGCAGGTAGGCGTCGGGTGTACCGGTCTGGCGGGCGGTCAGCCACGGCCAGCAGAAACCGCTGACCACCGCGACGACGAACAGGGCACCGATCTGCACCCAGTGCCGCACCGGGACGTCGTCGGGGCCGCGTGCTGGCGCGTCGCAGCCGGAGGCTCCGTCACCGTCGTGCGCCGGTGCCGGGTCGCGGGCGCGGCGGGCCGTCCACCAGCGGGCCGCGGCGTGCACGACCACGACCACCGCCATCGGCAGCGCCACCGCCCGGGTGAACCCCAGCGCGACCACCGCCGGCGCGGCCAGTATGTACCAGCGGCGCACCAGCGCCCACAGCGACAGGGCGATCAGCAGCAGCGCCAGCGACTCGGTGTAGGCCGTCTGGAGCACCGGGGCGGTGGGGAAGACGCAGACCACCGCGACCGTGGCCAGCGGCAGGCCCGGCCGGACCGCCACCGCCGAGCGGGCCCCGTCGACCACCAGCCGGTAGACGACCAGCATCGCCAGCGCGCCGAGGACCGTGGCGACCAGCGGCGCGGTGACCGTCCAGGTACCACCGGTCAGGTTCGTCACGGTGCGGACCAGCAGCGGGAAGGCCGGGAAGAAGGCCCAGGCGTTCTGCTTCACCCCGTCCGGCCCGTCCGGCGGCAGCTCGTCCGGGTAGCCCAGGCCACCGAACCCGCAGCCTGGCGGAACGGACCCGTTGGGCGGGGGGCCGCACTCGGCGATTCCGCGGTACCACTGGCCGTCGAACTGGTTCGCGACGAAGTCGAGGTACGACGGCGACACCGTCGTGGTCCACCCGTTGAGCGGCTGGTGCGCCGCGGCCTGGGTGAACACCACGACCAGCCACAGCCGGCTCAGCGTGTAGACCGCGATGGTCTGCACCCACCACGACCAGCGCCGCGGGTCCCACCAGCCCTGCAACCGCCGCCAGACACCCAGCCGGTCCCGTCGGACGCTCGGCTGAGCGTCCGGCTGGGCCCCGGGAGCGTCGGTGACGGTCACCACTCCTCGGCCGCCTGGGCCGTCCCGGGCGCGTCTACCAGCCCGCTGGCCGCGGCGCGCAGCTGTTCGCCCCGCTGCACGACGATCTGCACCGCCTCGTCCGGGTCGTCGCACAGGTGCAGCAGGTCGAGGTCGGCCGGGGCGATCATCCCGCCCGCGGCGACGGTGCCGCGCAGCCAGTCCACCAGCCCCGACCAGTACGACGTGCGCATCAGCACGATCGGGAACTCGGTGACCTTGTGGGTCTGCACCAGGGTGAGCGCCTCGAACAGCTCGTCCAGCGTGCCGAACCCGCCGGGCAGCACGACGAAGCCCTCGGAGTACTTGACGAACATCGTCTTGCGGGCGAAGAAGTACCGGAAGTTGACGCCCAGGTTCACCCACGGGTTCATGCCCTGCTCGAACGGCAGCTCGATGCCCAGCCCGACGGACAGCCCGCCAGCCTCGGACGCCCCGCGGTTGGCCCCCTCCATCACCCCGGGGCCGCCGCCGGTGATCACCCCGTACCCGGCCCGCACCAGCCCGTCACCCACCGCCCGGGCCAGCTCGTAGTCGGCCGAGCCCTCGCCGGTGCGCGCCGACCCGAACACGCTGACCGCCGCCCCGATCTCGGCCAGCGCCCCGAACCCCTCGACGAACTCGCTCTGGATCCGCAGCACCCGCCACGGGTCCTCGTGCAGCCACGCCGCCCCCTCCGCGGGTGCCAGCAGCCGCTGGTCGGACGTCGTCGCGGGGATCTGCTGCCCACGCAGCAGCACCGGACCGCGCCGGTACTCACGAGGCGAGGTGCGCTTGGTCACGTCGCCAGACTACGCAAGTCCGCGCGCCGACGAAGCGCGGCCGGTGCTGCGGCGTCCGTGCGGCCGGTGCGGATAACGGCCCCAGCACCCCCGGCGCGGGTCTAGACTGCCGGGAACACTCCGGGCATCTCGGACATCTCACCGCGTGACCGACCGGCGGGCCGGTCCGCCCGACTTCATACCGCCATACCGCCGCCCCCAGCCGAGAGAACCTCCACGATGTCTTATCCGCAGTACGCACCGGCGTACGCCCCGCACTACGACGGCCAGTACTCCCAGTACGGTCCGCACCCGGTCGCCTGTTCGGCCCGGTCGTTCGTCGCTACCTGGCTGCTGGCCTGGTTGGGCGGCCCGCTGGGGATCGACCGGTTCTACCTGGGCAAGGTCGGCACCGGCCTGCTCAAGCTCTTCACCCTCGGCGGCCTGGGCCTGTGGGCGTTCGCCGACCTGCTCGTGGTGCTGTGCGGCGGCCAGCGGGACTCCGACGACCTGCCCCTGGCCGGGTACCGCGAGCACCGCGGCCTGGCCTGGGCCATCACTGGTGCGACCGCCGTCGTGGGCGGCGCTGTCAGCTACTGGGCCTGGCGCAACGGCTACGACACCGAGCTCAGCACCTACCAGTACTGACCCGTCACCGACGGACAGGTGCCGCACGATCGCGGCTAAGGTGACCCTATGCCTGAACGTTCCGCCTGGGGTCACGGTCTGGCCACCGTCGTGGACGGTGGGTCCGACGACGACGCCGTCGTGGACGCCTGGTACCCGGGTGCCCCGGGGGGCAGCTCGCTGACCAGGGCAGCGGAAGCGCTCGCCCGCGGTGCCGCGCCGAACCCGGTCCGGCGCCCGTGAGCCGACGACGGGGCCGTCCGGCCGCGACGATGCTGCTCATCGTCGTCGCCTTCGGCCTGAGCGCGGCGGCGGTGGTCGGCGTCGTCCACCTGCTGGACAACCGACCCACCATGGTCGTGCCCCGGTGCACCGCCACTGTCGACGGCACCACCTGGGGCCTGGCCCCTGACCAGGCCGACAACGCGGCGCTGATCGTGGCGACGACGGTGCGCCGGGACCTGCCCGACCGGGCCGCGACGGTCGGCCTGGCCACCGCGATCCAGGAGTCCAAGCTGCGCAACCTGAACTACGGCCACGCCGATTCCCTGGGTCTGTTCCAGCAGCGCCCGTCCCAGGGCTGGGGGACGCCCGAGCAGGTCACCGACCCGGTGTACGCGACCGACACCTTCTTCGACCACCTGGTGCAGGTTCCCGGCTGGGAAGACCTGCCGGTCACCGAGGCGGCCCAGGCGGTGCAGCGCTCGGCCTACCCCGACGCCTACGCCGACCACGAGTCCAGCGCCCGGACCTGGGCCTCCGGCCTGACCGGCCACTCGCCGACGGCCGTGAGCTGCACCCTCACCGACCCGGAAGGCGTCGGCTCGGCCGAGGCGCTGGCGGACCGGATCGTCCGCGACCTGGGCCAGCTGCCGGTCCAGACCGTCGAGCCCGGGGTGCTCGTCGTGGAGGCCCAGGCGCTGGACCCCGCCCAGGCCGACCGGATGGCCTGGGCCGTCGGGCAGTGGGCCGTGGCGGTGGCCGACACCCAGCAGATCGTCACGGTGCAGGTCGGCGACCGACGGTGGACCCGGGACGGCACCTGGACCACCGCCGACGACCCACCCGCCCCTGGAACGGTGCGGATCACCCTCGCCTAACCGCCCCTAGCGTCAGACCCACGAACCGCGGCGTCTTTATCGGTCGGCTGTTGGGGGGTGCGGGTACCCGGACGCTGCCTGGCTGAAGACCTCCACAGGATCGATACGAACACCGGGGCCTGGTAGGCAGGGCGTCGTGCAGGCTGTCTGCTATGACGTTCGACACTGCCGAGATCTTGCTGCGAGAGCTCACCGATACCCAGCGGTGCCCGTGGTGCGGGGCGCCGCTGCACGGGCCGGTGTGCACCCGGTGCGGTATCGACCTGTCCGGGAGCGCCGGGCGTGACCTCGCGGACCGGTCGGGACGGGCGGCCGCGGCGCTGCAGGAACGGCAGACCGCGCTGTGGGCGGTCCGTCAGCGCACTCCGGCGACGGCGACGGCGACGGCGACGGCGACGGCGACGGCGAGGACGGTATCCACCCCATCCACCCCGCCGATGGGATCTGCCTCGGGCGGACCGGCTCCCGCGACCGCACCACCAGACGGGCCGTCAGTTTGGCGGGCGCCGTCCGACCCGGCTCCAGGGCCGGACGCCCCGGGCCACGCCACGACACCGCCCACAGCACCGCCCGGGCCGTCCCCGGCACCTCTTGCGCCTCCGTTCACCAGCCCTGGGTCCCGGCTCACCGAGGCTTCCCTGCCCACGGTGTTCGGGGCGGTCGGCGCGGCGCTGGTCGCGGTCGCGGGCCTGGTCTTCGCCTATTCCGGGCTGGTCGGCGACCCGGCGGTGCGCCGGACCGTCCTGGTCCTGGTGACGCTCGGGGTCGGGGCGGCCACGCTCGTCCTGCACCGCCGGGGGTTCGGTTCGTCGGCCAGCGCCGTCGGCGGCCTGACCGCGGTGCTCGGCCTGATCGCGGTGCACCTGGTCACGGGGACGGCGCACGGACCGGCCCGGCTGGTGGCGCTCGCCGGGGCCGCAGTGGCCTGGGCGGCGCTGCTGGCCTGGGCCGGTCGACGGCTGCGCCTGCGGGCCTGGTCGGGGGCCGGGCTGGTGATCGCACCGGTGGCGGTGGCGACGCTCGGCGACACCTGGGACCGGTGGACCGGGACAGCCTCCCTCGGTGTGGCGCTCACCCTGCTGCTGGCGGTCGCCGCCACGGCCTGGTGCGCCACCCTGGAACGCCGGTGGCGCACCAGCGGACGCTACACGGTCGAGTCGGTGACCCTCACCGTCGAGGCGGTCGTCGCGGTCGCGGTCGCGTCGGTGCTCGTCCCGGTCGGCTCGGCAGAGCTGTTGACACCGAAGGTAGAGGCACCAGCGGGCGGCCAGCTGATCCTGCCGGGCCTGATGCTGGTCGGGCTCGGGCTGGCGGCTGTGGCTCTGGGACGGTCGCGACCCGGCTGGTGGACGTGGGTGGCCGGGGCCTACCTGATCGGCGGCGCGGGCTGGACGACGCTGCTGCCCGCCAGCGCGGTCGACCACGTCAACCCGCTGACCGTGCTGGGGACGGTGACGCTCACCGCGGTGCTGACCTGGGTCGCGCTGAGCCTGGTCGCGCTGCGCCTGGGTGCGGCCCACCCGGCGGCAGGACCAGGCTCGGACGCCTCCGGCGGACCGCTCCCCTCCGGGGGGCCGCACCGTGCCCCCGGGCGGTTCCGGTCGCTGCTCGCGGGCGGCTGGTCGGTCACGGCCGTCCTGGCGGCACCGCTGGCCCTCACCACGCTCACCGCGGTGGTCACCGCCCTGACCAGCTCACCACACGAGGAGCAGCTCCACCTCGACTGGACCGACGGCTGGCTGCCCGGGGCCTGGCTGGCGCTCGGCCTGGTCTGGGCCTGGTACGCGGTGCTCCCCCGCGCGGTGACCGACCGACGGTTCACCGTGCGGGCCCCCGGTGTGCAGCGACCCGATCCCGCGGACGTCCTGGTGCTGGTCGGGCATCCCCACGGCAGCACCGAGATGCCGCTCACCGCGTGGGTCCAGACCCGCCCCCAGCAGGGCGTCCAGCTGCGGTCCGCCCGCCGCCGCTCGACCGGCGAACCGGTGCCGCTGGACCAGATCGACGACCCGTGGCGTTTCGGGACGACCAGCCTGCCGGCTGCGACCGGGGCCATGGCTCCGGTCGCGGTCGGTGCCGCCCTGGGCACGGTCGGGCTGCTCGCCGGGCCGCCGATGGGGGTGCCGCTGGCGGTCTGGCTGGTCGCGGCGCTGCTGGTCTGGGCCGCCGACCGGGCGCTGGTCTCCCGGCCCGCCGCACCCAGCCAGCCCGACGGCCCAGGCCCGTGGTTCACCCGGTTCGCGGTACGGCCCGGGCTGTGGTTGTCCGCTCTGGGCCTGATGGTGCTGGCGGCCGGGTACTCGTGGTGGTCACGACCGGCGGCGCTGGTGGTGGGCCTGGTGGTCGTCGGGCTGACCATCGCCTGGAGCCGACAGGCCACCCCGGCCTTCCGGCCGCTGCTGGTCGGGATCGGTTATGCCTATGCCCTGGTCGTCGCCGGATTCGCGCTGGCCTGGTACCCGTGGGGCTGGACTGCGAGCTGGACCGCGACCGTCGGGACGCTGGCGGTCGTGTCGGCCGTGGTGGCGCTGGTGCTGGGCCGCACCCACCGGCACGTCGGTCATCCGGTGTACTTCACGCTGCTGGCGGTCGGTGCGGTGCCGTGGCTGCTCGCGGTGGCCACGATGCTGGAGGCACGCACCTGGTGGGCCGCCGGGGCGTGCACCGCCGTCCTGGCCGTAGAAGCGGCCGTGCTCAGCTCGGGGCGCCGCCCCCAGCCGGCCGCGGTCCGGATCCTGGCGACCGTCGGCCTGGTGCCCACCGCGGCGGCCATCGCGGTCAACGTGACCCCGCAGGTCACGTCCGGTTCGGGGGCGCCGCTGGTGCTGCCGGTCGTCGCGCTGCTCGCCGTGGCCGCCGCGGTGGTCGCCGAACCGTGGACCACCCGCCTGGCCGCCGGGCAGATGACGACCCGGCTGGCGTCACAGATCCGCGTCGCCCTGGAGGCCAGTGCGCTGGGCACCGTCGTGGTGGCCGAGCTGCTCGCCGTGGCGCGGGTATCGGCCGGGGCGGACATCTCCCTGGCGGTGTGCGCGATCACCGGGGCCGGGGCGGTGTACCTGGCCACCCGGCCCGACCGCCGGTTCTGCTGGTGGCTGGCCTGGCTGTCCTGGTCCGGGGTGCTGTGGAGCGCCCTGGCCTGGGGCAGCGTCGGCCTGGTCGAGGCCTACACGGCACCGCCGGGGATCGTCGCGACTCTCGTCGCCGCCTGGTTGGTGGTGCACCGGCCGACGCTGGCCCGGCTGGCCGGGGCTGGGCTCCTGCTGGCCCTGGCGCCCACCTGGGTGCTGCTGGCCGCCGGGCAGGCCATGGCGGCCCGGGCGGCCGTGCTCACCGGCGCGGCGGTGCTGCTCGGCGGCGTGGCGACGGTCGTGCACCGACGTACCCCGCCGGTTCGGACGGACGAGCTGGGGGCGTCCGACGCTCCGGCGACCGGCCCGGACACCAGCGCCGGGGCAGCGGCCCAGCACCGGGCCGCTCCCGGCCGGAGGGCGCTGCTGCCGTATGCCGCGGCGGGGGTCCTCGTCGCCGGGCTCGGACCGGTCATGCTGGCCTGGCACGGGCTCGCCGCGGCCCGTGCCACCAGCCCTTACGGAGGCGCCCGCTTCGGCGACACCTGGTTCGTCGCTCTGGCCGACGACCTGTCCCGAGCCCCGACCGCCCTGTTCGAGGTCGCCGTCGGCCTCACCCTGGTCGCCGCCGCCCTGGCCGCCTGGGCCGGGCTGGTCACCGGCTGGTCGGTCGGCGTCGACCGGCCCGACGCCGCGCCCGGCCGGTCCCGCAGGCTGGTCATGACCTGGCGCCTGGCTCCCGCCGCGGTGCTGGCCGCCCTCGGTCCGGCGGTCGCCGCCCCGGTGCTGGACCGCGACCAGGTCCCGGCTCTGGGCTGGGCGCTGACGACGGCCTGGCTGGTCGGCGCGGTGCTGGTGGGCACCGGCGCCGTGGCCGCCCGGCGCGCCGCCGACAGCGGCGTCCCGGGCCGGTCCGCCCCCACCGGGCTGTCCCCCGTCTGGCTGCTGTGGGTCCTGGCCTTCGGCACCGTGGTACCGCTGTGGGTCCTGGGCGTGGCCTCCGTGGAGTGGTACTCCCTGCCCTACGGCGCGGCGATGGTCGCGACAGGCCTGGCGCTGACCGGGGCGCTGCCCCGCACCTGGTCTGCCCTCCCCAGCGCTGGTCCTAGCCCGACGCTGGCTCTGGCACCGGGCGTCGTCGCGGTCCTGGCACCGTCGACGCTGGCGCTGGTGGTTGATCCGGCGACGTGGCGTGCCATCATGCTGATCCTGCTGGCCCTGGGCTTCATGCTGCTCGGCGCCCGCAAGATGTGGAAGGCCCTGCTCGGTCTGGGCATCGCCGATATGGCCGTCGTCGTGGTGGTGGTGTTCGCCACCGCGCAGGTCTCCACCACCCCGTGGCTGATCACCCTGCTGGCTACCGGCGGCCTCCTGCTCACCCTCGCGGTCTACGCCGAACGTCGCCGCAACGCCGCCGCGCCCTGACGCGCAGGACCCTCCGGCACCGGTCAGGCGGACGCGCGTACGGTGGTCGTCGGCGCGCGGGCCACGACGGCGGGCAGGTCGGCGAGGGTATGGACGACCGCGACGTCAGCGGCGGCGATGTCGGCGTCGGGCACCGGGACACGCCGTCCGCCCGGCCGGTCCAGCCAGACGGCGACGAGTCCGGCCGCCCGGGCGGCGACGGCGTCCAGGTGCAGCTCGTCGCCGACGTAGACGGTGCGGGCCGGGTCGGTACCGAGCCGACGGCACGCCTCGGCGAACACCCGGGGGTCGGGCTTACCGACGCCGAGGGTGTCCACACCGACCAGGACCGGCAGGCCGGGCAGGCCGACGGCCACCAGCTTGTCCGTCTGGGCGGCCACGTCGGCGTTGGTGACCGCGCCGACCGGCAGTCCGGCGTCGGTCAGCCCCGCCATGAGCCCGGGGACGTCGGGGTGCAGGGTCAGGGCGGCTGCCACCGTGGTCTCGAACAGGGCCTCCCAGGCGGCGTAGGCGTCCTCGTCCAGCGGCGGGCCGCCGAAGGTGGCGTGCAGGTCGTTGGCGCGGACCATCCGCTGAGCGCGGTAGTCCAGCTCGCCGCTGAGGTAGCGGCCGTAGTGACCACCAGGGTCGGTCAGCCACCGGGCCGCCAGCCGGGGCGTGCTGTCGGCGCCCAGGTGCGGCAGGTAGCGGGCGGCGAGCACCTCCAGGGCCCGCACGAAGGCTCTGCGGGTATCGACCAGGGTGTCGTCGATGTCCAGCAGCACACCGTCCACCCGTTCGACGGGCCACCGCGTCGTCGGTCTGGGTTCCACCGTCGTTCCTCTCGCAGGCTCCCCGAAGGCCGTTCATACCACGTCAGACGTCGGTGGCGCCCACGCGCGGCTCCGGGGGATAGAGGTCCGACCGGCGCAGCGCGAACCCGGCCACGGCGGACAGGCAGGCCAGCGCACCCGCGATGACCATCGACCAGTGCAGCGCGCCCGACGCGGCCGACACGGCGGAGGACAGCAATACCTCCTGCACCGCCGGGTCGGTCACCCCAGGAAGGTCCAAGGCAGAGGGGTTCGAGGCGATGGCCTCGGCCATCTGCCTCGTGTCGTCGCCCAGCAGGGCGCTGGCCGACCCTGCGGTGAACTTGCTGACGAAGAACTCGGTGAAAGCGGTGCCCAGGGCGGCGATCCCGACCGCGACACCGACCTGCTGGAACGTCTCGTTGATCCCGGACCCGGCCCCGAACTTGCTGGGCGGGACCACCGCGATGGACAAGGCCGCCCGGGGCGGGTTGAACAGGCCCATCCCCGCGCCGATGAAGAACATGGCGGGCAGGAGCCGGGTCCACGTCTCGGGCGTCGAGCCGGACGCCAGGGTCAGGAACAGCCCGGTGGCGATGAACGTCTGAGAAAGACCGATCAGCAACCGGGGCGGCAGCTTGTCGGAGACAAAACCGGCGACGGCCGCGCAGACGAACAGGGTGCCCGTCAGCGGAAGGAACTTGACACCGGTCTCGAAGGCCGACAGCTGCCAGATGTTCTGCACGTAGGAGATGAGTAAGAACAAGGCAGCCATGACCGACGCCCCCGCAGCGAACGTCACGAACGAGAACAGCGAGGCGGTCCGGTTGGCGAAGTACGACAGGTCGATCATGGCGGTCGACCCTTTGTGCCGTTCGACCCCCACGAAAGCGACGAGAGCGACAAACCCGGCGAGCCCGGCTACCACCACCTGCGGGTCGGTCCAGGTGAGGTCCTGGACCCGCAGAAGAGCCCACACCAGGGTGGTGACCCCGGCAGTGAACAGGACAAGACCGGGCAGGTCCAACCGCTGTGCGGCCCGCTGGACCGACGACGGAGTCTTGATCAGCGTGATGACCAGGGCCACCAACGAGAACGGGATGTTCACCAGGAAGATCCAGTTCCACGACCCGGCGTCGGTCAGGGTCCCACCGATCAGCGGACCGAAAGCGATGGCCATACCACTCACGGCACCGAACACACCGAAAGCCATCCCTTTGCCACGCCCCGGGTAGGCGTCGCCGATCAGGGCCGGTCCGATGGCGAACAGCACGGCCGCGGCCAGCCCTTGGAAGGCCCTGGAAGCGATCAGGATGCTGGCAGACGGGGCCAGACCGCATGCTAGGGACGCCAGCGTGAAAGCGACCAGTCCGATGGCGAAGACCCGACGTTTGCCGAACCTGTCAGCGATGGAACCGGATGCCAGGACCAGAGCGGCCAGCCCCAGAGCATAGGCGTCAAGAGTCCACTGCATCGCCGAGAACGGGGCAGCGAGATCCCGCTGTATATCGGGTATCGCCACATTGACGACAGTCAGGTCGAGCATCAGCAGGAAGGTCGAGACCGACACTGCCGTCAAGGTCCATGCCGCACCCGGCAACGGAGGGGCGGAAGATGTGGCCGTCGGCTCTTCGGAGACTGTTGTGGTGGTTGTCATGGATCAACTCCCGTGTCGAGACAGAGGACTGTGGCGCAGCGCGTACCTCGAGCGTGCGGCCAACGATTTTTCCCCACTAGTAGCGTATCGCATATTTGATACGCTGAAGGAGGCTCTTCTTGCGGCGTGCTTCGTGAATCCGGTCGTCTTCTTCAAGGATGCGTGTTGCCTCCAAGACTCGTCGCTTCGCTTCGGTGACGGCCTCGTCGACATCCATGACGAGAGGCAGTCGAAATGCATCGATGATCTGTTCGAGCCGATCTTGGACGCTGCCCTGCACTATCAAGTACGGAAGCCCAAGCTCTTTGACGGTGCCGAGGAGCAGATCGTCCGAGAGGCGCCTGAAAGGCTCCGACACGGGGCGGTGACCGTCCGCATGCTGCTCGGCGCCCGCAAGATGTGGAAGGCCCTGCTCGGTCTGGGCATCGCCGATATGGCCGTCGTCGTGGTGGTGGTGTTCGCCACCGCGCAGGTCTCCACCACCCCGTGGCTGATCACCCTGCTGGCTACCGGCGGCCTCCTGCTCACCCTCGCGGTCTACGCCGAACGTCGCCGCAACGCCGCCACCGGGACTTCCTGACGACCAGCGCGAAGGTCTGGACACCAATCGACGAAAATCTTCGGCGTCAGACCCTCGCACCGGAATCGGTCATTCCACTCCCTTGAGCGCCTCGACCATGTTGACGGAACGGACCCGACGACGCAGGAAGATGGTCGTCGACAGGGCCGAGAGCGCTGTGATCCCGACAGCACAGGCGACCGACACCCACGTGATGTGCGGGTAGTATACGACGTCGGGGGTGTCGAACATCGTGACATAGACGGTAAGGAACCAGTACCCGGCAGGTATGCCCAGAAGGAGGCCGACCACGGTCATGATGCCGTTCTCTGTTCCGACCAGCCGCCGCAGGTCGCGCCGGGAGAACCCGAGGACGGCAAGGGTGGCGTAGTCGCGGGTGCGCTCGGTGAAGGCAAGCGAGCCGAGTGAGTACAGCACCACCACGGCAAGGATTATGGCAAAGACTCGAATGAGCATGAAGATACTCTCCAGCCCTGCCACGAGACGGTTTCCGTTGTCCACCTGGAGAGCACGGTCGAGGACCTGGGAAGCCTGGTCGTACTGGTCCGCTCCGAGCGATACCCCAGCAGGGGTCAGCGCGATCGACGGCTGGAAGGCAATGTCTTGCTGCTCCCAGAAGTCGCTGGTGACGTAGAACCCTTGCGGGGAGCTGGTGTCGATGAGCGCGACGACGGTCCCTTCCAGTCTCGACTGCTGAGCGGGCAGGGCGAGCTCGACCTGGGCGCCCACCGCTAGGCCGAGCCGTTCTGCCAGCGCAGCAGAGACGTAGATCCCGTCGCCCCGCGGAACCGACTTTCCGTCGACCGTCAGACGCAGTGATTCACCTGGGTCGACCACATAGATGAAGTGATCACCGACAGACCCGTCCAGGCGTGCGACGGTCTCTTGCATCAGCTGGGTCCCGACGGGCAGCTCTGCAGTGCTGGCACCTGGGGCAAGAGCGACACGCTGGTCGTGGGTACGTTCGACAGCGAACATCTGGTTGACCTGGTTGTACATGCTGTCGGACACACCGAACCCGGCGAAGAGGAGCATCATGCAGCCGACGGCAGCCACGATGCCCATGAGGAAACGCACTCTGTTGAGCATCGAGTCGCGCAACGCCCAACGCGCCCCGTAATTGAGGCTGCGCCATATCCCACCGACCCGTTCGACGGCGACGCGCCGGGCCCGTCCGACAGCTTGGCGCAGACCTTCGGCAGGACGCAGACGGAGCGGTCTACGAAGAGCGAACCAGGCGCTCCCAGAACACGCGGCTGCGATCAGGAGGACCACGGCAGCCGAGAGCGGAGTATATGCGATGGTCCACTCGGACAGCGCAAACATAGCCTTCTGGGAGTCCAGGACGAAGAGTGAGATTCCCGGTGCGACCAGAGCCCCCACGAGGGCTCCCGCCCCACCGGTGGCCAGGCCGAACGCCAGATAGTGGCCCCTGATAGAACGCCGGGCAAAACCGAGCGCCTGCATCACGGCGATCTCTTGACGCTGCATGGCGACAAGACGACGGATGGCGGTGAACATGGCAAGCAGCGCCAAGAGGATGAACAGGCCCGAGAACAGATACGACAGGTTCCGGACCTGACCGACTCGGTCAACAGCCGTCGCGACCGAGGTACGTGTGCTCGACGTCTGGACGATCAGGTAGTCGGCTCCGAGGACCGACGGAGCCGCCTCGATCACCGCATCGGTGTCACCGGTGAACCGGACCAGGTTGGCGGCGACAGGCTGGTCGAAGACGCCGCTGCTGGCGTATCCGTAACCGTAGTGCTCCGGTTCGGGCGCGCCGAGAGCAGGCGTACCGGTGAAGTAGACCTCTTCAGGAGACACCACCAGACCGAGAACGGCTTCTTCATGGTCACCGCCGCTGGACGTGAAAGCGAACTGGTCGCCGACCTCGATATCGTGCGCCCGGGCATACTCTCGGTCCAGCCAGATGCCGGTCGCGGCGGCCTCGAAGGACTCGCCCTCGACGACCTCCGGCCTCGACAGCTCTCCGGGTGCACCGACCTCCAGCCGGACATAGGTCTGCTCAGCGCTGATGTCTGACACCCAGATCTGGGTGGCAGCCTCGGCCTGTTTCACCCCCTGGAGCGTCTGGAGCTGCTCGACCTGGGCCGACGTCATGGTGCGGGCATGAACCCATCCGTCTGCCAGGTCGGCTTTGCTGGACGACCTGTCCAGAGAGACCTCCAGGCCGTGCCAGGCACCTTCGAGACCGACGTAGCACAGGCTGGACAGCAACGCCATCAGGAAGACGGCAAAGAACTGCTGCCAGTTCCTGCGCAGGTCTCTGGCTAGTTTTCGTCGAAGCATACCGTTCACCAGCTCAGCTCCTCGACTGGCAGCGGGTCAGGGTTCTGGGTGATCGACACGACCTGGCCGTTGTGCAGACTGACCACCTGGTCCGCGGCCTCAGCCAGAGCCTGGTTGTGGGTGACGACCACCACAGCGCGGCTGGTGTCTCTGGACAGGGTGTGCAGCAGGCTGAACACCGACATGCCGGTGTTGGAGTCGAGCGCCCCCGTCGGCTCGTCGCACAGCAGCAGACGCGGACGTTTTGCCACAGCGCGGGCGATAGCGACGCGCTGCATCTCCCCGCCGGACAGCTGGAAGGGAAAGCTGCTCGCTCTCCCCTCCAGACCGACCTGCGTCAGAGCGTCGTCCACGGCGACCGCGCCCTTGGCGAACTGACTGCCCAGGGCGACGTTCTCGGCAGCAGTCAGCGACGAGATCAGGTTGTAGAACTGGAACACGAAGCCCACCTGGTCGCGACGGTACAGGGTGAGATCGTCGTCGGAAGAATCCGCCAGGTCTCGCCCGTCGACCAGGATGCTGCCCGAGGTAGGCGAGTCCATGCCACCCAAGAGGTTCAGCATGGTCGTCTTACCCGACCCGGAAGGGCCGAGTATGACGGTGAACTTTCCGTTGCCGATCTCGAACGAGACGTTGTCCACGGCTCTGACTGTCTGGGTGCCGGTCTGAAACACTCGACTGACGTCGGTGACTCGTATCGGGTTCAAGGTGCCTCTCTTCTGTGAGTTCCTGATGCGCTGGTGCCCCGCACGGGACACTAGAACCTGGTGGCAAGACGGAGCCGTTCGCCCACGGACGGCGACTGCTGCTGTTCGATGATGCGCCGAGCCACGGCCTCCCGGCTTGCTCTGATCGTCTGAGCAGCCTGCACCACCGCATCACCAGCCGGCATGACAAGAGGCAGGCCGAGGTGAGCAGCGATCTGCGCGACCCTCTGGACGTGCGACCCGCCGATGGTGGCGCTCGGGATGTCGAGCCTTGCAAACTCCTCCCGGATGTCCCTGTCGGAAATCTTGCGGTAGCGTTCGGACACGGGACGATGACCGTCGCTGTCCATCGGGAACTCGACAGGCAGGTGCACCACATGTGTGTAGTAGGTGGCCGCGTGGATGCGCGCGACCTGGCCGAACGCCCTGGTGTAGATGCCGAAGAAAGGCGCAAAGGGTATTCCCGCGATGATCTTCAGCACCTGGTGCCACAGCGAAGCGCCCGGGTTGATCCCGATCTTTCTCCGCACCGTAGCGTATATCCACTCGTTCAGGACCGACCCGTCAGAGATGAACGACCCTCCCACCAAGAGCTCGGCCTCCGCGCGACAACGTTCCTCGAAACGACGCAGCCCCAGCGCCATGAGCTCTTCGGCACTCATGTCCTGGAACCGACGCCCGGGGTACAGGTCGACCAGGATCTCTCGGGCAGACAGTGCGTTGATCAGCGGCAGCCCCGTTGCGATGGACAACGCTGTCGCCGTCGTAGTCTTGCCCGTCGAATAGGTGCCAGAGATCACCGCGCGGATACCGTCGGCGCTTCTGGTGCTCTCTGTGTTGCCTACCATGCTGTCTCCGTACCTCGTGATCCTGATACCGACCCCTTGCTGGTCGGCAGTGGTCTGCAGCCTGCCGCACCGTCTCCGGCACGACGAGTCTGGCCAGAACGTCTATCGAGCACTGCGCATCAACTCCGCCAAGGTGCGGGGCGGCAGGGCATGGGCGATGTTCGCCGAGCAGCGCAGATGGCCCGAGCCGCCGGAGACCCGGAAGCTCCTGAAGACTTTCTCTCCGAGCGGGACGTCGGTCACCCGGTCGATGGCCCCCTGGATGACCGTGGGCTGTCCTGGACGGAGCGGCCGGTCGGGGAAGAGCTCGATCTCGATACGCCGCATCCAGAGGTTCTCGGACTCGGCTCGGTCGATCTGGTCGTGCTGGTAGATCATGACCTGGCAGACCTGGGCGCAGACCAGCAGCGCCTCGGTCAGCTGCAACCGGTCGCTGACCTGCCACCCCAGCCCGTACTGCGCCGGAGGGATCTTCGCCTGCTGGACGTAGGCTGCGGCCTCGACCTGAGCGGCGTCGTCCGAGAGCACCAGGTTCTCGATCCTCGTCTCTCGCGGTCGGCGCACCACATCACCCGACAGCGCAGAGCCGACCAGCTCCGTCTCGTCCAGGCGGCTCGGGTCTATCTCGACCAGGACGAGGCGGACCTCGAGACTGGCCACCATCACCCGGAAGACGAGCTCAGCCGGGTTCAGGCTGGCGACCTGCTCCAGGCTCGCTGACAGGTGCATACCGTCGATCGGCGAGGGCTCAGAGCCTGCCCGGACCGTCACGCGAGCCGGGAACAGCCTCGCGACCTTGGATTCCGAGTAGTTCAGCACGTCCAGGCAGTGGCGTTCGGCCATGGTGTTCGCCATGACCATGGCATCGAGCGTGGAGGCGTGCGGGACCTGCTGCTGCTCACCCTTCTGCGACCAGGTTCCGTTGATCTCGGCGGAACAACGCGCCGTGCTGGTGACCGCGTAGTCAGAAAAACTGTACTCAACTCGGCTGTGGCCGACGCCAAAATAGCGCGACTCGGCTTCACCTAGCACGTCGTCGACACTTGCGAAATGCTGTGGCATTACTACTCCCTCGAAGCAGTGTTCTGGGTACGGCTGACTGGGACCAACGCCGCGCGCTGGTCGCCTCCTCTCTGGCAGCTTGACGAGTTGTGCACACCCACAGCACTGGGAGCGCAAACAGCGTAGCAACCATCTGGTTGGTTTGCAACGATCGTGCTACTCCGCCCGTTATCCCAGGTCAGAGTGCTGCGAGGCAATCTCCCAGCCAGTCCCAGACACTCGCTTCGGGACCCGGTCCGGCGCAGGGAGCAACCTCATCCCAGCCTGGTCCGCTCCGAGAGGTAGGATGATTCACCGCTCCCTTACCCGTTTGCTCCCCAGCCGACACTTTCCCTATACTAGTAGTATGCCTAACTCTTCCAGGACCAAGCGGGCTCTGCTCGACGCGGGCCGCAAAGAGTTCGCTCGTTACGGGCTCGCCGGAGGGCGCACAGACCGGATCGCTGCTGTCTCGCGCGTGAACAAGCAGCGGATCTACGCCTATTTCGGTAGTAAAGAGGGCCTCTTCGAGGCCGTGGTGGACGACGCGCTGGAAGACCTGCTGGACGTGGTCCCCCTGCCGTCGGACGCCCCGGACGCGGCGGCTACGGTCCGGGACTACCTCGGGAACCTGGTGGCCTACCACCGCAAGCACCCCGAGCTGATGAGGCTGATGCAGTGGGAGTCGCTGGAACGTACCAGCGCGATCGACCTGCGCAGCCCCCGTGCCCTCAAGTGCCAGGCCAAGGTCCAGACCCTCGCCACCTGGCTCGGGCTGACGCCGGAGCAGACCGCACCGCTGCTCGTCCAGATCATCCTCCTGGCGACCGGACCGCAGGCCGTGCTGAACCTGACCGCCATGGTCCTGGCGACCGGACCGCAGGCCGCGCTCACCAAGACGGGCGAGGCCGGAGTGACAGCGGCCATGACCCTCATCGCCGCGGCAGCCCGGCAGGCCGACCAGGCTCGGGACACCGCCTCCTGAGCCCTCCCGCTGCTCTGCGCACCCCTGGACGACGACGGCCCCGGTCCGTGCGGACCGGGGCCGTCGTAGTTCTCGTCAGGTCAGCGGTCCGCGACCGGGACGTAGTCGCGGGACGGGTAGCCGGTGTAGATCTGGCGGGGACGGCCGATCTTGGTCTGCGGGTCCTTGCGCATCTCGCGCCACTGGGCGATCCAGCCGGGCATCCGGCCGAGCGCGAACAGCGGGGTGAACATGGCCTCGTCGAAGCCCATGGCCTTGTAGATCAGGCCGGTGTAGAAGTCCACGTTCGGGTAGAGCTTGCGGGAGATGAAGTAGTCGTCCGACAGGGCGATCTCCTCCAGCTCCATCGCGATCTCCAGGCGCGAGTCGTGCGTACCGGTGGCGGCCAGCACCTTGTGCGCGTACTGCTTGACGATGGCCGCCCGCGGGTCGTAGTTCTTGTAGACCCGGTGCCCGAAGCCCATGAGCCGGACGCCCTGCTCCTTGTTCTTCACCCGGTTCATGAACTTGGTGGCGTCGCCGCCGTTGGCCCGGATCTCGTCGAGCATCTTCAGCACGGCCTCGTTGGCACCACCGTGCAGCGGCCCGCCCAGGGCGTTGATACCGGCGGCGACCGAGGCGTAGATGTTGGCGTTGGACGACCCGACGACCCGCACCGTCGAGGTCGAGCAGTTCTGCTCGTGGTCGGCGTGCAGGATGAGCAGCTTGTCCATGGCCCGCACCAGTGCCGGGTTCGAGGTCCACTGCTCGTAGGGGATGGCGAAGGACATCCGCATGAAGTCGTCGACATAGCCCCGGGCGTAGTCGGGGTACAGCAGCGGCTCGCCCTTGCGGGCCCGGTGCACGTACGACGTGATGGTCCGGGTCTTGGCCAGGATCAGCACCGTGGCCAGCTCGATGGCCTCCTCGTCGAAGATGTCCAGCGACTCAGGGTAGAACGTGGCCAGCGCGTTCATCGCCGAGGCCATGACCGCCATCGGGTGGGCGTGGCGCGGGAACGTCCCCATGAAGGTGCGGAAGTCCTCGTGCACCAGGGTGTGCCGGTTGACCCGCTCGACGAAGGCGTCCAGGTCGGCCTGCGACGGCAGCTCGCCGTGGATGAGCAGGTAGCAGACCTCCAGGAACGTCGACTTCTCCGCCAGCTGCTCGATCGGGTAGCCGCGGTAGCGCAGGATGCCCGCGTCCCCGTCGATGTAGGTGACCTTCGACTCGCACGACGCGGTGTTGGTGAACCCAGGGTCGACCGTCACCATATCCGCGTCGCGCAGCAGCGTGGCGACGACGATCCCGTCCGCGCCCTCGACCGCGGGGATCACCGGGAGCTCGAGCTCGCGGTCACGTACGGTCAGGCGAACCGGGGCTTGCGCGGCAGCAGCGTCGGTCATGGGATACCTCCAGTATCGGTCTGTCGGGGTTGGCCGCGACGCCCCGCCGTCCGGTCCCGGCGGGCGGGTCGGTCGGTCGAGGCGTGGCGGCTCTGAGTGCACGGTACCCGCCCGGGGCCCGTTGGCTAAGACCCTGAGGGAAACCAGTGCCACTTTGTGACGAATCTCACACTGCTGGACCACCCTGGTGGGCCCTTCGGCTCATGCAGGCACCGAGCATTACCTCTTCCATGGGCTTGCTTGACCTTGCGGTCGCCCGAGAGCGACCGAGGCTCGACCGTGCAGAGGCGCACTACGGTCCGGACCGGACCGTCGGGGCGGGTAGCTCACGCCCCGGTGAGGCGGGCGACGGCCTGGGCCACCCGCTCGTCGGTGGCCGTCAGCGCCACCCGGACGTGCTCGTCGTCACCGTAGAAGACACCGGGCGCCACGAGGATACCCAGTCCGGCTAGGTCCGCCACCGTCGCCCAGGCGCCCTGCCGACCCACCGGCCGGACCCACAGGTACAGCCCCGCCGCCGACCCGTCGACGACGTACCCGGCGTGCTCCAGCGCCTGGCGCAGGGCGGTGCGCCGCCGGGCGTAGCGTTCCCGCTGCTCCGCGACGTGCGCGTCGTCCCCCAGGGCCGCGAGCATCGCGGCCTGCACCGGGCCGGGCACCATGAACCCGGCGTGCTTGCGGACCTCCAGCAGCCCGGCCACCACAGACTCGTCCCCGGCGACGAAGGCCGCCCGGTACCCGGCCAGGTTCGACTGCTTGGACAACGAGTACACCGCCAGCAGCCCGGCCAGGTCTCCGCCGGTCACCCGCGGGTCCAGCAACGACGGCACCCCGTCGTCCACCCACGGCCGCGCCCAGGCCAGCTCGGCGTAGCACTCGTCGGCTGCTACCACCACCGGGTGGCCGTGCCGCGCCTGGGCCCGCCGGGCCGCTGCCACCACCGCGGCCAGCGCCGCGACGTCCAGCACCTGGCCGGTCGGGTTGGCCGGGGAGTTCAGCCAGACCAGCCGCACGGCGTCGTCGGCCTCTAGCACCGCCGCCGGGTCGTCCGACGGCAGCGGGGTGGCCCCGGCCAGCCGGGCGCCGACGTCGTAGGTCGGGTAGGCCGCCGCCGGGTGCACCACGACGTCCCCGGTCCCCAGGCCCAGCAGGGACGGCAGCAGCGCCACCATCTCCTTGGAGCCGACCGTGGGCAGCACGGCGCGCTGCGTCAGCCCGGGCACTCCGCGACGGCGCGCGAACCAGTCCACGACCGCTTCCCGCAGGGCGGGCGTCCCGGCGGTCGGCGGGTAGCCGGGCGAGTCCGAGGCGGCCTCCAGCGCGGCGCGCACCGACAGGGGGCTGGGGTCGACGGGCGTACCGACGGACAGGTCGACGATCCCGCCCGGGTGCGCCCGGGCCCGGTCGGCGTAGGGCGTCAGCGAGTCCCAGGGGAAGTCCGGCAGTGCGGCGGCGAACAGGCCCACGACCTCACCCGGCGCCTACTCGGCCTGGGGCGGCAGGTCCGCGACCAGCGGGTGGTCGAAGCTGACCGGCCCCTTGCGCGCCGCGCCGCCCGGAGAGCCCAGGGTGTCGAAGAAGTGGACGTTGGCGTCGTAGTAGGCACCCCACTGCTCCGGCACGTCGTCCTCGTAGTAGATCGCCTCGACCGGGCACACCGGCTCGCAGGCGCCGCAGTCCACACACTCGGCCGGGTGGATGTACAGCATGCGTCTACCCTCGTAGATACAGTCCACCGGGCACTCGTCGATGCACGCCTTGTCTTTCACGTCCACGCAGGGCTCGGCGATCACGTACGTCACAGGCTCCGGTCCTTCCAGCCGCACGCCCCCGACCTAGAGAGGGGGCACCGACCCCTAGTATCTCCGAAGTGAGCACCAGATCGCGCCCGGCAGGCCGGTGGCGGACGTTCGTCCCCGGTCAGCGGGTCGTGGTGCGGCGACGCCGCGACGACCACCCCGCCCCGGACCAACCCCAGCTGACCGACGTACTGGGCGAGGTGGTCGAGATCACCACCGAGGGCCTGCGGATCGCCGGACGGCACGGCCCGACCTGGGTCCCGGCGTCCGATATCGTCGCCGCCCGAACTATCCCGCCGCCCCCTGCCCGCCGCCCGTGATCAGCCCTGGTCCAGGGATCAGTCGCAGACGATCTTGTTGGTCGGCTTGTACCGCCACGACCAGCGGAACTCGTCCTTCAGCTCTCCGTCGAGGTACACCCGACGCACCCCGGTCGACAGGAACCCGCCGTTGCCCGCGCTGGAGGGCTCGCACCGCGGCGAGCTGATGTGCTGGGTGGTCGGGGCGACGTGGTCCTGCCGGGGGAAGGTCTCGGACTCGACCGTCCAGTACTTGGTGCTCCAGATCTGCACGCGCACGCAGCCCGACCCTGAGGTCTTCCCCAGGCTGCACTGCCCGCTGGGGTCGATCCAGGCCTTGACCAGCGCACCGTAGGGAGTGTTGTTCTTCCACTTCATGTCCAGGTCCGGGTAGTACAGCGTCGACTCCCGCCCCTCCGGGTAGCGGCTGATCCACTCGGTGTGCGCCCGGTACTCGACCAGCTCCATACCCGACTCGAAGGCGGCGTTGAACGTGGTGGTCGACAGCTGCGAGAGGCCGCCGCCCATCCCGTCGGTGTGGATGCCGTTGTTGATCACCCCGGCCTCGCGGAACCCGTTGGAGGCGTCCACCGGCTCCAGGCTCGCACCCAGGCTGAACGTCTCCCCCGGGCGCACCAGGATGGTGTTGATGAGCCGGGCACCGTTGGTGATGTTGCTCGTGCGCCGCGGCTCGGCGGTCAGCGGGGTGCTGAACTCACCGACGACCTCCTTGACCCCCAGGGCCTCGAGCTCCGCTCTGGACTGCTCCGGGTCGGACTCGACGATCTCGGCGGTGGCGGTCCGCCCGGCGGTGGTGCTGGCCGCGACGACCGCCGTGGCCAGAGCACCGGAGTCGACCGTCTTGCTGGTGACGTCGGGGACCACGATCACCGGCTGCCCGGCGGCGTCGAAGTCGAAGTGCGCGTCCCCGAGGTTGTTCAGCAGCTCGGGCATCTGGCCCGCGACGTGACGCACCAGCCCCGGACCGTCCAGGGTCAGGACGAGCGCACCGTCCCGGGGGACGAACGTGGCCCCCGTGGTCATCTGGGCCACGCTCAGCGACGCCGTCTTGTCCTGGACCTTGACCGTGACGGGCCCGTCCATCAGCGGTTCGGCCTGCTCGGTCACCGCCCGTCCGGCCGCCGCGTCGGTGATCTGCGGCTCGAGGGTGACGATCTTCAGCTGCAGCGGACCGTCGGCGGTCAACCACTGCGCGGCGATGGTCCGGGCGGCGGCCGCGGTGTCCAGGCCCTCACCGCTGGCGGCCGGGGTCGTCTCGACACCGTGGTCGGTGAACACCACCGTGGCGTCGACCGGGTCGGTGCGGACCGGCTCGCCCAGCAGGTCGACGGCCGCTTCGAGCTGGTCACGGTCCGTCGTCGTCACCGGGGTCGCGGCGCCGCCCCCCGCGATGTGCTTCCACAGGTGGTCTGGTTCGGTCAGGCGCGGACCCGTGACCGACTTCACGGTCGCCCGGGCGTCGAACGCCAGACCAGCATCGGCCGGGACGAACGTCGACTCCTGACCGTCCACGACCACCGCCACCGGGGTCGTGCCGACGTCCGCCAGGCCACGGTCCAGGGCCTTGCGGGCGTCCGCGCTGTTCTTCCCGCCGATCGAGACACCGGCGACGGTCGTGCCGCGGGGCACCCGGTCGGACAGCGCGAAACAGGCACCGACGTACACGCCGACCAGCAGCACGACCGCACCGGCCACCACCAGCGGCACCTTCAGCCCGCGACGTCGTCGCGTCGGGTCCGGCGGCCCCGCGGTCGGGTCGGACGCAGCCTCGGCCACCGACCCGGCGGGACCCCCCTGGTCCGGCAGCTGCGAGTCTGAGGCGGTCGGCACGGTCGTGGCCCGTCCCGACGTCACGCTGCGTAGCGCTGGCGGACCGTCCGTCGCGGGCGGCACCGCGAAAGCTGGCGGCATCTGTGCCTCGGACGGCCCGACGGGCGCAGGTATGGGCGCCGCGACGGGCGGAGGCGCCGGTGGCACGGCGGGCGGAGCCACGGGCGGCACCACCGCAGCCGCAGCAGACGGCACCACAGGCGCAGGCGCAGGCGGCACCACCGCAGCCGCAGCCGGAGCAGGCGGCACCACAGGCGCAGGCGCAGGCGCAGGAGCAGGCGGCACCACCGCAGCCGGTGTCGACCCGACCGGACCAGGCACCCCAGACGGCTCGACGGGCACGACCGGCGGCACCACAGGCGGAACAGAAGCAGGCCGGGCCACCGACACGGGCGGCACCACCGCAGCCGCAGCCGGAGCAGGCGGCACCACAGGCGCAGGCGGCACCACCGCAGCCGGTGTCGACCCGACCGGACCAGGCACCCCAGACGGCTCGACGGGCACGACCGGCGGCACCACAGGCGGAACAGAGGCAGGCCGGGCCACCGACACGGGCGGCACGACCGCAGCCGGAGCAGGCGGCCCGACAGGCGCAGGAGCAGGCGCGGGAGCAGGCGGCACCACCACAGTCGGTGCAGGAGCAGGCGGCACCACGGGCGGCACGACCGCGCTCGACGGCACCACGGGACCTGACGGCACCGGGCTTGACGGTGACAGCCCGACGGGCGCGGCCGACCCGACAGGCGCGACGTCTGGTGGTCCGGCGGACAGACCGGACGGTGGTTCTGGGGACGGCACCGGAGGCGCCGGGGCCGCGAACGGGCCGACGGGCGGCGCGGGCGCGGGAGGAGGTCCCAAACCAGCCAGGGGCAGCCCGGCCGACCAGGAGACGACGACGGTCTCGTCGGGCAGCCCGGCCTCCTCTACCGGCGGCGACGCCTCCGGGGCCGACGGTGCGGACCGCGCTGCGCCCGCCGCGGGCGGGGCGGGCGGCGGCTCGATCACCACGGTGTCGCCGCCTCTGGCCGGTGTCGGTCCGGTCGTGCCTGTCGGCGCTGGCTCGCCGGGCGCGCCCGGCTGCCCGTCCTGTCCGGTCTGGTCCTGTTCGTCCACGGCCCGTAGTCCTCGCTGCGTTCGTCGCTCCCAGCGCTCCTCCGCGCACCGGCTGCGCCGCCGCACGGAGCCTCTCGCGCCGTGATCCCACCGTCGGCGCGACAGAGCATGCGAACTCTGCCCTCGCCTCGACCGGGCCCACCTCTCGCCCGGTCCAGGGCAAGTCTACGCAGGCGCCTGCGCGTCTTCGGGCGGCTTCACCGGTCCTTCGTCGGCCGACCCGGCGGGCAGCCCGCCTCCGGCTGGCCGACCAGGCAGTTCGCCGAGCCTTGCCAGTTCCGCGCCGTGAACCTGCAGCCCGGCCGGACGGTCCGAGAACAGCACAGCCGGAGCTACCGCCACCAGCGCGGCCGTGACGACCGACCCGGCCACCCAGACCCAGCCGAAGACACCCGGATCGGCACCGGTCAGCAGCGACGAGAAGACCACCCAGAGAAAGGGCAGCACGTCGCCGACCACCACGGACTTCAGCAGAGCCACGATCGTCGCGAAGTCTAGGTCGATCAGGTCGATCAGCACGTCACCGCCCGGACCGGGCCGCGACAGCACCACCAGCACCGCACCCAGACCGACGACCTGCCCGGCCAGCGCCGTGCGACCCGCCCAGGCACGCATCATCGTCGCGCTGGCCAGCACCAGCACCAGCCCGACGACCAGGCCCCACGGCCGGTGCCCCCAGTACGCCACGCTGCCCAGCGCCCCGACCACGACGCCGACGACCAGGCCGACGACAGGGCCGACCGCGATCCTCAGCACATTCACCGGGCCACCCTATCCAGTGTCGACCCGCTCCACTGCCGAACCACCGGTCTCTCGAGGGTGCGGCTCCGGCCCGGCGAGTCTGGTCAGCCCGTCTGACGGGTCCGACGCACCGCCACCGCGGCCGCCCCGGCCAGCAGCAGCGCCGCCGCCGAGCCCAGGACCGGTCCCGTGGCCGAAGAACCGGTGTCCGGCAGCGTGGCCTTCGCCTTCGGCTTCGTCTGCGTCTGCACGCCCGCCTTCGACTCCACCCGCACGGCGCTCGGGCCGACCATCAAGGTGACCGTGTCGTTGCTGGGCGGGTTGGTGACGGTCGCGGGTTCAGTGGTCGGTTCGGTGGTCGGCTCGGTGGTGGGATCGCCAGTCGGATCACCGGTCGGATCGCCTTCGCCTTCCAGAGCCTGGATGCCGACGACGACGTCGTCGTCGCCCTCGGCGGCCATCGCCGGCGTGGCAGCCAGCGTCATGCCCGCGGCCGCAGCCAGGACGACCAGCACCTTCGCGGTGGTACGAGGACGGTGGGCCATGGGTCTCATCGTGATCTCCGGTGTGTCGTAGCTGCGGCCGGGAGGCCCCTGCATCGGGTGAAACCCGACGATACCACCGCACATCGCAGAAAATCACCATCTGTCAGCCGACGTCTCGTCGAGTGAACCCGGCTCACGACCCGGCGACGCCCCACTCGTAGGCCCGGGCCACCAGCTGGGCGCGCGAGACGCAGCCGGTGCGTGACAGCAGCCCGTGCACCTGCGCCTTCACCGCCGACTCCGACAGGCCCAGCTCGGCGCCGATCTGCCGGTTGGTCCGGCCCCGGGCCAGGGCGGTCAGCACCTGGCGGTCCCGTCCGGACAGGTCGACCGGGGCGGCCTGGACCGCGGCGCCCGGGGCGGCCGCGTCCAGGGTCCGCCAGCGGTGCACCAGGCGACCGGTGATCTTCGGGTCCAGCACGTTCTCGCCCCGGTCCACCGCGCGCACGCAGTCGATCAGCGTGGCCGGCTCGGAGTCCTTGAGCAGGAAGGCGTCCGCCCCGGCGCGCAGGGCCCCGACCAGGTACTCCTCGTCGTCGAACGTGGTCAGGACCAGGATCCGCACCGCCGCGGACCGCGGGTCGGCCCGCAGCCGACGGGTGGCCTCGACCCCGTCCACCCCGGGCATCCGCACGTCGAGCACGACGACGTCGGGCCGGGCCCGCAGCACCTCGGCGACACCGGCTGCACCGTCGCCCGCCTCGCCGACGGTCTCGATGTCCGGCTCGTGGTCGAGGATCATCCGCAGGCCCAGCCGGATCGTCGGCTGGTCGTCCACGATGACCACGCGTATCACGGTTCCTCCTGGTTCTCGTCCTGAAGGCGGCCCAGACCGTCGTGGCTGGGTCCACCGGTCGGGATCTCCAGCACCACCAGCCAGCCCGGCCACTCCGGACCGGCTTCCAGGGTCCCCGCGGCTGACTCGGCCCGTTCTCGCATGTGCATCAGCCCGTGACCACCCGTGGTCGGGCCTGACGACGGCTCGTCCACCGGGGGGCCGGGGTCGGCGATGCCCAGCTGCACCCGGTCGTCGGTGACGTCGAGCCACAGCTCGGCCCGGGTGGCTTGGGAGTGCAGCAGCACGTTGGTCAGCGCCTCGGCGGCGACGCGCACCACCGCCAGCTCGGCCGCCGCGCCCAGACGGGGCAGCGGGTCGGGCAGGTGCGCGTCCACCCGCAGCCCGGCCGAGGCCACCCGGGCGACCACCGCGGGCAGCTCAGCCATGGTGTCCGTCGGGTGCCACGGGGTGGTCTCGGGCCCCGCCGCCGGGCTGTCGTCGGGCTCGCCGCCGATCGGGTCGCGCAGCATCCGCACCACGGACCGCACCGCGTCCAGCGCCTCACGGCCCATGCCGGCGATGGCCCGTACCGACCGGCGCGGCTCGTCCGGATCCGCGTCGGCCACCAGATCGGCCGCCTCGGCCCGCAGCACCACGGCGGAGATGTGGTGGGCCACCACGTCGTGCAGCTCGCGGGCGATCCGGGTGCGCTCGGCCCGCACCTCGGCCTGGGCGTGGTCGTCGCGCGCCGCCAGCAGCTCGGCCTCGCGCAGGGCCAGCGTGCGGCGGGTCGTGACCAGCCGGTGCGCCACAAGACCGAACGCCACCGCACCGCAGGCCAGCACCAGGGGGCTCAGGCCGGTCCGGGACGTGGTCACGAGGGCCACGCTACGCACTCGCCAGGGCCTTTTGGGCCGGTTTCGAGCGGATCGGCCGTATGGTTCCCCACAGTTCGTCCTCGAAACGTCCCTCGGGAGGACACACGCGATCGTTCGATAGGCCACACTAGGTCCTCGTGACCGTACCTGAGCATCACCGCGATTCAGTCCAGCGTCGGCGGTGGCTGGTCCTCGGGGGGCTGGGGGCCGCCGTCGTGGTGCTGCGCCTGCTGTCGTCGTGCGCCGCGCCCGCGGGCACCGGTGCGGCGCCGGACCCGGGGTCGGAACCCACGCGCTGCACGACGTGCTCGGCGCCGGAGGTACCCGGGCCGACCGGGTGAGACCCACCGGGGTACCGCACGCACCGGACGGACCGCGCCGCGATATCGCGCCGGGATCACCCTCGGTCTGCGACGTCAGCCTGGCAGTGGATATTAGGGTGCGCGACGACGGGGGCCGACCGTAGGGTCGCGGTCGTGAGCGACCGCACCCGACCGAGCCAGGACGAGGCCGGGCCCGCCGAGACGACCGAGGGCGACGCACAAGACCAGGACGGACCCTGGTTACCCCGCGTGGTGTGGTTCCTCGCGGGGCAGGCGGTGTCGCTGTTCGGGTCGTCGGTGGTGGCGTACGCCATCGTCTGGCACGTCGCGCTGGAGACGCGCAACGCGGTGTCCTACGCCGTGGTGGCTTTCGCGGCGATGGTGCCGCAGGGGCTGATGTCGCTGGTCGGCGGGGTGTGGGCGGACCGGTACGACCGCAAGGCGCTGGTGATCGCCGCCGACGCGGCCATCGCCGTGATCACCGTCGGGCTGGCCTGGTTGCTGCTGTCCGGTCACGAGTCGTTGTGGCTGATCACCGCGGCCCTGGTGCTGCGCGGCATCGGCGGCGGCGTCCAGACGCCCGCGGTCGGCGCCATCCTGCCGTCGATCACCCCCGAGAAGCACCTGCTGCGCGTGAACTCGGCGTTCGGGTCGGTGCAGTCGGCGGTGTACCTGGTCGCGCCCGCTGTCGCCGCGGTGGTGCTGGTCGTGTGGGAGATGGGCGCGATCCTGCTGGTCGACGTGGCGACAGCGGCGGTCGCGATCGCCGTCCTGGCGGTCCTGCGCATCCCGGCCACACCGAAGGCCCCGGTCGTCGACGTGGAGCCCGACGACGGGCCGACCGAGCCTGGCCCCGAGCCTCCCAGCACCGGCCTGGGTGCCGCCTGGCGGTTCGTCCTGGGGCACCCGGGCCTGCGCCGGGCCCTGGCCCTGGGGATCGTGGTGTTCGCGCTGGTCATGCCCATGGCAATGGCCGCGCCGATCGTCGTCGTCAAGCTCTTCGGCGACGCGACGTGGATGCTCGCCGCCGTCGAGATCGGCTATTCCGGGGCCCTGATCCTGGGTGGCGTCGTCCTCGCCGCGTGGGGCGGGTGGCGGAACCGGATGACGATGATCATCGTCGCGACGGCCGCCTGGGCCGTGTTCACCGTGGCACAGGGCCTGACCCCGTGGGCACTGCTGTACCTGGCGCTGTGGATACCGTTCGGCCTGGTCGGCCCCGCCCTGACCGCGGTGCCCGTCACCGTGATGCAGGAAGAGACGCCGCCCCACCTCATCGGGCGCGTGATGGGCCTGATGCAGACCGTGCTCCTGCTGGTCAGCCCCGTGGTGCTGCTGGTGCTCGCCCCGCTGCTGGAGGTCGTCTCACCCCGGGTCGTCCTGGTGGTCACCGGGGTGGCCGCCCTGGTCGCGACGGCCCGGCTGGCCCGCCAGGCACCACCCCTGATGGCCCCGGACGAGCCCGACCCGGACGCGGTGCAAGCCGCGGCCCGCGGTACGAGCCCATGAGCCAGCACCTCGTGCCGCAGCCCGCACCTGCTCAGCGGGCCGACGAGGGGCCCGCGCGGGCGGAGGTCCGCGTCGGGCCGGACGGGGTGGGCACGGCGACGGTGACCTGGACCACGCCGCCGCCCTCGTGAGCGCACCCGGCCAGGTCGGCGCCGTTGCGGGCGGCGACCTGGCCGGCCAGGTCGCAGGCGTCGCCGATATCGGCGGTGGTCTGCAACCGGGTCGCGGCGGCGAGCGCGGCGAGATCGGCGGCGGTCTGGGCCCGGGCCCTCCCGGCGACCACCTGGCCCAGGCCGACCAGGGTCGTCGCGAGCACCAGGGCGACCGCGACGAGACCGAGCACCAGGACGGTGCCCGACCCGCGGTCGCCCCGCGGCTGTCTCACGGTTCGGTCCGGCCGGTCGCGGTGCCGGTGGCCCGCAGCCCGGTGAACGGGCCCTGGGCCACCAGCGGGGCGGTGACCGTCACGGTGGCCCAGCCGTCGGCCCGGGTCACCGTGACCGTCGCGCCCCGGCCTGCTACCCGGCCCGCCACGGCCCGCACCGAGGCGTCGTCCTCGCCCAGCGCGGCCGCCCGGGCGGCGCTGCGGGCGGCGTCGGCACAGCGCACCTGGGTAACCGTGGCCGCGGCCACGGCCAGCAGCGTGACCAGGACCGTCGCGACGGCGACCAGACCGATCGCCAGCTCGGCGGTGACCGAGCCGACCTCCCGCCCTCGCACGCTCACCCCAGGGCGCGGGTGACGATGCCGAGCAGCAGCGCCCGGACCTCCCCGCCCTTGAGGATCGCCAGCAGCAGCCCGGCGAACCCGGCCGCCGCGAGGGTGACCAGGGCGTACTCGGCGGTGGCCATCCCGGCGTCGGCGGTATCGGCCAGCCGTCGGCCCAGGTTCGCGCCCCGGCGTCGGGGCCGTGCGGTCGGTGTCATCAGGGTTCCTCCTTCAGTCGTGGTCGGCCTGAGTGCCGACCTGCTGCCCACCCTGGACCGTCCCGACGGCACCGGAGCCAGTCAGCGCCCGTTTCTGGGTGCGGGCACGTCGCCGCGGTGGGCTGGGGACGGTTCGACATCGGCTGCAGCCGAACGAACACGACCAGCGCCGATATTTCCGTCCGGAGGATGAGAACCAGCGCGGACGGTTCCTTCCGGAGCAGGAGCAAAGATCGCTCGCCGGGCCGAGGCGGACGAGAACCCGCCAGCGATACATTCGTGAGTACCGGTAGCACCCACCGACCAAGAGCAGAGGAAGGGCGGGAGACTCAAGATCGGCCGAAAAAGCCGGTCGGGTTGTCACGCCCGGACAGAAATATCGGGCTGCGTATCGTGCAACACCCAGTCAGGAACGGCAGAAAGGCCACTAGGACGATGAGAAGACGGATGGGACTGCCAGCGGTGCTGGCAGCTGCAGGACTGGCAGCAGCGGGGCTCCTGGGCCTCCAGGCCGAACCGAGCCAGGCGGCGGCCCGCGACGGAAAGTGCGACCCGGGCGAGTTCTGCTACTTCTACAACACCGACTACAAAGGCTCGGTGTCGGACTTCACCGCCTCTGTCGCCGACTACGGCACCACCCAGCCCTCCTGCTACGAGTACAAGGGCGCCGGCGACGGCAAGGGCCGATGCATCAAGAACGACGCCGCCAGCGCACAGAACAACACCAACCAGTACGTCCGGGTCTACTACAACAGCAACTACGCAGGCCCGTACGTCGAGCTCGCCCCCAACACCCGGGCCAACCTCACCAACCTCAGGTCGACCCCCGCCGGGACGAACCTCAAGAACAACAACGCCTCCCACCGGTTCATGGGGACGACGCCCACCCCCGCACCCGACCCTCCGCAGAACGGCCTCCACAGGCCGATCACCGGCATAGACATCGGCTATGCCGACGACTCGGGGCTCGACATCCAGGCGCCTGTCGGCACACCGGTCTACGCAGTCGCGGATGCAACCATCAACTATGCAGAGTACGGGCACACGTCGTGGACGACACCGCCCGACACCCCGTACAGCATCGGCATGACGCTGGACAGGCCGGTCACGGTCAACGGAGTCGAGTACCGGTACGTGTTCCACACCCACCTGTCGCGGCTCGCCATCAACAAGAAGGACGGCTCGTCGACGGTGGTCCGCGTCAAGAAAGGTCAGCTGCTCGGCTACTCGGGCATCGGGAACAAGATGCCTCACCTGCACATCTCCTTCTACCAGTCGCGATCGAACCTGCGCTACCTGTCGATGGAAGATACCCGCAGGCTCTTCGGCTCGGCGTACGGCAAGAAGTGGGAGGCCGGCAAGTAGGGCGCAACGACTGCCGACCACGAGAGGAAGAGCTATAGCCAGATCCTGAGACCAGTCGACGCTGCCGCTCGGACAGCCGTACCCGAGCAGGCACGCCTCGGACCGAGACAGTCTGCACTCATGCAGCACGCAGTTCAAGAACAACCGATGGAGAGGAAAGACGATGAGACTACGGACAAGACTGCTGGCGACGCTGGCAGCCGCCGGAGTGGCCACGGCGGGGCTCGTGGGAGTCCAGGCCGAACCGAGCCAGGCAGCGCCGCGCGACGGGATATGCGATCCGGGCGAGCTCTGCTACTACTACAACAGCAACTACGGCGGGGCGGTATCGGACTTCCCCTCCGGCTACCATCTCCATCCGCAGCACGCCGGCTCTATCGCAAGCTACGGCAACACCCAGCCTTCCTGCTACGAGTACAAGGACGATCCCAGGCAGCCCGGTATCAGCCCAGGTACAGGCAGGTGCGTCAAGAACGATGCCGCCAGCGTATGGAACCGTACCCCCTTCATGGTCCGGATCTACTACAACAGCAACTACGCAGGCCCGTACGTCGAGCTCGCGCCCGGCGCCAAGGCCAACCTCGCCGACCTCAGGTCGACCCCCGCCGGGACGAACCTCAAGAACAACAACGCCTCCCACGGGTACTTCCGTGTCTGACGGCTCCCGTGCAGCACACCATCCAGGACGACGAAAGGACAAGGCAGTGAGACTACGTACGAAAGTGTCGGCGATGCTGGCGGCCGCCACGGTGGCAGCAGCGGGGCTCGTGAGCCTCCAGGCCGAACCGAGCCAGGCGGCGGCCCGCGACGGAAAGTGCGACCCGGGCGAGTTCTGCTACTTCTACAACACCGACTACAAAGGCTCGGTGTCGGACTTCACCGCCTCTGTCGCCGACTACGGCACCACCCAGCCCTCCTGCTACGAGTACAAGGGCGCCGGCGACGGCAAGGGCCGATGCATCAAGAACGACGCCGCCAGCGCACAGAACAACACCAACCAGTACGTCCGGGTCTACTACAACAGCAACTACGCAGGCCCGTACGTCGAGCTCGCCCCCAACACCCGGGCCAACCTCACCAACCTCAGGTCGACCCCCGCCGGGACGAACCTCAAGAACAACAACGCCTCCCACCGGTTCATGGGGACGGCACCCCCCACTACACAGCCCTCAACCACCATGGCCCAGTTCTACGACCTGACCAAAGGACAGGCATGGCCGAACGTCAACGGCACCCACAAAGGGCAGTGCGTCAGCCTGGTGTCCAAGTACATGAACTGGAGGTGGGGGATCGGCCAGGTCTACGGGAACGCACGCGACTACAGAGCGGACCTCTACGCCGGCACTGAGATGAAGAGGCTGGGATTCACCTGGTCGACGAGCAAGACCGACCTGAAAGACGGTGACATCCTGGTATGGGACCACTCGCCCTACGGCCACATCGGGATCTGGTACAGCGGCAAGGTCTACCACCAGAACTGGGGAACGTACGCAGCAAAGCTCACCCCGTTCGACGAGGTCAATGCGTCGAAGCCGTACGCTGGCCGTTGGCGCAAGGGGTGATCTCCTCCGCCGAGGTCACAGCGCGTAGGTCGCTGAGCCGATGAGCCCCTCGGCCGGGTGGTGGCCTGTTCCTCTGCAGGCCGCCACCCGACCGAGACGGTCTCACACCGACCCTCCGCAGCGCACCTGCAGGAGGTTCACACTATTACCACCGGTTCCCAGGTAGGGTCGTCCCGACCGTGGCGCCGCGCCGACCGTTCCAGGAGGAAACCATGGCACAGAGGTGGCAGTTCCTGTACGGCGAGGACGAGATTGCGGTGCTGAACACACCCTCCAGCGAAGAGCTGCACGTCAACGGTTCGTTGCAGGACGTCAGCACCGGTAGCGTCTCCCGGACCGGAGCCTGCCTCGACGGTGCGCTGGGGAGCGGCGAAAGACTCAAGGCA
Organism: Micrococcales bacterium; assembly: GCA_009777345.1. GTDB lineage: Bacteria > Actinomycetota > Actinomycetes > Actinomycetales > Cellulomonadaceae > Cellulomonas. The sequence goes on along the minus strand of WRMB01000015.1, from coordinate 23,030 downwards.
CTGCTGACGTCGAACTCTCTCGAAGTAAGGTGCTCGCTCTATGTGGACGGAGAGCTGCTGGTCGACGGCAGCCGGAGCGGCGACGGCACGCACATCCTCGAACGACGCGGCCGGACGCGCTGAAACGTCGACCTTGGGCGGGCCTCCTGGGGCCGACGACGGTTCCTGTCGTCCCGCCGAAGAGCGAAGATCCCCGACGATGACCCACCAGTGGACCGACACCGCAGCATTTCTGCGTTCCGCGTCGACGAGCACCGCAGAGCACATCGTCGTACTCACCGATATCGACGAGCACAGATCCGTCCGGAGCCGCCGGTCAGCTGGCGTCGCCGGTGCGCAGGGCGTCCAACCAGCGGCGGGCGTCGTCGAAGGCCAGGTCGGAGGTGGCCAGCGAGACAGTCGGGGCGATCTGGTCGGCGCGAGGGTAAGAACCCAGGAAGCGCACGTACGGGCAGGTGCGGTGCAGGCCCATGAGAGCCTCGCCGATACGGGCGTCGGCGACGTGACCCTCGCAGTCGATGGAGAACGAGTAGCGGCCCAGGGCGTCGCCGATAGGGCGGGACTCGATGCGGGACAGGTTGATACCGCGCACGGTGAACTGCTCCAGCATGTTCATCAGGGCACCCGACTCGTCGTCGGGCAGGTGGACCACCAGCGTGGTCTTGTCGGCCCCGGTGGGGGTCGGCACGTCGCCGGGGTGGCCGACCAGGACGAACCGGGTGACCAGCCCGGCGCTGTCGGCGACCGCACGAGCCAGCACGGTCAGGCCGTAGGCCTCGACTGCCGGGGGCGGTACCAGGGCGGCGTCGAACGACAGTGCCGGTCCCTCGGCCCGCTCGTTCGCGAACAGCACGGCCGGGGCGGTGTTCGACGTGGCCGGGACGTGCACCGCGCCAGGCAGGTGCTCGGTCAGCCAGCGGCGGCACTGCACCCAGGCGTGCGGGTGGGCGCTGACCCGCTCCACACCGGCCAGCGTCGTGCCCGGCGCGCCGACCAGGTCGAACTGCACGGGAACCAGCATCTCGCGCAGCAGCGCCAGCGGGCTGCCGCTGGCCAGGGCGTCCAGCGTGGCGGTCACCCCGCCCTCGCCGGTCGACTCGATCGCCACCACCGCGAAGTCGGCGGCGCCGCGCCGCACCGCGTCCAGGGCCGACGTCACGTCGGGCTGGGGCAGGTACTGCACGCGGTCGGGGGACGCCACCTGGCCCAGGGCCTGCTCGGTGAACGTGCCCGCCGGTCCCAGGTAGGCGTAGCGCGGTCGGTTCATCGTCTCCTCCGTACGTTCGGCGGGTCGAGCCTACGACGCCGCACAGCGCCGTCCGTACCCGGTCGGCTCTCTGGTACGTTCCTGGAGTCGTCCCCCAGAAGGACTTCGACCGCCACCTCAGCACGACGACAACCCTCGGACCACACCCTTAACGTCACACCCATGACCAACCGTAGATCCCCGGGCGGGGCCTGCCGATGACGCACGTGATCACGGCCCCTCGGCCCCTCGTCGACGACTGCCCCCCGGCGGTCGCACCCACGCCGCCCGGTGGCCGTCGTGGCTGGCGGTGGGCGGCCAGGCTCGCCGCAGGCCTGATGCTGTTCACCGGCGGCCTGGCCGTGGGCGGGCAGGCCGCCAGCCCCCAGACCACCCGGCTCAGCCCGACCGACCGCACCTTCCCGGCCCCGGTCGGAGTGAGCACCGGCGTCAGCCTCGACATCGTCTGGCGGGTCCAGGCCGATCCGTCCGACAGGCTGCTGGCGTTGACCTTCGACGACGGCCCCGACCCCGACGGCACCGTCCAGGTGCTCCAGGTGCTGGCCGCGCACCACGCCACCGCGACGTTCTTCGAGCTGGGCGAGTCCGTCGAGACCCACCCGCAGGTGGTCCGCCAGGTGCTCGACGGCGGGCACGAGGTGGGCCTGCACGGCTGGTCCCACTCCACGCTGATCCTCGACGACGGACCCACCATCGAATCCGACCTGGACCGCGCCGAGGCCGCGCTGCGAGCCGTCGGTGCCGAGCCGCGGCTGTTCCGCCCGACGTACGGGCGCATCGACTCTCCCGGGCTGGGAGCGGCCGCCACCCGCGGCTACACCATCGCCCTGTGGTCCGACCGGCTGGACGACCACAGCGACACCCACCGCCTGGCCCAGCGCCTGCAGCCCGGCGCGATCGTGATGTGCCACGACGGTCGCGGCCACGTCACCCCCGAGCTGCTCGACCGGATCGACGACCTGCTCACCGAGCTGGACCAGGCGGGCTACCGGTACGTCACCGTGTCCGAGCTGCTCGCCAGCCCTGACCCGCCCTAACCCTGATCCACCGAACGCCCCTCGGTCGGCACCACGCCGACCGGTCCTGGCGGTACCCAGGTACAATTCCGGCCAGCAGAGGGGTTCCTACGTAGAGGTCTGCCGATGGCACGCGCGAGGACCGGAGGCCGGTCAGCGTCTCCCACGTCCGACGGTCTCCCTGACAGCGTCCGGCGGGCGCCGTGGCGGTCGACGGCGCGGCTCCGGACCGCGGCGGTGATCCTGGCCGCGGCGGTCGGCACGACGACGGCCGCGCTGGCCCCGGCCGACCCGGAGCGTCCGGCCCTGGTGGAGCGCCACGTGCGCGGCGAGGTTCCCGACCGGTGGCTGTGCGCGGGCAAGGCGGCGGTCGGCGACCACGCCGCGATGACCGACACAGCGCTGGCCGACCTGCGCGGGCTCGGTACCGAGCGCGGCGGGACGGTCGCCGCCTGGGCCCCGGCGAAGTGGCACTACGTCTGGCCGCGGGACGCGTCGTTCACGGCGGCGGCCCTCGCCGTGGCCGACCACCTCGAGGACGCCGCCCGGGTGCTGGACTTCCTGGACGCCGTCCAGCACGCCGACGGCACCTTCGAGGCCCGCTACCACACCGACGGCACCCCGGTGGCGGACGGTCGTGCCCCCCAGCTGGACGGCAGCGGGTGGGTGCTGTGGGCGCTCGGGGTCGTCCTGGACGCCGCCCCGGCCGACCAGCGGCCGACGCTCGAGGCCCGGTTCACCAGGCTGCGGGAGCGCAGCGTCGCAGCGGTCGAGGCGGCCATCGGCCCGGACGGCACCGGCTCACGAGAGACTGTGCGCCCGTCGCCGGACTACTGGGAGACCAGCACCAAGCAGCTGACGCTGGGGACGGTGGCTCCCCTGCTGGCCGGGGCTCGGGCGGTCGGAGAGACCGCCTTGGCCGACCGGCTGTCGGCGGTGCTGGCTGCCGAGTTCGCCCCGCACGGGTACCCGCGCCTGTCGCGGACCAGCGCTGTGGACGCCGCCGTCGCCATGACGTCCCCGGCGTTCCTGGGCCAGTGGCCGCCCGGTGCCCGCGCCGCGGCCGCCCGGGCCGAGCGCCTGCTGACCACCGGGGCCGGTGGTATCAAGCCGGGCCAGAAGTGGAAGGACGACGGCATCTCGTGGACGCCGGAGACGGCGCTGTTCGCCTACGCCTGGGCCTCCGACGGCCAGGACGAGCGGGCCGCGGCCTGGCTGGCGTGGCTCGACGCCCACCGCACCGGCGCCGGCGCGCTGTCGGAGAAGGTGCTGGCCGACGGGTCGCCCGCCGGTCCGGCGCCGCTCGGCTGGACCGGTGCCCTGGTGGTGCTGACCCAGGCCGAGCTGGGGGCGCTGGTCCCGGCCGCCGAGGTGTACCCGCAGTGCTCCTCGCTGGCCGACAGATGACGCCGGTCCACGAGTGGGAACCCGGGTGCAAGAATGGTGAACGCGCCCCCGACGGCGACGGGCCGGTCGCCGAGCAGCCGTAGGCTTGCCCGGTGCGTACCCGACTGAGCCGACCGGTGCGTACCCGACTGAGCCGAGAGGACGAGCCTGCTCGTTCTCCCGAACCGGTCGAGAGTGCCGCGCGTCGCAGGCGCCGACGTCGGGTCGTCGCGACGACCGGCCTGCTCGCGCTCGTGGCCGGGCTGCTGCTCGGGCCCGGTACGGGACCGGCGGCGGCGTCCGGCCAGACCAGCCACCCGGTCTCGGCCCCCGTACCCGTCCCGCCACCCGACCCGAGACCGATCCGCGAACCGAACTTCCCCCGGCCGGTGGTGCTGCTCGGCACCGCGGGACTGCGCTGGTCGGACGTGTCCACGTCGGTCACCCCGGCGCTGGCCGCGCTGGGCGAGACCTGGGCGATCGGCAACGCGGCGGTGCGCTCGGTGCGGGACACGACCTGCCCGGCGGACGGGTGGCTGGCGGTCTCGGCCGGCTACCGGGCGGCCGACCTGCCGCACAGCGACGGCTGCCGGGAGCTGACCGGACCGGTCGAGGGCCAGGTCGCTGCCTGGGACGACTACCTCCAGGCCGCCGCGAAGGACCAGTACGGCAAGCCTGGTCAGCTGGGGGACACGCTGGCCGAGGCCGAGGTCAGGGTGGCCGGGATCGGCCCCGGAGCGGCCGTCGCGCTGGCCCGGACCGACGGGACCGCCCCAGAACGCTGGTCGCCCCGGCCGGAGGACCCGGCCGCGCTGACCGCTCTGGTCTCCGGTGCCCTGCGCGACGGGGCCCGGCTGGTGGTCGTCGACCTCGGCGTGGTCCACGACGACGCCTCGGCCAGCGCGGTGGACGAGGCGCTGGGGGCGGCGCTGGCCGGAGCCTCCGAGGCGGACGTCCTGGTGATGTCGCTGGCCGACCGGGGTGACGAACCCAGCCTCCAGGTGGCGGCCTGGGGGCGGCCCCGGGCGTCGTCGCCGGGCCTGCTCACCTCCGCCTCGACCCGGCAGACCGGGACCGTGCTGGGCACCGATGTGACCGCGACCCTGCTGGGACGGCTCGGCATGGGGGGCGCGCAGCGGCCGTCGTGGGTCATCGGCGCGCCGATCCGGCGCAGCCCGCCCGGCGAGGGCGTCGCGGGACTGGTCGACGACGCCGAGCACGCCAGCGTGGTCCAGCCGCTGGTCTCCGGGTTCTACCTGGGCGTGGTGGCGGTGAACATCGTCCTGTTCGCCGCGGTGTGGTTCGGGCTGGCCCGTCCGCCCGGCCGTCGGACGGACGAGGCGCAGCGGCGGCGGGTGCTGCACTGGCTGCGGCTGGCCGGGCTGGCCGTCGCCGCGATCCCGGTCAGCCTGCTGCTGGCCAACCTGGTGCCCTGGTGGCGCGCGGTCTCGCCCGCGGCGGCCCTGGTCACGGCGGCGGCCTGCGTCGCGACCGGGATCGTCGCGCTGGCCCTGACCGGTCCGTGGCGGCGGTCGCTGCTCGGCCCGGCTGGGCTGGTCGCGGGGGTGACGGCGGCGGTCGTCGTCGTCGACGTGCTCACCGGCTCGAAGCTGCAGACCTCCGCGGTGTTCGGGTCGTCGTCGCTGCTGGCGGGGCGGTTCTACGGGTTCAACAACACGACGTTCGCGCTGGCGGCCGTGGGCACCCTGGTGGTCGTGAGCGCCCTGGTGGCGCCCCTGGTGCGCTCGGGGCGGCGGCTGTGGGCGGCGGCCGTGGTGGTGGTGGTCGGCACGGGGCTGACCTTCGTCGACGGGAGCGGCACCTGGGGAAACGATATCGGCGGGCCGCCCGCCCTCGTCCCGGCCTTCCTGGTGCTGGCCCTGCTGCTGGCCAGGGTCAAGATCACCTGGCGCCGGGTCGTCGCGATGCTGGGCGTGGCGACGGTCGTCACCACGGTCTTCGCCGTGGTGGACTGGGCGAGCTCGCCCGACGAGCGCAGCCACCTGGGGACCTTCGTACAGACCCTGGTCAGAGGCGGGCTGCAGCCGGTCGTCGAACGCAAGGCGTCGGCGAACCTGAGCGTCGTGGAGGGCAGCCTGCCGCTGACGCTGCTGACCCTCGCCGGGTGCGCCTTCGTGGTGGCGGCCTCGGTGCGGCCGATCCGCCGGATGCTGCTGGCGGCCGACGGCGAGCGGTACGCCTGGCTGTCGCGGGGCACGGCCCTGAGCCGGCTGGGACAGGCCGCGCCGACGCTGGTGCCGTGCCTGGTGGCCACGGGGACGGTGCTGGGCATCGGGCTGCTCGTCAACGACTCCGGGATCGCGATACCGGCCCTGGGGGTCGCCGTCGTCGTGCCGCTGGTCATCGCCACCTGCGCCGGGTGGATGACGGGGCTGGCACCGGCCGACCCGCACGAGGTGGTGCAACACTCGCCGGGCCGGACGAGAAGCCGGGCGGGGACGGTCGGGCTCCAGGTAGCGGCCGGGTTCGGCGCCGTGCGCCGGTCGGTGCGCCCTCCCCTGGTCGTGGTCGGCCTGACCGTGGTCGCGCTGGCCGCGGTGCTGGTGCCGACCCTCGGGCCAGGGCCGGCCTCGACCGCCGACCCCACCGTCAGCGGTCGGCCGGTGGTGCTGGTCGGGGTGACGGGTCTGCGCTGGGAGGACGTCGGGGCCTTCGCCACCCCGGCGCTGTGGGACCTGTCCCGCAACCATGCCGTCGGTCAGGTCGTGGTGCGCTCGGCTGGTTCCCGGGCCTGCCCGCTGGACGGCTGGCTGGCCGTCTCGAGCGGCGCGCGGCTGGCGGGCCCCCGGCCGGACGGCCACTGCGCGACCGTGCTGGACCCGGTCGGCGTGGGCCCGGCCGCCTCGGTGCGGGCCTGGCCGGACTACCAGCAGGCGGCGGCCACGCAGTCGTTCTCCGCCCAGCCGGGGCTGCTGGGCGACACGATCCGCGCCGAGCAGGTGACCGTGACCGCCGTCGGACCCGGCGCGTCGGTCGCCGTCGCCGACTCCGAGGGGGTCGTCGCCGGGACCTACCACCGGCTGCCCGAGGGGCGCGACGACCTGACCGCTGTCGTGTCGGAGGCGCTGACGTCCAGCGCGCTGGTCGTCGTCGACGCCGGGACGGTCCGTGACGCCGGCTACGAGACCGTCGCACCGGACCTTGCCGACCCGGACTCGTCCGACCCGCTGGCGCAGCCCGCCGACGAACCACCCGGTCCGGTGCTGCTGACCCGGCCGGACCGGGCCGACCAGGTGAAGGCCGTCGACGAACGGATCGGCGCGGTCCTGGCGGCCACCAAGGGCACCGAGGCGACGGTGCTGGTGGTGTCGCTGGCCGACTCCGGCCGGGTGTCGTTGCGCCTGGCCGCGGTGTCGGGGGCGCTGCCGGGCACCGACCAGTCCGCGGTCGGCCTGCTGACCTCGGCCTCGACCCAGCAGCCCGGCCTGGTCCAGGCCACCGACGTGCTGCCGACCCTGCTGGCCGGGCTGGACGTGCCCACGGGCTCGATGAACCTGGGCGGTGCGGCGCTGTCCACCACCGGTCCGGTCGCCGTGGGCGAGCGGATGGCCGCGCTCCGTGACATCTCCCGCCAGTCGTCGCAGATCGGCCGGGTCTCGGGCGTCTTCGCCGACCGGCTGATGGCGACCCAGGTGCTGTTCATGGTGCTGGGCACCGCGGTGCTGGTCGGCGCCACGGTGCTGGCCCGGTCGGGACGTCGGGACTGGTTCACCTCGCTCGACCGGGGCCAGGCCGTCCGGGTGGCGCTGGTCGCGCTGCGCGTCGCGGCGGTGGCGGTCGCGGCGCTGCCGGTGGCGTCGTTCCTGACCAACCTGACCGGGTGGTGGCGCTCGCCGACACCGCTGGCGACGTTCTGGTCGGCCCTGACCGGGATCGTCCTGGCGGTCGTCGTGCTGGCCTTCGCCGGGCCATGGCGACGGTCGGCGGTCGGGCCGGTGGCGGTGGTCGCTGTCCTCACGCTCGGCGTGCTGCTCGTCGACGTGGTGGCGCTGGGCAGCAGGCTCGTCGTGGACTCCCCGCTGGGCACGTCCCGGATCGTGGCGGGGCGGTTCTACGGGATGAACAACCAGGCGTTCGCCCTGTTCACAGTCGCCGGGCTGATCGTGGCCGGGCTGGTCGCCCGGGCGCTGCGAGCCTACGGACAGCGCACCGCGGCACTGCTCGCGGTGCTCGGGGTCGGGGCGGTCGTGGTGGTCGTGGACGGTGCCCCCGGGCTGGGCGCCGACTTCGGCGGACCACCGGCACAGGTCACGGCGTTCGCGCTCCTGGCCATCGCGGTCGCGGGCTGGCGGGTGCGCCGGGTGGTCGTGCTCGGGGTGCTGGGCGGCGCGGCCGCGATCACCGGCGGCTTCGCCGTGGTCGACTACCTACGACCGCCCGAGTCGCGCACCCACCTCGGCCGTTTCGTGGCCACGATCCTGGCGGGCGGGTGGTACGAAGTGGTCGGTCGCAAGCTGGAGGCCAACCTGCGGATGCTCACCCGGGTCCAGTACACCGGACCGACCGTGCTGGGTGCGCTGCTGACGTTCTGGCTGTGCAGCCCCCTGCGCCGCTTCGCCCGGCTGGCCGCGCTGCGCGGCCGCCTGGGCGGTCTGCTGCACGACGAACCGCTGCTGGCGCCGACCGCGGCCTGCATCGCGGTCGCCCTGGGGATCGGCTTCGCCGTCAACGACTCCGGTGCCGTCATCCCGGCGATCGGCCTGACCCTCGCCTTCCCGGCCCTGCTGATGCTGGCCGCGTCGTGGCTGGACGGACAGCTCCGGGACGACCAGCCCGCTGCCGGGGCCCTCGACAAGCGAGCCCGAGAACAGCGGTGATCTCGACAGTCCGCCCGGAACCCGTCACCCCATTCGTAGCCGATAAGGGACCGTAACGAGGGGTCGTCGTGCTGCCATCCGCGCTCAGCCCGTCTACAGGCGGGTGGCTCGCTCAGCGGCTGGGTCGGGCCCGTCCGCGCAGCCGCCGTGAGGCGTACCGGAGCGGCACAGGTCACCCATCGATGACGGTCTGCCCAACCAACCGCCTCCCCGAGCGAGGTACTGGATACCGCAGCGTCAGACGTCTCGCCCGGAGCTCGGAGATCCCCAGGACGAACGGGGCCGGTGTCCGGGCGGACCAGCGGAAGACGGTCTCCTCGTGACGCAGCAGACGGTCAAGGATGCCCGAACTTGTGATCTGCGAGTTCGTGATGGTGACGACCTTGGCAGCACACATGTAGACGATCTGCGCCTCGACAGGGTTGCGGGCGATCCGCACGTCCTTGGTCACCAGAACCTCACCCCGCTCGGTCGCCTCGCGAATCCAGTCGACGTCGGCGATGTCTTGGCTGGCCTCGACCCCGTAGACGTCGTCCATCGTCGAGACGTCCCAACCCGCTTCCCGCAGACCGTCAGGAACGACGACCGAGCCGAGGCAGCGGTCGAGGAAGAAACGCGGCGTCTCGATCTCGTTCGCCATTCGCCCTCCTCATCGTCGACCCGCTGGCTGCGCGAGGATGCCTAAGCTGCGAGCGATTCGACGACGGCCAGGTCCAGGCGGTAGTCGGCAGCGACCTGAGGGACCGGCTCACCGGCAGCGAGCCGGTCACGGACGTCGTCGACGCGGATACCTCGCGCATCGATCGTCGGACGGCCGAAGTTGCGTCGTGGATCGACCACGACCTTCGGGGTGAACTGCGGAAGCTGGATCACCGCGACCCGGCCGTTCCGGTACGTGATCGTGCGCAGATACCGTTCGACGACCTCCGTGAAGACCATCTGGCCGTTGCGCACCACGACGAGACGGTCACGAAGCTCGGGGTCGGCGGTCTCCTCGCCGAACTGCCACAGCACCTCAGCACCGTCGGTCTTGAGCTGTTCGCTGGCCAGTGCCGTCTGCAGCCCGAACTCGTCTGCCAGACGCGTGACAGCGGGCCGGATGCGCTGCATGGGCACACCAGCGGTACGAAAGGCGTTGAGGACGTATGCCTCGCTCAGGCCGATGAACGGGACGACCGGGCCCCGCCCTGCACTCGTCGTGGTGACCAGTGCGTCCACGTCGTGCTGGCGTCCGTCGACCCCTTTGAAGCGGTAGCCACGCGCCCAGGTATGCAGCGTGTTCGCGGGCATACCGATGATCTGCGCGGTCTCGCGCAGGGTGTAGAGAGGAAGGACGAGGTCGTCGTCGAGGGTCGATGTGACCATGCGCTTCAGCCTACAGACGTAGTCGCGGGATCTCGCCGCCGAATCGCCTTGTCGCCTCGCTCGGCCCGTCTGCACCCAGGTGGGATCGTTCAGCGGCTGGGTCGGGCCCGTCCGCGCAGCCGCCGTGAGGCGTACCGGAGGCGACGGGCGTTGACCGCCAGCTGGACGTCGCGCCACTGGGCGGCCCGGTGCAGCTGGCCGCGCAGGTCGGTACCGGACGGGCGGTGCTTGAGGTCGCAGGGCACCTCGACGACCTGGTACCCGGCCTTGAGCAGGTCGATGGTCATGGCGACCTCGACACCCCAGCCGTGGGCCAGCGGGGTGGCGGCCTCGTAGGCCTCGCGGGTCAGGCAACGCATCCCGTTGAGCGGCTGGTTCGGGGTCCAGCCGGTCAGCCCGACGATGGCCCGACGGGCGGCACCGACGACGAAGCCGTGCCCGGCCGCGCCCGGCTGCGGTGGGATGTTGGCGATGGCGACGTCGGCGGTGCCGTCGAGCACCGGTGGCACCAGCGCGGCGGTGTTCACGGCGGACTCCCCCAGGTCGCCGTCCAGGAACAGCAGCGCCCGGGCCGGACCGTCCGGGGTGTCCCGCATGGCCACGACGGCGGCCCCGGTCTCCATGGCCGCGGCCTTGCCCCGGTTGTGCGAGTGCCGCACCACGACCGCCCCGGCGTCCCGGGCGATGTGCTGGGTGGCGTCCTGCGACCCGTCGTCCACCACGAGCACCAGGTCGACGTGCGGGATGGCGCGGGCCGCCCGCACCGTAGCGGCGATCCGGCGCGACTCGTCCTTCGCCGGGACCACCGCGGCCACACGGTACTGATCGGCCGGGCGTCTGGCAGGCTCCGTAGGACTCACTGCTCCAGCCTAACCGCCCCAGAGCCGTCTCCGCGGGGTGAAGCCCCTGGGTGCAGGCGGTCCCGGGCGGTTCACCCGGATGCCGACTGGGGCGGGGCCGCGCAGGTCGTGAGCGGCCCAGGCTGCGGTTCGCGCGTCCCCGCGTAGGCTAGGTCAGTCATGGATGTAACGTTTGCACCGACCCGCCGCTCTCTCCGCCCGGCGGGCACTGGGTCACGGGTGGTCGATGTCGATATCGTCGTCGTCGGTGCCGGGAGGGCCGGGCTGGGCGCGGCCCGCCACCTGCGGCACGCCGGGCTGGCCGCGGTCGGCGACGACGGCTGGGACGAGGCCGGACCGACGTTCGTCGTGCTCGACGAGGCCGACCAGGCGGGCGGGTCGTGGCGGGACTGCTGGCCGGGGCTGCCGCTGGCTGCCGCCGTCCCGGAACGCAACCTGCCGGGCCTGCCGCTGGCCGAGACGGACCTGACCCGTCCGGCCTGCGACGCGCTGCCGACCTATTTCGCCCGGTACGAGGACGAGTACGCCCTGCGCGTCCTGCGCCCGGTGCGGGTCGACCGGGTGGCCCCGGACGGCGACCGCCTGGCAGTCCGCGCCCGCATGGTCGACCGGTCCGAGGACGAGGTGGTGTGGCGGGCCCGGGGCCTGGTCAACGCCACCGGCAGCTGGTCACGACCGTTCTGGCCGTACCACGCGGGCCAGGACGCCTTCACCGGGCGCCAGCTGCACCAGTGCGACGTGCACGACCTCGACGACCTGACCGACGGGCACGTCGTGGTGGTCGGCGCGGGGCCGGGCGTGGTGCACCTGCTCGCCGGACTGGCCCAGGTGACGACCGTGACCTGGGTGACCCGCGAGCACCCGCCGGTCACCGACGCCGACCTGACGCCCGCGGTGCGCACCGCCGTCGAGCACGGGGTGCTGACGCCCCGGCCCATGTTCGACCGGATCGGTCGGCACGGGGTGTGGTTCGGGCCGGACCCGGTGCCCGACGGCTGGGCGGACGGCCCGGCGCACGTCGTGGCACGCACCATCGTGTGGGCCACCGGCTTCCGGCCCGCCCTGGCCCACCTGGCCCCGCTGCACCTGCGGCTCGGCGCGGGCGACGCCGTCGTCGGGCCCGAGGTGCTGGCCGACCCCCGGGTGCAGCTGGTCGGTTCGTGCGCCCCCCGGCCCGATGCCGCCCGGTCCCGGGTGGCCGTCCGCAACCTGCGCCGCCACCTGGGGCTGTAGCGCCAGGCGTCCGCGGTGCAAGGCTTCGCGGGCCGGTACAGGGTGACGGACCCCTGCGCCGGACGACACAACCGCCCTGGCTGACGGCCTGAGCCTGTCGCACGACGATCGACGACGATCGATATGCGACAGATGCGAGACTGAGCGGCAGGCGGGCCGCCTGGTCTTGGTCAGGCAATGTCTCTATTCTAGAGACAGACGATCGTCGTCCTGAGGACATCGACCATGATCTTCCGCCGCCCCGCGCTCAGCCCGGACGACCTGCGGGTCCTCGACGAGATCGCTGCCCTGCGCGACGAGCTGGCCGACGCTCTGGCCGCCCCCCGACGCTGGACCGGACGCCTACGACGCACCGCCCTGGCCCGCGCGATCCGCGGGTCCAACAGCATCGAGGGCTACCAGGTCGAGCTCGACGACGCCGACGCCGCCCTCGACGACGACGCCCCCCTCACGGCCGACCAGCGCACCTTCGCCGAGATCCAGGGCTACCGCCAGGCCCTGGGCTACGTCCTGGCGATGGCCACCGACCCGCAGTTCCGCACCGACACCACAGCCCTGCGCTCCATGCACTTCATGATGCTGGCCCACGACCTGTCCAAGAGCCCCGGCCAGTACCGCCCCGGCGATATCTACGTCCGCGACGACCGCAGCAACCGCACGGTCTACCGCGGCCCGGCCGCCGCGGACGTCCCCGCCCTGATGGACGAGCTGGTCGCCGACCTGGCCCGCCCCGACGCCGAAGACCCGCTGGTCGCCGCCGCCATGGCCCATCTCAACCTGGTGATGATCCACCCGTTCCGCGACGGCAACGGCCGGATGGCCCGCGCCGTGCAGACCCTCGTCCTGGCCCGCGGCGGCGTGGCCGAACCGGAGTTCGCCAGTATCGAGGAATGGCTCGGCGCCAATACCGACGACTACTACCGGGTGCTCGCCGCCACCGGCCACGACACCTGGGACCCCGCGGGCGATGCTGGCCTGTGGGTCTCGTTCAACCTGCGCGCCCACCATATGCAGGCCCAGACCGTGCGCTCCCGCTGGCGTCGCGCCCAGCGCACCTACGAGCTGCTCGACGCTCTGCTCACCACCGAGCTGGCCCACCACCACCTGCCCGACCGCACCCTCGACGCCCTCTACACCGCCACCCTCGGCTTCCGCCTGCGCCGCTCCCCCTACGCCTCCCAGACCGGCACCGACTCCCGCACCGCCAGCCGCGACCTCAAGGCCCTGGTCGACGCCGGCCTGCTGCGTCCCGTCGGCGCCACCAAGGGCCGCCACTACGTCCTGGGCCCCCAGCTCGACGCCGTCCGCACCGAGGTCGGTCCCGACGACCCCGTCACCGACCCCTACCCCCACCTGCTGGTTGACCTGGCCCGCGCGTACAGCACCCAACTGGTGGACACCTCGGCGGCCGGTCAGTAGACGCCGATGAGCCGGGCGACGGTGCGCCTGATCTCCGTCAGAGTGTCAGGATCGACAGTGGCGTACCGGTCGTCGGCCAGCCGGGCAGTATCGATGGTGCGGACCTGCTCGCACATGGCGTCGCCGTCCGTCCCGTACAGGGTGATCCGTCCCCCGCCGTCTGCCTGGACCTGCCAGTGGCGGACGGCCAGAACGGCTACGGTGACGAGGTGACTTCCGTTGTCGACTGGGATGCCGCCGCCGCGATCGCCGGGAGGCTGGCCCGGCCCGGCCCGGTAGCCGACGGGGCGACGCTGGCCCGTCTGGTCCACGACCTGCGGCAGGCCGCGGGCACCGCGGCCGAGCACGTCGCGCAGATCTCCGGGCTGCGTCCGGCCGACGGTCGAGAACCGGCGCAGGTGTCGGCGGTGCACGTCGTCGACCGTCCCCGCTGGGCGAAGGCCAATACGCAGATGTTCGCGGCCCTGGCCGGGGGGCTGACGCCGCCGTCGCGGGCGGCGCGGGGTGCCACCGCGGCCGAGGTCGGTGCCGTCCTGGCGCTGCTCGCGGGCAAGGTCATCGGCCAGTTCGACCCCTACACCCAGGCTGAGGGCGGGCCGGGGCGGCTGCTGCTGGTCGCCCCGAACGTGCTGTCCGTGGAGCGTACGCTGGGGGTCGACCCGGCGGACTTCCGGCTGTGGGTGGCGCTGCACGAGCAGACCCACGCGCTGCAGTTCGCCGCGGCCCCCTGGCTGGCCGACCACCTGCGCGGCCGGATCGACACGCTCACCCAAGACCTGGTGCCCGACGGGCAGGCCGCCGAGCTGGTGCGCCGGGTGCTGGCCGCACTACGCGACGTGGCGGACACCGGCCTGCTGGCCCTGCTCTCCGACGACCAGCGCGCGGTGTTCGACGAGGTCAGCGCCGTGATGGCGCTGCTCGAAGGGCATGCGGACGTGATGATGGACGAGGTCGGGCCGACCGTCGTACCGACGGTAGAGGCGATCCGGGCCCAGTTCGAACGGCGCCGGGACGCCGGGGCGGCGGTCCGCGGCCCGGCCCGGGTGGTGCGGCTGCTGCTCGGGCTCGACCTCAAGCTGGCCCAGTACCGGGAAGGGGCCGGGTTCGTCCGGACGGTGCGCGGCCAGGTCGGCCTGGACGGCCTCAACGCGGTGTGGACCTCGCCCGACACCCTGCCCACCCCGGCCGAGATCGCCGACCCGGCCGCCTGGGTCGCCCGCGTCCACTGATATGCCCGGCCCGCCCCCCGCCGTCGCGGCCACCCGGACAGCCGTCCGCGACACGCTGCGCGACGCGTCGAGGCACCCGGACGGGAGGCTGGTGCTGGTGGCCTGCTCGGGCGGGCCGGACTCCTTGGCGCTGGCCGCGGCGACCGGGTTCGTCGCACCCCGGCTGGGGTGGCGGGCGGGAGCGGTCGTCGTGGACCACGGGTTGCAGGACGGGTCAGCGCAGGTAGCGGCCCGCGCCGCCGACCAGTGCCGGGGCCTGGGGCTGGACCCGGTGCTGGTGCGCCAGGTCGCGGTCGGCACCGACGGCGGACCGGAGGCCGCGGCCCGCACCGCCCGGTACGCCGCCCTGGACGCCGCCGCCGCCGCGCTCGGCGCAGACACCGTGCTGCTCGGGCACACCCTGGACGACCAGGCCGAACAGGTGCTGCTGGCCCTGGCCCGCGGTTCGGGGGTCCGGTCCCTGGCCGGGATGCCCGCCCGACGGGGCCTCTACCTGCGCCCGTTCCTGAACCTGCGCCGGGCCACCACGGCCGCGGCCTGCGCCGCCGCGGACCTCACCCCCTGGCACGACCCGACGAACGCCAGCGGCCCCGGACGACGCACCCGGGTGCGCACCGAGGTGATGCCGCTGCTGGTGGACGTCCTCGGCCCCGGGGTGGAGCTGGCCCTGGCCCGCACCGCCGACCAGCTGCGCGACGTCGCCGAGGTCCTCGACGGCGCGGCCACCGCCCTGCTGGCCGAGGTTCGTACGGACGACGGCGCTGTGCCAGTCGAGGCGCTGGCCCAGGCCCCTGCGGCGGTGCGCCGGGCGGCGCTGCGCGCCATGGTGGTGGCCGCCGGGTCCCCCACCGGGTCGTTGGGAGCCCGGCACGTCGCCGCGGTGGAGGCGCTCGTCGTGGACTGGCACGGCCAAGGTCCGGTCCACCTGCCCGGACCGGTTCTGGCCCGGCGCGACTGTGGCAGGCTTCGGGTGGAGCCCAGCGCTACCAGCGCCGGACCCACCGGCCCGGGACGCACCAGACCCGCGCCGACGGATTCGAGGAGGAACAGCAGTGGACGCAGCTGACGTCGGCGACGACCTGGAGCAGGTGCTGCTCACCGAAGACCAGCTGCACCGACGGCTGGACGAGATGGCCGCCGAGATCGACACCGACTACGCCGGGCGCGACCTCCTGCTGGTCGGGGTGCTCAAGGGCGCGGTCATGGTCATGGCCGACCTGGCCCGACGGTTGCACCTGCCGGTGCACATGGACTGGATGGCGGTGTCGTCGTACGGGTCGGGCACCAAGTCGTCCGGGGTGGTGCGGATCCTCAAGGACCTGGACACCGACCTGACCGGCCAGCACGTGCTCATCGTCGAGGACATCGTCGACTCCGGCCTGACCCTGTCCTGGCTGCTGGCCAACCTGCGCTCCCGCGGCCCAGCCTCCGTCGCCGTCGCCACCCTGCTGCGCAAGCCTGACGCCGCGAAGGTCAACCTGGACGTGCGCTACGTCGGCTTCGACATCCCCGACGACTTCGTCGTCGGTTACGGCCTGGACTACGACCAGCGCTACCGCAACCTCCCGTTCGTCGCCACCCTCGCCCCCCACGTCTACGCCCGCTGAACACCGTCCCGTACCCGAGTCCGTGGACGAAGGGGGCTGACCTCTCTCCCTCCGAGCCTGCGGAGGAAAGCGTACCTTCTTCCGCACGGCGTGCGGAGGAATGTATACCTTCTTCCGCACGGCGTGCGGAGGAATGTATACCTTCTTCCGCACGCCGTGCGGAGTAAGGTATGCACTCTTCCGTAGGTACTGCTCGTGGAGGTGTGCGGATGGGCCTGTCCTAGCCTCCTCGTCTGGTCGTTCATAGGTCACAAAGTCGTTCATCCGGATGAACGACTTTGTGGCCTATGAACGACCAGACGCAGGGAGCCTCCGGGTCAGAACACCCAGGAGCACAGGGGGGCCGTGCCCCAGGAGAATGCGGTGCCCGCGCGGACGACTGTCCCTGCGGTGCGCTCGACGACCAGACCGGCGTCGGCCAGACCTGTGAGCCGGGTGCCGCCGAGGTAGGTCGCGGCCAGCTCGCGCACGTCGAGCTCGATATCGGCGTCCCGGTCGGTGCTGGACACCTCGGTGGGGGCATCCGGACCGGGGCTGCGCACCAGCCAACGGCCCTGGTTCGCGGGGATCAGGTCGTCACGCACGTCGAGCACGACGTCGACCGGCGCGGCGCAGCGTCGGGCGGCCAGTGCGCGCGGCACGTCGACCAGCCGCAGCCACAGGTTGTCCGACAGCCTCGGCACGGTGGCCCGACGGTCAACCAGCAGGTGCCACAACGGGTCGTCGCAGGCCAGGCCCGGGGTCTGGACCGTGGCCGTGAGATCCAGGTCGAGCAGGAACGACCACAGCCGACGGTGGGCGCTGGTGTCGACCGCCACTGCTTCGGTGACCTCGACGGTGTAGCGCGCACCCTCAGGTGGCCACGCCATGGTGCGCCGCAGCAAGGCGTAACCACGAGGCGTCCCGTCAGGCGCCCGCACCACGGCCAGACGCAACGGTTCGGCGCCGCCCCGCAGGCCCGGCAGGTCGGTCAGCACCCAGACACGCAGCTGGGGCAGGTCGCGACCCACCCAGCCCGGTCGGGCGCGACCAGCGGCCCGGTGCACCGCGTCCACCAGGTCAGCCTGGTCGGGCGCGGCGGTGGTGACGGTGACGTACAGCTCTTCGTCGTCGTCGGCCACGGCGGGACGCAGTGCCGCCCCTCGCCCCACCGTGGCGTGCAGGGCGTCCGCGGCCCGGCCGTAGCCGAAGCGGCCGTAGATCGCCTCCTCCGAGGCCCCGAGGACCGACACGACCTCGCCGCGGGCCGCGGTCCGGGCCAGGTGGTGCTCCATCATGACGCGCAGCAGACCCCGCCGACGGTGCTGCAGGCCGACGCCGACCCAGGTCAGCCCCGCCGCCCGAACCTCACCACCCGGCACGGGAAGCCGGAACGGGTACGACCCGTGCATGGCGGCGAGAGACCCGTCGGGCGCCGCGACCATCCAGGACCGGTCCAGCGGGACCGGGTACGGGGGCCGCCCCTCGTCGTCGTCTAGCGGCAGGGCCCAGGTGTGCCGGTCGAACTCCATGACGGCTGGCACCTGGTCGGCGGTGATCGGGAGCAGCTGGTACCCAGCCGGCAGGTCGCTCATGCCCCCATTCTCGGCGGCGCCGGGCCGCACCGGCGACCCGAATACGGAAGGACGGGCAACCGTCAGCCGCAGATGCCTGCCGGGTCACCGAGACAACAGCTTACTCGTACCAGTCTTCGACGGTGAGCCCAGGGATATGGTCGAAGACGTGGTCGTGGGTGACCAGGACGGCGCCAGTGTCGTGGGCGTGCGCGGCGATGAGGAGGTCGTGCAGCGCGACGGTGGTGCCGGTCTTCTCCAGGGCCGCGCGCAAGGTGCCGTAGGTCTGAGCGGTGTCGGAGGTCCAGGGCAGGCAGCCGACCCGCGCGAGCAGCTCGTCCACAGCCGCGTGCAGTCGTCTTGAAGGGTTTCGGGCGAGACCGTAGCGCAACTCGGCCTCGGTGATCGCCGAGATCGAGACCGTCCCGACCGGCAGGGCTGACAGGTGCTCGGCCACACGCCCCTGAGAGCGGAAGAGGTAGCTCACCGTGTTGGTGTCGAGCAGGTAGTGCGTCACGCCGGCTCTGCGGGAGCGAGAGGATCGGCCGGAGGGAGGTCGGGCCGGGCGGCGAGAAAGTCGTCAGGCACTCCGAGGCCGTCGACAGCTGCAAGGAACCCCGACCAGTCGGTGGGGCGCGCCGAGAGGACAACGTCACCGGTGCGCTCGTCCCGGCGGATGAACACTGAGTCTCCCTCGAAACGGAACGCCGTCGGGATGCGGACAGCCTGGCTACGGCCGTTCTTGAACAACTTGGCAACCTGAGCCACGCGCAGCCTCCTTCGGCAGGATATATCATAGTCTATCACATCTACGGTCCCCCCGGCGCGTCGCCTCGCACTAGTGGCAACCTCAAGCTGAGCGGAATAGACCTCATGCTGACGCCGCATCTGTGCAGGTCAGAGGCTGTTCCGAGGCTTCGCGCGCTTCAGATGGACCAGCCATGTACCGGACGAACGCATCATCGACGGCGATACGGGTGCGTTCGGCGCTGCTCGGCATGAGGTGGGCGTACACGCGGAGGGTGAAGCCAGGGTCCGCGTGCCCGAGGTAGTCAGCCAGGGCCCGGATGTTCTCGCCCGCGTCGAGCAGGACGCTGGCGTAGTGGTGCCGCAAGGCGTGCATCCCGTTCCGCTCTTGGTTCTCGCGCGTCCCCACCAGCATCCCTGCCGCTGCCACGGCTCTGCGCCAACGGACGTTCAGACCCTCCGGCCACATGGCCGCGTGCGTCCGGTCGTTCGTCAGGACGAGCGAGAACGTCTTGGAATCCCCGTCAACGTCACCCCACGGCAACGTCACCTCGTTCGTCGGGTGTGCCGCGAGATATGCCGCAAGCAGACCGCGTAACGACGACGGCAGCGGAACGGTTCTGATCACGCCGTGCTTGGGCAAGGCGTATAGTCTACGCCCTTTGAACGAGATGACCTGTCGCCTGACCGTGACCCAACCACGCAGGAAGTCCACATCGCCGGGAGACAGCCCCATGATTTCGCCCTGACGGAGTCCGAGGCCCGCACCCAGGTCCAGCGCAATGCGGTAGTGCTCTTCCAGCCCGGCGCGGACTGCCCCGACCTGTTCTGTCGTCCAGGGCTTGATCTTCACCTTCCGCTGCTTCGGTCGTGCCACCGTCTTCGATTTCGTAGGATTCTTGGTGATCCGCTCGTCCGCCACGGCCGCATCGAGTATCGCCGAGACGTGACCCAGGATCTGCCTCTTCGTGCCCGAAGACCCGGAGAGACCAGACATCCATGCCTGGATCGTCGTGGGTCTTATCCGGCCGATCTGTTTGCGCCCGAGCACCGGCAGGACGTGCAGCCGGAGACGACGGGCGATCAGCGCGCGGTTCTGCGGGCTCGATGTCTGTATCGACAGCCACTCTTCGGCGTACTCCGCAAAGGTGACCTTCCCCGCGTCGGGGTCGATATACGATCCCCTGATCTTGTCAGCCTCGACAGTCGCAGCGAACGTGTCGGCATCGGCACGCCTGGTGAATGTCTTCTTGCGCTGACGCCCGTCCGGCTCCCGGTACTTGACGTCATAGCGCGGCTTTCCGCCGACCTCGCGCCTGATGATGCTGGCCATCACGCGACCTCGTCAAGGAGCGCGTCGAACCACGCACGGACATCCTCGGGCCGGTACCGCACGTACTTCCCGACGCGGCGTCCAGGTGGGCCCTTGCGTGTGTGGCGCCAGGTGTAGAGGGTCTTGGGTGGGACTCCGAGGTAGGCGGCGGTGTCTTCCACCGTCCACAGCGGTTCGGCCTTCATCGTTCTCGTCCTTTCAGGTGGTCCTACGGCTTCCAGGGTGTTGGTATGCAAGATGGTGCATGTTCATGCTCGACCGTTCCCGGCCTTCCACTGGGCGTACTCACGGGCCCTGGCGGCAGCAGCATCAGCAAGAGCCTTGTCACCGGGGTTGTCCCACCCAGCCGCGATGAAGGTCCACTGCCCGACGACGAGCGTGGTCTCGGTGCCGTCGGCCAGGAGGCGGGCTTCGAGGTCGGCGGTGTCCAGCCGTTCGGGGTCGGTAGCGCGTAGTCGTTGGAACCGTCGTCGGGCGCGTCGTAGGGCGCCGAGGGTGACCGAGTAGCGGCGGGAGCGGGTGGAGAAGTGCCCGCGGAACCCCAGGGTCCGGGCCCACTTGCCCAGCAGCCGGTACGGGCCGTCAATGCAGGTCCCGCAGGTACACACGGTCTGGTCTTCGGGCTGCCACTGGTTGGTGCGGCAGGCGTGGGCGGCACGCCAGGCCAGAGCCCGGCAGGTGCGGACCATCCGTCCCAGGTGGGCCTGCCCGCCGGGTCCGGCCGATGCGGACTTGGTGGAGTACTTGGCCAGGTACCCCGCCACGGCTTCGGCGGTCAAGTCGGATCCGGCGACGGCGCCGGACCGGACTGTTCTGGTGTCGATCTGCGATCCGAACCGCAGGGTCCGGGGAGAGTCCCACCGGTCCACGGGTGGGGCGTCGAACCGGACCGCCTGGGCGGCACGGCGGACCAGTTCGGTGAGGTCGTGCCCGTCGATCGGTGCGGGCGATCCTGGCCCGTCCGGTCCGTCGAGTCGGATCAAGGCGTGGAAGTGGACCAGGCCCCGGTTCTGGTACTCGGCTACCTTGGCGAACTGCACGCTGGCCACGTCGCCCAGCCGTGACGCCGGGAGCCCGAGGGTGGTGGCCAGGTCGCGGCGAAGCCGGATGGTGAAGCGTCGCCACAGTTCCGGTGCCCACCACTGCCAGACCACGGCCGATGTGTGGTCGTAGCAGTCAGGGCACAGCGGGGCACCGGCTGTTGGGTCGTCGGCGGGGTGGACTGCATCACAGCGGGTGGGTTTGCCGTGGCCGCACAGGCTGGACCGTCCGGGCCTGCACCGTCCGCCGTCCTTGCGGGCGGAGTGGACGTGCCCGAAGGACGGTGCGGTCAGGGTTACGAACACCAGTGGTGCCCCTGAGACCGACGCGGGGACGGTCTTGCCGCCGACAGCACCAGTGCGGATGACCTCGAAGGTGTCCCGGGCGTACAGCCTGGAGCAGGCCGGGCACACGTCGGCCCGCCGGTTCCCGCACGGGACGTGCAGCACGCCCAACGGCTGGTCGTCCGAGGAGAACCTGCCCAGGGACTCCCCGGTAGTGGTGTCCCAGGTCTCGGACGACCCGTGCAGGCGGACCGGTGCCGAGCAGTGCCCGACCCGGGCAGCAGCGTCGGCGAAGTCGTCCATGCTGCCGTCTTTGAGCCGTGCGACGATCCCAGCCCACGCGGCATCAGGCACGGCCCCGAGGTCTAGCGGCGCGTCGGGGCCGTACCCGTCGAACGTCGTGGTCACCGGGCGACCCAGGCGAGCAGGCGTCGGGCTGGTGTCGCCCACGCAACCGGTGGTGCCCAGGTGAGCAGGACCGGGCCGGTGGTGTGGTCCAGGACGGCGGTGCCGTACCGGGCGGGGTCGTCCCACCGGTGACGGACCCTGGTCGGTGCGTTGCGGGTCGTTCTCATGCTGCTGCCTCCATCGGGGTTGTCTCGTCGTCGGGCACGACGAGGACGGGCTGTCGGGCCTGGTGCGCGCCACGCACCGCTTCTCGGTACTGGCTGTACCCAGTCAGGTCAGCCTTGAACCACCGGGTCGGCTGCCCAGGGGTGTCGACCAGGCCACGGCCCGGTTCGGCAGCGGCCAGTTCCGCAACCTGGACGGGTGTGGCGGCGGGGTGCAGCATCCGCACCGCGTCGCCGTTGTCAACCCGCATGGACAGGCGGGTGCCCAGGTTGGAGCGTTCGGCACCACCGACGACGGCGGCGTCGAACCGCTGGGCCAGCATCACCACGCGCACACCGGCCTTCGCGCCTTCCTGGACCAGGCGCCGCACACCCAGCCGGACCCGACCCTCCAGCCCGGTCTTGGTGGCCTTGTCGTGCGCGGCCAAGACCGACACCAGGCCCGGGTACTCCTCCAGCACGACCACGATCACCGACATGCCCGACGTGCCGGGCGTGACCTTGTCCGTCCCGGTGGCGAGCAGGTGTCCGATGCGCTGGTCCATCAACGCCACCAGGGCCTCGACTACCTCGACAGCCCGGTCCAGATCGCCGGTACCGCAGTGCCGCAGGTCAGCGCCCGGGGCGTGCGCCCACGGGGCCAGCAGGATGCCGGTGGGGTCCAGCCCGGTCAGCAGCACGTCGTCACGGCCAGCGGCAGCGGCGAGCAGGTCGTACAGCAGGACGGACTTGCCCGAACGGGACATGCCCTGCACCCCGACGTGCCACGGGTCGGCCAGGTCGATCACCAGGTCCGAACCGTCCTCGCACCGGCCGACCCGCACCGCCAGACCATCCCCAGCGGCAGGCACAGCCTGGCGGGTACCGGCCAGCGGGTCGCACCGGATCGCGGTCACGTCCACATCGGCCTTGCGGGTGAACCGGCCGGTGGCGGGGGCGAACCGGAGGGTCTGCACGTCCAGCGCCGCCGCCAGGGCGACCGCTTTGGTGTTCCAGTCGGCCAGGGTCTGACCCGGCAGCATCCGCACCCGGAACCGGTCAGCGGTCTTGGTGGACCAGATCACAGACCGTGCCGGGTACACCCGTTCGCCGTCGTTGTCCTTGGTGGTCAGGCCGCACCCGGTCATCGCAGTGCCCCACCGACGCCGGTACGACCAGGACCGTACCCGGCCGCGAGCCCGCTGGGTCACCCGGTAGTCGAA
The DNA here is from genome assembly GCA_009777345.1 of Micrococcales bacterium. Lineage (GTDB taxonomy): Bacteria > Actinomycetota > Actinomycetes > Actinomycetales > Cellulomonadaceae > Cellulomonas. The sequence continues at coordinate 78 of WRMB01000015.1, read as the reverse complement.
CGAGACCGGCCAGCGCCGCCACCACACCACCAGGACCGCGACTAGCAGGCTGACCGCTGCGGCCAGCCACCAGGCCCG